>NZ_JBIUVX010000050.1:0-15575 GCF_044743175.1 Pseudomonas sp. NPDC087690
CGACCGTTTGAACCAACGTGACGGTTATCGCCTGTATGGGCGAAACGGCACGCCATAATGAAAAAACCGCTGATCCCGAATTCCGGAATCAGCGGCACGTTGCGAAACAGTTCCACGTAGCAGGTCGCGATGCCCGATACGATACGGTTTGGCACCGTGCGCATGACCCCCAGAATGGAGCCCAGCAGCAAGGCGATGATCCATGCCACGATGGCAATGGCAATGGTCCAGCCCAAACCGGAGACGTACCAGTCGAGATAGGTCTCGCTGCCGACGCCGGTGGACTTGAAGAACACGCCCCAGTCCCAGTTGTAATTCATTAGGGTCTCCCCTCGAGATCGATCGATGTACAAGCACCCGCTTGGGGAAGATCCTTTCCCGCCTGACGTTGAACGTCAGGCACACGCGATCGGCTCGAAAACCGCCAGGTCGAGTGTTCCACAGTACAGCCCGCAGGTAGTAACAGACGCCTGAGGGAGAGTGGCTCCCTCAGGCAATAAGGTTAGTCAGGAATCAGATTTTTACGTCAGGCGCCGGCTTGTCGCTCGGGTTGGCGATCAGATCTTTTACCTTGTCGCTCATCGGGAAGTTCAGGTTCAGGCCTTTTGGTGGAATCGGGCTCTCGAACCACTTGCTGTAGATCTTGTTGATCTCGCCGGACTTGTACAGCGCAACGATGGCGTCATCGACAGCCTTTTTGAAGGCCGGGTCATCTTTGCGAACCATGCATGCGTAGGCTTCGAACGACTGCGGCGTACCGGTGATGATCCAGTCAGCCGGCTTCTTGGCCTTGGCTTCTTCGCCGGCCAGCAGGGCGTCGTCCATCATGAAGGCAACGGCGCGGCCGCTTTCCAGCATGTTGAAGGATTCGCCGTGGTCTTTGGCGGAGATGATGTTCATGCCCATCTGCTTATCGGCGTTCATCGCTTTGATGATGCGCTCGGACGTGGTGCCCGCGGTGGTTACGACGTTTTTGCCTTTGAGGTCGGCGAAGTCAGCGTAGGACGGCTTGCCTTCCTTGTCTTTCTTGACCAGCAGACGGGTGCCGATTTCGAAGATGTTGACGGTGAAGTCGACTTGCTGGGCGCGTTCGGCGTTGTTGGTGGTCGAGCCACACTCGATGTCCGCGGTGCCGTTCTGGATCAGCGGGATACGGGTTTGCGAGGTCACCAGGTTGTATTTGACCTGCAGATCGGGCTTGTTCAGGTCTTTTTTCAGGGCTTCAACGATGGCCACTTGAATGTCGTGGGAGTAGCCCACTGGCTTGCCGGAAGCATCGGCAATGTAGGAAAACGGAATGGAGCTGTCGCGGTGAGCGAGCGTGATGGTGCCCGAATCGTTGATTTTCTTCAGGGTGCCGGTGAGTTCGGCGGCGAAAACTGGCGTGCTGATCAGAGCGGCCGCAATGGCTGCGCCCAGGATATGGGGAACGATGCGCATCAAATTTTCCTCGAATTGTTTTTTTTATGGAGCCAGTTCGTCGGCCCTTTTGTGCTTCGAATGCCTGACGGCTCCTGAAGTGTTGGCACAACAGGCATTCGTCGAGAGAGTGTAGAGCATGAGTCGTGCCAGACCAGTCTCGAATGCTTAAAGTTATGATTTATAAGGATATTAAAGTTTTGTGGCAGATTTTTTTGTGGGGAGTGATCCGGTTTACCGAATTGACCGGGGAGTCTCGTTCGGAAAACCGAACGAGGTTTTGTAGGAGTGAGCCTGCTCGCGATAGCGGTGTGTCAGGCGCCAGGTATGTTGATTGACACACCGCCATCGCGAGCAGGCTCACTCCTACAGGGGTAGCGGTGTGTCAGGCAAACAAAAAAAACCCTGAACCTTACGATTCAGGGGCTTTTTGTTTAACCAATGTTCAAATCACGCCGCTTCAATCTTGCTACGGTTCTGCTCAACCTTACCCAGATACGCCGCAAGCTTCTCCTGCTCCGCCGGAGTGGTGAACAGACCGAGCTTGCTGCGACGCCACAGAATGTCATGCGCCGTGGTCGCCCACTCTTCGCTGCACAGGTAATCGACTTCACGGGTGTAGAGCCCGCCGCCAATGTGCTCGCCCATGTCGGCGAGGCTTTCCACGCCTTCGAGCATGCGCCAGGTGCGGCTGCCGTAGGTGGTGGCCCAGCGACGGGATATCTCGGTCGGCACGAAGTCAAACTTGTCGCGAATCAGCGCGCTCAAGGCTTGTGGCGTGGTCATGTCTTCACCGCCGGGCAAGGTGGCCGTGGCGGTCCAGCTCGGGCGCATCTGGGTGAAGAACGGCATCAGTTGCGCCATCGCCGACTCGGCGAGTTTGCGGTAGGTGGTCAGCTTGCCGCCGAATACCGACAGCAGTGGCGCTTCTTCGCTGTTGCCCGACAAGGCCAGGGTGTAATCGCGGGTGACCGCCGACGGGTTATCGGATTCGTCGTTGCACAGCGGACGTACGCCTGAGTAGCTGTGCTGGATGTCGTCGCGGCTGATTTGCTTCTTGAAGTGGGCGTTGACCACTTTCAGCAGGTAATCGGTTTCGCCGTCGGTGATTGCCACTTTCGCAGGGTCACCGGTGTACTCACGGTCGGTGGTGCCGATCAGGGTGAAGTGGTTGTTCAGGTACGGAATGGTGAAAACGATGCGCTGATCTTCGTTTTGCAGGATGTGCGCGTGATCACCTTCGTACAGTTTCGGCACGATGATGTGGCTGCCCTGAATCAGGCGGATGCCGTACGGCGATTCCATCTTCAGGTCGTCACGAATGAACTTGGCGACCCACGGGCCGGCGGCGTTCACCAGCGCTTTGGCGGTGATCGAAAACAGGCTGCCGTCGGCGCGTTCCAGGTTCAGGTGCCACAAGCCTTTGGCGCGGCGGGCGCTGACGCAACGGGTCTGGGTGTGCACGTGGGCGCCTTTTTCACGGGCGGCCATGGCGTTGAGTACCACGAGGCGGGCGTCGTCGACCCAGCAGTCGGAGTATTCGAAGCCTTTCTTGATTTCACTTTTCAGTGCGCTGTCGGCGCCGAACTTGAGGCTTTTCGAACCAGGCAGTTTTTCGCGCTTGCCGAGGTTGTCATAGAGGAACAGGCCCGCGCGGATCATCCACGCCGGGCGCAGGTGCGGACGGTGCGGCAGTACGAAGCGCATCGGTTTGACGATATGCGGGGCCTTGGCCAGCAGCACTTCGCGCTCGGCCAGCGCTTCACGCACCAGACGGAATTCGTAATGTTCGAGGTAGCGCAGACCACCGTGGATCAGCTTGCTGCTGGCCGACGAAGTGTGGCTGGCGAGGTCGTCCTTTTCGCAAAGGAACACCGAAAGTCCGCGACCGGCGGCATCCGCTGCGATCCCCACACCATTGATCCCGCCGCCGATAACGGCGACGTCGTAGATCTCGGAGATTGGGGGCGTACGCAAGGTAGAGGTGGACATCGGCTGGCCTCGGGTTCTTTTGATTTTCTATATTGGAAATCGAACATTAATGTTCATTTGCGAAAATGGTAGCCCATAAAGACGCGCGCAGCCAGTCACGTTCGATTGAAAAAACTCATCGAAGGCCAGAGAAAGGAAAAAATACGAACATTAAAAGCGAAAAGATCCCATTCTTCGGCAGATCCTACATGGGTTCACGTAACCTGTAGGAGCTGCCGAAGGCTCGGGCCGCGATCGGACGATCTTTTGATCTTGGGGGGGTTAAACGACTTCCAGGCGAATCTTGTGCTGACTCAACAACTGCGCCAACGCTGGCACCGGCTGCTGATCGGTCACCAGGCAATCGATCAGGCTGATCGGCCCCAGGCGAATCATCGCGTTACGCCCGAACTTGCTCGAGTCCGCCGCCAGAATCACTTGCCGCGCATTGGCAATGATCGCCTGGGAAACCCGTACTTCCTGATAATCGAAATCCAGCAGGCTGCCGTCTTCATCAATGCCGCTGATCCCGACCAGGGCGAAATCAACTTTGAACTGATTGATGAAATCCACGCTGGCCTGACCGACAACACCGCCATCACGACGCACATTGCCGCCGGTCAGCAACACATCGAAATCATCCTTGGCACTGAGCATCGACGCCACGTGCAGGTTGTTGGTGATGATTTTCAGGTGATTGTGATTGAGCAGGGCGCGGGCAATCGATTCGGTGGTCGTGCCAATGTTGATGAACAGCGAGGCGTGATCGGGAATCTGCGCGGCGATGGCTTCGCCGATGCGTTGTTTTTCATCGCGCATCTGGTCGGCGCGCATTGCATAAGCGGTGTTTTCAACGCTGGAATCATAGGCAGCGCCGCCATGGTAACGGCGCAGCAGATTGGCTTCCGCGAGCTGATTGATGTCGCGGCGGATGGTTTGCGGGGTAACAACGAACAGCGTGGCCATTTCCTCGATGCTCACATAGCCGCGTTCGCGGACCAGCTCGAGGATTTGCTGCTGACGGGGAGGCAGATTCATGGGGCTTCCTTTGGGCTGCCGTGCAAAATTTGCCCATGATGCCGCAGGAATCTCCTCCCGACCAGTTTCCAGCTTTAGTCCGTCCTCAGACTGGCTTATTCAGCGTCTTCACGCGCCCAGTCACGGGTGCGGCTGACGGCTTTTTTCCAGCCTTTGTACAGCTTCTCTTTCTCCACTTCGTCCAGGCTCGGTTCGAACTCGCGCTCGATTACTGCTTTGCCGCGCAGTTCTTCCAGGCTGCCCCAGAAACCGCACGCCAGACCGGCCAGATACGCCGCGCCGAGTGCCGTGGTTTCACGCATTTGCGGACGCTCGACCTGCGTACCGAGAATGTCGGCCTGGAACTGCATGAGGAAGTTGTTCGCCACCGCTCCGCCGTCCACGCGCAGGGCTTTGAGGCGTTCGCCGGAGTCCTGTTGCATGGCGTCGAGCACGTCGCGGGTCTGGTAGGCAATCGATTCCAGCGCAGCGCGGATGATGTGGTCAACGCGCACACCGCGCGTCAGACCAAACAGCGCGCCACGGGCATACGGGTCCCAGTACGGAGCGCCTAAACCTGTGAACGCCGGCACCAGGTACACGCCGTTGCTGTCCTTCACTTTATTGGCGAAGTATTCGGTGTCGTGGGCGTCGTTGATGATCTTCAGTTCATCACGCAGCCACTGCACGGTCGAACCGCCATTGAACACTGCGCCTTCCAGCGCGTAAGCGACTTCGCCACGCGGGCCGCAAGCGATGGTGGTGAGCATGCCGTGCTGGGATTTCACCGCTTTGTCACCGGTGTTCATCAGCAGGAAGCAGCCGGTACCGTAGGTGTTTTTCGCTTGGCCTGGTTCCACGCACATCTGACCGAACAGCGCCGCTTGCTGGTCACCGGCAATACCGCCGATGGCGATGCCGCTCTTGGTGCGGCCGTAGATTTCCGAAGACGCCTTCACTTCCGGGAGCATCTCGCGCGGAATGTCGAGGATCTCGAGCATCTTCGAATCCCACTCCAGCGAGTGAATGTTGAAGAGCATGGTACGCGAGGCGTTGGTGTAGTCGGTGACGTGTACTTTGCCGCCGGTGAATTTCCAGATCAGCCAGCTATCGACGGTGCCGAACAGCAATTCGCCGTTGCGTGCACGCTCGCGGCTGCCTTCGACGTTGTCGAGGATCCACTTCAGTTTGGTGCCGGAGAAGTACGGGTCGGTGACCAGGCCGGTGTTGTCGCGGATGTACTCTTCGTGACCATCACGCTTGAGTTGCTGGCAGATCTCGGTGCTGCGGCGGCACTGCCAGACGATGGCGTTGTACACCGGGCGACCGGTGGTCTTGTCCCAGACCACTGTGGTTTCGCGCTGGTTGGTGATGCCGATGGCGGCGACCTGGTCGTGATGCAGACCGGCCTGCGCCAGCGCTTCAACCATCACCGCGCTCTGGGTTGCAAAAATTTCCATCGGATCATGTTCGACCCAACCGGCCTGCGGATAATGCTGAGCGAACTCGCGCTGCGCGGTGCAGACCACGTTCGCATCGCGGTCGAAAATGATCGCGCGCGAGCTGGTCGTACCCTGATCGAGGGCAATGATGTAGTTCTTATTCTGAATGTCGGTCATGTCGATTGCCTTGGACGAAATAAGGGAGAGTGGGCCGTGGCGCAGGCTCTATTGGGCAGGAGCCTGCGCCGACTGTTTCAAGAGGTTCTTGGTTTGCCGTCAATGGCCGGTTCTGCATCCTTTGTAGCAGGTGTGGCGCCGGTCAGGTGACGGGCGATGAGCCCGCGATACCCGGCTGCGCCGAGGCAGGCACCGACAATCGGTGCAAAAATCGGAATCAGGAAGTACGGAATATCACGGCCGCCAGTGAAGGAAATTTCACCCCAGCCGGTGAAGAAAGTCATCAGTTTCGGACCGAAGTCACGCGCCGGGTTCATCGCGAAACCGGTCAGCGGGCCCATCGAACTGCCGATCACAGCGATCAGCAAACCGATCAGCAGTGGCGCCAGCGGGCCTTTCGGCAGGCCGTTGTTGTCGTCGGTCAGCGACATGATCACGCCCATCAGGATCGCGGTGATGATCATCTCGACCAGAAAAGCCTGAGCAGTGGACAGCACCGGGTTCGGGAACGTCGAGAATACCGAGGCCAACTCAAGGCTGGCGGCCGAACCGCGAACCATTTGGTGAGTTTGTTCGTAATCGAAGAACAGATTGCTGTACAGCGTGTAAACCAACAGTGCACCGCAGAACGCGCCAGCGATTTGCGAGAGGATATAGAAGGGCAGTTTGCGCTTTTCGAAGTCGGCGAAGATTGCCAGTGCAATGCTCACGGCCGGGTTCAGGTGCGCGCCGGAAACGCCCGCGGTGAGGTAGATCGCCATGCTGACGCCGACGCCCCAGATGATGCTGATTTCCCACAGGCCGAAGCTGGCGCCCGCGACCTTGAGCGCGGCGACACAACCGGTGCCGAAAAAGATCAGGAGTGCAGTGCCCAGAAACTCGGCCATGCATTGGCTCGAGAGCGTTGGTTGCTGTAAAGCAGTCGTCATTGAAAACCTCGGTTTTTGTTGTTGTCTGGCGCATTGCCGTCAGGGCAGGGCGCGATTTTCACCGGGTTGGAATCCCCATTCGGTTCCCGGTTTACTGCTGGGTGCTGCAATGATGATAATTCTTACATTATTCAGATTCGAAAAAATATAGACAAGAAACAAACCTGTCAAAGGTCGAAAGTGAACCATCAGTCACAATGTAACTATTCGCTGGATGAATGATCCTGTGTCTGCGGCGTTCCATGGAGTGCTCGGAATGTCTGCAAGCCCCGGCATTCGTGGCTTGGGATAGAGCCTTTTAGGAGCTGATCGCCTAGAATCCGGCAGAAGATTTTTCTGTCACTGCCGAGCCTGGAGCTGCCATGACCCCTGCGTTGGACTTGTTGAAAAAAGTTCGTGCCGAACATCGCGTGCACAGTTACGAACATGATCCAAAAGCCGCTTCATATGGGCTGGAGGCTGCGGAAAAACTGGCACTTGAGCCGGCGCAGGTGTTTAAGACTCTGCTGGCGGCCAGCGAAAAAGGTGAGCTGCTGGTGGCGGTGGTGCCGGTCGTCGGAAGTCTCGACCTCAAGGGTCTGGCCCACGCCGCTGGGGTGAAGAAAGTCGAAATGGCTGACCCGGCGGCGGCACAGCGCTCTACCGGTTATTTGTTGGGTGGTATCAGCCCGCTGGGGCAGAAAAAGCGTCTGCGCACCTTCATTGATAACTCGGCTCAGGGTTTTGCGACTATTTATGTCAGTGCCGGTCGGCGCGGGCTGGAGGTCGAGTTGCCCCCTGCGACTCTCGCGGAACACACTCAGGCCAAATTCGCCGATATCGGGCGTGCCTGAGAGGGGGCTGCGCTGTATGAAGAAAATTGGCCGGTTCTGTCACTGGCGCTGATCCGTCTCGCGCTGCATGCTCTGCCGACTGACTTAGGGAGAAGGTTATGCAGCTTGAGTTTCATCAGGTCGACGCTTTCAGTGATCGGCCATTCAGTGGCAATCCAGCAATGGTGTATCGGCTGGATGCGTGGCTCGCGGATGAGCTGATGCAGAAGATCGCTGCCGAACACAATCTGGCGGAAACCGCGTTTCTCGTGCGTGAAGGCCAAGCCTGGCATATCCGCTGGTTTACTCCGACCACTGAAGTGCCGTTGTGCGGGCATGCCACGCTGGCCAGCGCCCATGTGTTGTTCGAGATCTACCAGGAAGCGGCCGAGCGTATCGACTTCACCAGTAAGTCCGGGCCGTTGAGTGTCAATCGTGAAGAGGGCCGCTTATGGCTGGACTTTCCGTCGATCGTGCCGTCAGAGATTGGCGTGACCCTGGATGTCGAGCGCGCGCTGGGAGTTGAAGCGGTTGATGTGCTCGGTTCCAACGAACTGTTTGTGGTGCTGGAGTCGGAGCAGGCCGTGCTCGATTGCAAGCCGGACATGGTCGCGCTGGCGAAGCTGCCGTGGCTGGGCGCGATCGTCACGGCGCGGGGCAATCAGCATGACTTCGTCTCGCGCTATTTCGCGCCGGCAATTGGCATCAATGAGGATCCGGTGACCGGGTCGACGCACTGCAGTCTGATTCCGTATTGGTCCAAGCGTCTGGGCAAATCGAGCCTGACGGCGTGCCAGCGTTCGGCGCGGGGTGGCGAGTTGTTCTGCCGGCTGGAAGGCGAGCGGGTAAAAATCGGCGGCAATGCAACGCTGGTTGCCAGCGGCACCCTGATCCTGGGTTAAAAGCTAAAAGATCACAGCCTTCGGCAGCTCCTGCAGGGATCAATGCAGGAGCTGCCGAAGACTGCGATCTTTTGATCTTTAAAGCGAGGTGCTGTAGCGGCGGACGCCGTTTTCCGCCGCCGGAATTTGCGCAGCAGTGCTGCCGCAAGCCTGGAACAACACCAGATGTTCAGCGGCAACACGAATCCCCACTTGCGCACCAACCTGATGATCGGCATGGCTGGGGAAAATCGATTCCAGCTGTGCACCGGTCGGCAATTGCAGGCGATATAACGTTGAAGCTCCGAGGAACGTCTTGCCGACAATGCGCGCTTTCAACGCGCTGTCCGGCGCATAAATAATGTCATCCGGGCGCAGCAACACGTCCACCGCGCCGCCAATCGGCCACCCGTACGCCCGGTTGCCGCGCAGCACGCCGAGTTCCGTCTGCACCGATTCCGGGCTGCCGAGCTGGCCGCGAATGAAGTAGCCCTGACCGATAAAACTCGCCACAAACGGCGTTGCCGGTTCGTGATAGAGGTTGTACGGCGTGTCCCACTGCTCCAGCCGACCTTCCTTGAACACGCCAACGTGATCGCTGACGGCAAAGGCTTCTTCCTGGTCGTGGGTCACCAGAATCGCGCTGGTGCCACGTGCCTTGAGAATGTCGCGTACCTCATGACTGAGTTTGCGGCGCAACTCGCCATCGAGGTTGGAGAAGGGTTCGTCGAGCAGCAGCAGTTGCGGCTCCGGTGCCAACGCGCGGGCGAGGGCGACGCGCTGTTGCTGGCCGCCGGACAACTCGTGGGGGAAGCGCTTGCCGAGGTTCTTCAGGTTGACCAGTTCCAGCAGCTCTTCGGTGACGCGCGCCTTGTTCGGGTGCTTGCGAATGCCGAAGGCGATGTTGTCCGCGACGCTCAGATGCGGGAACAGCGCATAGTCCTGGAACACCATGCCGATCCGGCGTTTCTCCGGCGCCAAAGTGAAACCGGCGCGGGAAATGGTTTCGCCGCCAAGGGTGATTTCACCTTCGTGCACCGGCTCGAAACCGGCGATGGCGCGCAGGGTGGTGGTCTTGCCGCAGCCGGACGAGCCGAGCAGGCAGCCGATGTCACCGGCGTTGAGGTGCAGATTGAGGTTCTGCACCACACGTTGCACTTCATCCCCGCCCGCGAGGTTGCGCAGGTTCAGCAGTAATTCATGGCTCATGCGTGGTGATATGCCGGTTCAACGAGGAACTCGAGCAGGGCCTTCTGTGCGTGGAGACGGTTTTCTGCCTGATCCCAGGCGACGGAGCGCGGGTCATCAAGCAGGTCGAGGCTGATTTCTTCGCCACGGTGCGCAGGCAAGCAGTGCATGAACAGCACGTCCTCGGCAGCGAGGTCGAGCAGGGCACGGTTGACCTGGAACGGGGCGAACAGCTTGAGGCGCTTGGCAGTTTCCTCTTCCTGACCCATCGAAGTCCAGACATCGGTGCTCACCAGATGCGCACCGCGCACGGCATCTTGCGGGTCGCGAACGATGGTCACGCGATCGCCAGCCTTGGCCACGAACTCGGGATTCGGTTCATAGCCTTGCGGGCAGGCAACGCGCAGCTGGAAGTCGAACTGGATCGCCGCTTCTATATAGCTGTTGCACATGTTGTTGCCGTCGCCGATCCAGGCCACGGTTTTGCCCTGGATCGAGCCACGGTGTTCAAGGAAGGTCTGCATGTCGGCCAGTAGCTGACACGGGTGCAGGTCATCGGACAGGCCGTTGATCACCGGTACGCGCGAGTTGGCGGCAAATTCGGTCAGAGTACTGTGGGCAAAGGTACGGATCATCACTGCATCGAGCATGCTCGACATGACGATGGCGCAATCGCCGATCGGCTCGCCACGGCCCAGTTGAGTGTCGCGCGGCGAGAGGAAGATCGCCTGGCCGCCGAGCTGGATCATGCCTGCTTCGAACGAAATCCGGGTACGGGTCGAGGATTTTTCGAAGATCATGCCCAGCACGCGGTTTTTCAGAGGCTCGAACAGTACGCCGCGGTTACGCAGGTCCTTGAGCTCAACGCCTCGACGGATCACGCTGACCAGCTCTTCGGGCGTGCAATCCATCAGGGAGAGAAAGTGCCTTGCGCTCATCATTGACTACCTTTTTGCTACAAACCGCAGATGCTCAAAGCCTTGTTTAACGGAACAACGGGCGAGACCTGCGGCGTAAGCCGCACGGGGCGACGAAATAGGGGGAGGCGCGATATTGACACTAAATGTCGCGTTTTTCCAATAGGCTACGTTTTTGCGCGAACAGAGAAGCGTACTGAATGTTGCAGTGCGCATTTAGAGCCGCCATGAGGACAGCAGCGAGCCCCTTTGTACACTGGCCTCGCGGGGCTTGGCAATCAGGCGTAGCGGGGATGGCGTTACTCAGGTCGGTTCAAGACTGCACGGTTACGGATTCGCTTGGTCGGATGGCCGGTGTGAAACATTTGCTAAAGCAAAGTGCTGGGTTATAAATACCTTTCGAGCGACGCAGGAAGCCTCCGCATGGAATCGAAAGAAAAACTGTTAATGGAATTGCTGGGCCATACGGCTCGCTCTCTGACCCATCTCACCGCGTCAGTCACTTCAATGTCTTTTGAGTTGCTGCGCAGCGAAGACGAAGTGGTGAAGACTGCCGGGCGCCACATGATTGACCGCATGGCCACCATCAGCGCCGGGCTCGACGAGCATTGGCGGTTGATCGGCGAACTCACCGGCGTGCACGTCGCCCACGAGCAGATCGAAACCATTCAGGAAATCCAGCTGGCAGCACCGCCGCAGTTGCCATCGAACTGATCGTGCCGGCCTATCGGCCCACCTGATAGGCCTCGATTCACAAGACGAACGTCGCTGGCGCCAGACCTGCGCCGGGGCCATAGTTTTGTTCCCGCGGGCGTGATCGCCCGCCCAGAACAAGACAGAGACTGGCCATGACCAAGACTCTCCACCACCGTGCCTGCCACCTGTGTGAAGCCATTTGCGGCCTGACCATCGAGACCACCGAATCCGAGGGCAATGTCGCGATCTCCTCGATCAAGGGCGATGCGCTTGATACCTTCAGTCGCGGGCACATCTGCCCCAAAGCGGTGGCGCTGCAGGATATCCAGAACGATCCCGATCGCCTGCGCCAGCCGATGCGCCGCGTTGGCAGCGAATGGCTGCCGATCGAATGGGACGAGGCGTTTGCGCTGGTGGCTGGAAAACTGGCGGCAATTCAGGAGCGTCACGGGCAGAACGCCGTGGCGGTCTATCAGGGCAACCCGAGCGTGCACAATTACGGGTTGATGACGCACAGCAATTATTTCCTCGGTTTGCTGAAGACGCGCAATCGCTTCTCGGCGACTTCGGTCGATCAGTTGCCGCATCACCTGAGCAGTTATCTGATGTACGGACACGGCCTGCTGCTGCCGATTCCGGACATTGATCACACCGATTTCATGTTGATCCTCGGCGGTAATCCGTTGGCGTCCAACGGCAGCATCATGACCGTGCCAGATGTTGAGAAACGTTTAAAAGCGATCCAGGCGCGCGGTGGTAAAGTCGTGGTGGTCGACCCTCGGCGCAGCGAGACTGCGGCGATGGCCGATCAGCATTTGTTCGTGCGCCCGGGTGGCGATGCCGCGTTGTTGTTCGGTGTGCTCAATACACTGTTTGGCGAAGGCCTGACCCGCGACAGTCATTTGCCGGTCGACGGGCTGGACGAGGTGCGCGCTGCGGTGGAGACCTTCACCGCCGAGGCCATGAGTCCGCTGTGTGCGGTGTCCGCTGAGCAGATCCGTCAACTGGCGCGGGATTTTGCTGCCGCGCCGAGTGCGGTTTGCTATGGCCGGATGGGTGTTTCGACCCAGGCCTTTGGCACGCTGTGTCATTGGGTGGTGCAGTTGATCAATCTGGTCACCGGCAACCTTGACCGTGTTGGAGGGGCATTGTGCACTGAACCTGCCGTGGATCTGGTGGCGTCGACCTCGGGTGGGCATTTCAACAAGTGGCAGAGTCGTGTTTCCGGGCGTCCTGAGTACGGCGGCGAACTGCCGGTCTCGGCGCTGGCCGAAGAGATGCTCACCGCAGGCGAGGGCCAGATCCGGGCGCTGATCACGGTGGCCGGCAATCCGGTGTTGTCGACACCGAACGGGCGGCAACTGGAACGCGCGCTGGACGGCCTCGACTTCATGGTCAGCATTGACCTGTACATCAATGAAACCACGCGTTATGCCGACCTGATCCTGCCGTCGACCTCGGCACTGGAGAACGATCACTACGACACCACGTTCAACCTGTTCGCGGTGCGCAACGTCACCCGCTTCAATCGCGCGATCCTCGCCAAGCCCGAAGGCGCGCTGCACGACTGGGAGATTTTTGTTGGCCTGGCCAAGGCCTTTGCCGAGAAGACCGGTAAAGAACTGAAACCAACGATGCCGCCGGCGAAGATGATCGATATGGGGTTGCGCATGGGGAGGTACGGTGACGCGTCCGAGCAGCAACTCTCGTTGGCGACATTGTTTGATCATCCTCACGGAATCGACCTCGGCGCGTTGAAAGCGAACCTGGCACCGCGCCTGAAAACGCCGAACCAGCGTGTGCAGGCTGCTCCGCCAGAGATCCTTGCCGACCTCGCGCGTTTTGCCGCGCTGCAAGCACCGGCGGCCGATGAGCTGTTGATGATTGGTCGTCGTCATGTGCGCAGCAACAACTCATGGATGCACAACTATCACCGCCTGGTGAAGGGCAAGCCACGCCATCAGTTGCTGATGCATCCGGACGATCTGGCCAGCCGTGGACTCAACGATGGACAACTGGTGCGTGTGAGTTCACGGGTCGGGCAGATTGAAGTGGAGGTGCTGGGCAGTCTCGACATGATGAAAGGCGTGGTCAGCCTGCCGCACGGTTGGGGCCATTCACGCCCGGGCGTGCAAATGGCGATTGCCAGCGGCCAGCCAGGTTCGAGCGCCAATGACCTGACCGATGAATGTCAGCTCGACGAGTTGTCGGGAAACGCGGCGTTGAACGGCGTGCCGGTCACTGTAGCGGCAGCGTGAGCATGTCTGTCGGGGAGACCGAGCATGGCGCTCGGGATTCCGTTACAATGCGCCACCGTGCCGACCCATGAGTCGGAAAGTTCAGCCGAGGTGCTCCATGGATATCATCGAAACGATTAAAGAGCAGATTGCCAACAACACCATTCTGCTTTACATGAAAGGCTCGCCGAATGCCCCGCAGTGTGGCTTCTCCGCGAAAGCTGCGCAGGCTGTGATGGCGTGTGGCGAAAAGTTTGCGTACGTGGACATCCTGCAGAACCCGGAAATCCGCGCCAACCTGCCAAAGTACGCCAATTGGCCGACTTTCCCGCAACTGTGGGTCGGCGGTGAGCTGGTCGGCGGTAGCGACATCATGACCGAGATGGCTGCAGACGGTTCGCTGCAAAGCACCATCAAGTCGGCTGTTGAAGCGGCTGCGGCGAACAAGTCCGAAGCCTGATAAGGCCGGGTTTCGCGCGACACCTCCTGCTCCTGTAGGAGCTGTCGAGTGAAACGAGGCTGCGATCTTTTGATCTTCAGCCAATAAAAAGCCCCGCACCTTGAAAGAGGGCGGGGCTTTTTAGTGCGTTCGAAAAGTTACTGCAAGTTGCCGGTGCAATCTGAAAAGATCGCAGCCTGCGGCAGCTCCTACTCTTCGCCCATCTGCGATTGCAGATAGTTCTCAAGACCGACTTTATCGATCAGGCCCAGTTGGGTTTCCAGCCAGTCGATATGTTCTTCTTCGGATTCGAGAATGTCTTCGAGCAGTTCACGGCTGCCGAAGTCGCCAACGGTTTCGCAATGCGCGATCGCGGTCTTCAGGTCGGCGTGGCCGGTCTTCTCGATACGCAGATCGCACTCCAGCATTTCCTGGGTGTGCTCGCCGATGTGCAGCTTGCCCAGGTCCTGTACGTTGGGCAGGCCTTCGAGGAACAGGATGCGCTTGATCAGCTTGTCCGCGTGCTTCATCTCGTCGATGGATTCTTTGTATTCGTGCTTGCCGAGCTTGTTCAGACCCCAATCTTCATACATGCGTGCATGCAGGAAGTACTGATTGATCGCGACCAGCTCATTGGCAAGGATCTTGTTGAGATGCTGGATGACTGTAATGTCGCCTTTCATGATCGGAGTCCTGCCCTGTATTCGCTGTATATACGGCAGAGTTTGAGCCTCGTATTTATAAGTGTCAAACCTAAGTTATTGAATAATAAATGAAAATTAATCGGAATAAGAATGTTTGTGTTCCGCGTCTAGAGCGTAAGCAATTGATTTTCGGGCATAAAAAAACCGGACATAAGTCCGGTTCTTTGAAATGGGGTGTTATTACGCAGCAGTAAATTCTACCGGATAGGGGATCGCAGCCTGAGCGGTTTGCAGCTTGGTCAGGGTTTCGCGAACCACTTCCTTGGCGAGGCAGGCACATTTGCCGCATTGGCTGGCGACGCCGGTGGCCTGGCGGACTTCTTTATAGCTGCAGCAACCTTCATAGATCGCTTCGCGGATCTGTCCGTCGGTGACGCCAGTGCAGAGACAAACATACATAAGTGAGAACCGTCGCTGGTTGTGACTCAATTGCGATGGATCTTAATAATAACGAGAATGATTGTCAAAGTGCTTTGCGAGGCCTTTTCACCAGATTGGCGCGTGACTGACGAACGGTGATTACTGGCGATCTGCCTGGCCCCGTAAATGCAGCCTTGTGATCGGCAGACTGCAAAAAACCGTTAAGGACAGGCCAAATTCGCAGTGTATGATGGTCGGCCCTTGCGAAGGGGGTTCGTGTCACAGGGCTGTCGCCTGAGGGTGGCAGGCTGGCCCGGACCCTGAACTTCAAGTTTTTACACCAGGAGATATCAATGAGCGTACTCGTAGGCAAACAAGCCCCTGAC
>NZ_JBIUVX010000050.1:15585-28717 GCF_044743175.1 Pseudomonas sp. NPDC087690
TCCGTCCCGGCCGTACTCGGCAATGGCGAGATCGTTGACAGCTTCACCCTGTCCTCGGCCATCAAAGGCAAATACGGCCTGGTGTTCTTCTACCCACTGGACTTCACCTTCGTCTGCCCGTCCGAGCTGATCGCTCTGGACAACCGCATGGCTGACTTCAAGGCGCGCAACGTTGAAGTGATCGCTGTGTCGATCGACTCGCACTTCACTCACAACGCATGGCGCAACACCCCAGTGAACAATGGCGGCATCGGTCAGGTGAAATACACCATGGCTGCCGACATGAAGCACGACATCGCCAAGGCTTACGACGTTGAATCCGAAGGCGGCGTGGCTTTCCGTGGCGCGTTCCTGATCGACGACAAAGGCGTTGTCCGCTCGCAGATCATCAACGACCTGCCACTGGGCCGTAACATGGAAGAGCTGATCCGTCTGGTCGACGCTCTGCAATTCCACGAAGAGCACGGCGAAGTCTGCCCTGCCAACTGGAAAAAAGGCGACAAAGGCATGAACGCTTCGCCAGAAGGCGTTGCGGCTTACCTGACCGAGAACGCTGCTGCCCTGTAAGGCGCAACGTCGAGGTACAAAAAAACCGGCCCCTGTGGCCGGTTTTTTTATGCGCGGGATTTACTCAACGAGGATCAGTCGTCGAAGTCTTCCCAGCCGCCCATCTGTTTCCAGCGGTTGACGATGCCGCAGAACAGCTCAGCGGTTTTCTCGGTGTCGTAACGCGCCGAGTGCGCCTCACGGCCGTCGAAATCGATGTCGGCGGCCTGGCAGGCTTTCGCCAGTACGGTTTGACCGTACGCCAGACCGGCCAGCGTCGCGGTGTCGAAGCTGGAGAACGGGTGGAACGGGTTGCGCTTCATGTCCAGTCGCGCGACCGCAGCGTTCAGGAAGCCGAGGTCGAAGCTGCTGTTATGACCGACCAGGATCGCCCGCTTGCAACCGTTGGCCTTCAGCGCCTTGCGGATGCCTCGGAAGATGTCGGTCAGCGCGGTTTCTTCGCTGACCGCCATGCGCAGCGGGTGATCGAGTTTGATCCCGGTGAACTCCAGCGCCGCCGCTTCGATGTTGGCGCCTTCGAACGGCTCAACACGGAAGAAATAGGTGTGATCGGGGTAAACAAAACCCTTTTCATCCATGGCGATGGTGGTCGCAGCAATCTCCAGCAACGCATCGGTGGCCGAGTTGAAACCGCCGGTTTCTACGTCGACGACAACCGGCAGGTAGCCGCGAAAGCGTGCTGCCATCGGGTGGCGGGAACCGCCGCCGCCACTTTGACCGTCCAGTTCGTCGTCGAAATGGTCTTCACTCACGCGTGTTCCTCCAGCAGGCGCCAGCGCAGTTTTTCACCGGCGCGCAGCGGGATAACGGTCAGCTCGCCGAATGGCAGGCTGGTCGGGGCAGTCCATTCTTCACGAACCAAAGTAATGCGATCGGTGTTCGCCGGCAGGCCATAGAAACGCGGGCCGTTGAGGCTGGCGAAGGCTTCGAGCTTATCCAGCGCATTGCGCTGCTCAAAGGCTTCGGCGTACATCTCGATGGCGGCGTACGCGGTGTAGCAGCCGGCACAGCCACAAGCGGCTTCCTTGGCGTGCTGAGCGTGCGGCGCCGAGTCAGTGCCAAGGAAGAACTTCGCGCTGCCACTGGTGGCAGCGTCGAGCAGGGCTTCCTGGTGCGTATTGCGCTTGAGGATCGGCAGGCAGTAGAAGTGCGGCCGAATCCCGCCCACCAGCATGTGGTTGCGGTTATAGAGCAGGTGATGCGCGGTGATGGTCGCGCCAACGTTGGCCGAAGCCTCGTTGACGAACTGCACGGCGTCGCCGGTGGTGATGTGTTCGAACACCACTTTCAGCGTCGGGAAACGTTCGACTACGCGGCGCATGTGCTCATCGATGAAAATCTTTTCGCGGTCGAACACATCGACGTCGCCGCGGGTGACTTCACCGTGGATCAGCAGCGGCATGCCGACTTCGGCCATGGCTTCGATCGCCGGCAGAATCTTGTCGATGCTGGTCACGCCGGAGTCGGAGTTGGTGGTCGCGCCGGCCGGGTACAGCTTGGCGGCGTACACGAAACCGCTGGCCTTGGCCTCACGAATTTCTTCGGGCTGGGTGCGGTCGGTGAGGTACAGCACCATCAGCGGCTCAAAGCGACTGCCGGCCGGGCGGGCAGCGAGAATCCGCTGGCGATAGCCATCGGCTTCAGTGGCGTTGCGCACCGGAGGTACCAGGTTGGGCATGATGATGGCGCGACCAAAGGTGCGCGCAACATCGGCAACGGTATTGGTCAACACGGCACCATCGCGAAGATGAATGTGCCAGTCGTCGGGACGCAGCAGGGTCAGGCGGTCGGACATGAGGGGATTCCAGGCGGGTCAAACTGAGGCGAATGCTACCGGAAAAGACTCTTGCAGGCACTCGCTATCAAGTTTTGCGGGAACCTTCCGATATCCCGTAGGTATGCCGTAAACATAGTGTGAATCGGTCTTTGTGTTTCAGAAGCCAATGGAGCCTCCCGTGCGCCAGCGTTATTTAGCCTTGCTCAGTGTGTTTGCCAGCCTCCCCGCGATGGCGCTCACGTACCAGACCCGTCTGGAGAACATTGAGTGGACGGTCGCCGGCGACAAGTTCGAATGTCGTCTGACCCAGCCGATCACTGATTTCGGCTCGGGTGAGTTCGTGCGCAAGGCCGGCGAGCAGGCGATATTTCGTCTGAACGCCTACAACGCGATGCTCGGCGGCGGCTCGGCGACGCTGCTGGCAGCGGCGGCGCCCTGGCAGCCGGGGCGCGGCGATATCAACTTGGGCAGCGTCAGAATCGGCAGCGGCAATGTGCTGTTCAACAGCTCGCAATCCCAGGCCGGCGGCTTGATCAGTGGCCTGCTCGACGGTCGCAGCCCGGTGGTGCGGCGTGCGTCTGGCGACGGACGGGTTTCGGAAGTGCGTTTGTTGCCAGTCAAGTTCAACAAGGCGTTCAACGACTATCAAACCTGTGTGGCGAAGTTGCTGCCGCAGAATTTCGACCAGATCAAGCGGTCGCAAATCGGCTTCCCTGGCGAAGGCGTTGACCTGGATTCCGCCGCCAAAGCCAAGTTGCAAGTGATGCTCGAGTTCATGAAGGCCGATCCGACGGTCAATCACATCGAACTCGACGGCCATTCGGACAACAGCGGTAATCGCCTGACCAATCGGGAACTGTCGCGCCGCCGGGCGCTGGCTGTCGTCGACTTCTTCAAGGCCAATGGCATTCAGGAATCGCAGATCACCGTGCGGTTCCACGGCGAGCAATATCCGATTGTGCCGAACACCAATGCGGCCAATCGCGCGAAGAACCGCCGGGTCAATGTCAAACTGGCACGTGTGGCGCCGACAGCGGCTCCGGCGCCGCAAGCGAGTACGCCAGCCAGCACTGCAGCGACTTCCTGACCCGCGGGTCATCGTCGCGCTCTCGACAGATTCTGTCGCTTTGTCGTCTTAAGCTGTCGCGCCTCTGTAAATTATCGCGTTTGGGCGGTAGACTCCTCGGCTTTCCGTAGAACCCCGTGGAGTGATGGCATGGCGGACGTAAACAAGGTCGTTCTGGCGTATTCCGGCGGCCTGGACACTTCGGTGATCCTCAAGTGGCTGCAGGATACTTATAACTGTGAAGTGGTGACCTTCACCGCTGATCTCGGTCAAGGCGAAGAGGTCGAGCCGGCCCGCGCCAAGGCTCAGGCCATGGGCGTCAAAGAAATCTACATCGACGATCTGCGCGAAGAATTCGTGCGTGATTTCGTATTCCCGATGTTCCGCGCCAACACCGTTTACGAAGGCGAGTACCTGCTGGGTACTTCCATCGCACGTCCGCTGATCGCCAAACGTCTGATCGAAATCGCCAACGAAACCGGCGCTGACGCCATTTCCCACGGCGCCACCGGCAAGGGCAACGACCAGGTGCGTTTCGAACTGGGTGCCTACGCACTCAAGCCAGGCGTAAAAGTCATTGCACCATGGCGTGAGTGGGACCTGCTGTCCCGCGAGAAGCTGATGGACTACGCCGAGAAGCACGCGATCCCGATCGAGCGTCACGGCAAAAAGAAATCCCCGTACTCGATGGACGCCAACCTGCTGCACATCTCCTATGAAGGTGGCGTGCTGGAAGATACCTGGACCGAGCACGAAGAAGACATGTGGAAATGGACCGTCTCCCCGGAGAACGCTCCTGACAAAGCGCAATACCTGGAACTGACTTACCGTAACGGCGATATCGTTGCACTGGACGGCGTCGAAATGACCCCGGCTACCGTGCTGGCGACGCTGAACAAGATCGGTGGTGCTCACGGTATCGGCCGTCTCGACATCGTCGAAAACCGTTACGTCGGCATGAAGTCCCGTGGCTGCTACGAAACCCCGGGTGGCACCATCATGCTGCGCGCTCACCGCGCCATCGAATCGATCACCCTGGACCGCGAAGTCGCTCACCTCAAAGACGAGCTGATGCCGAAATACGCCAGCCTGATCTACACCGGTTACTGGTGGAGCCCGGAACGTCTGATGCTGCAGCAGATGATCGACGCTTCGCAGGTCAACGTGAACGGTGTTGTGCGCCTGAAACTGTACAAAGGCAACGTGATCGTCACTGGCCGCAAGTCCGACGATTCGCTGTTCGATTCCAACATCGCGACCTTCGAAGAAGACGGCGGTGCTTACAACCAGGCCGACGCGGCGGGCTTCATCAAGCTCAACGCGCTGCGCATGCGCATTGCTGCCAACAAAGGCCGCAAGCTGTTCTGAGCCCTTCAGACACGCAATAAAAAAGGCGGCTTGTCGTTATGACAAAGCCGCCTTTTTTTACCCACTACAAAAGGCTGCATGGATTTCATGCGCCTTTCAGAATCGTGCTGGCGTGCGTACGTACGTTATAGGCAATCACATGGGTCGCTCCAACGCGTTTTTTTGCATGCCGCAGAAGCTCCGCCATGATCTGCATGAGCAGAACCTCAGACGCCGGATCAGTCAGTAATACGATGATTTTCGAATGTTTGCCAGGGCGAGAGAAGCTTTCCAGCAAGGTGTCAAAGTCCATTCGATTGTTCATCTGACGCACGTCGATCGCTCGCAGGGTTCCCAGCGGTTTGGGCCATTGAACGTTATGTTCGATCCATGAACACGCGGTGTCGGCGACACCAGGTTCTGGCGGGGGACCGGACGGGTGCAGGTTCGCTTCTCTTGCAGGTACTCCGTTACTGGAGGAAGTCTCCTTGGCTTTTTCAGGCGATGGAGCTTTTTCCGTCGAACTGTTGCGCAATCCGCTTTCGGTATCTTTGATATCGGCAGACAGCTTTAAAAAACTGTCGTCCTTGTCGAAGTCGGAAGGCGCATAAAGAGATCGATAGTTGAAGTTTAATGTAATGAAAAATAGCAGTAACAAGTAAAAAGGAAAGCTCATAAGGAACCATATGTACATCTCGCGTTCCTGATCACCAAGGAATGGCAGTGATACGGCCGCGGAGGACTCGGATATGAAAGCAAATACAACGATTACTGTCATTGGGTTGGCAATTTTCTTTTTGAATTTCAGCATATTTGGCACTCATGAAATTTAGTTGTCCGTACTTATGGTTTGTTTTTAGTGGGTGTGTATTTTTATATTAAAACTATGGCGTTGGATAGAAGTATCTTGTTTCAGTTGTTTATGTTGTCGTGGTGAAAGATTTTGATTTGTTTTTTTAAAAGAACAGGTGTGTTGGTTTTTTTCAGAGTTAGAGTTTCGGGTTGTTGATAGCGCCATGCAAAGTTCTTCAATCATTCGGGTATCAGCGCATGCTCGTACGGCGCTCCCCTGAGGGCTTGTCTGGCAGGCGTTTTAACGGGTTGACACGGGTCGTAAACCGCGCCCGAGTGACACTTGATCTGCGGAGTTTGGAATTCTTGTAGGAAAAGTCTTTATTTGCTGTAGGGGATGTCTTTCGCTGTGCTTGCAATGGAACTCTCTTGTGCCATGTCGCAAGTGACTAGGCTATTGTGCCGGCTCTAAAAATTCGAACAGCGAAACTGGACTTGCCCATGAATAAAGTGCTGATCGTGGATGATCACCCCGTCATTCGTCTTGCTGTGCGCATGCTGATGGAGCGTCATGGCTACGAAGTTATTGCAGAGACGGATAATGGCGTAGATGCTCTGCAACTTGCGCGCGAACAAATGCCGGACATTGTCATACTGGATATTGGAATACCCAAGCTTGATGGTCTGGAGGTTATTGCGCGTCTGGCGTCGACTGCGATGCCGATGAAAGTCCTGGTGTTGACTTCCCAGGCGCCAGGGCACTTTTCAATGCGTTGCATGCAGTCTGGTGCTGCAGGCTATGTTTGCAAACAACAGGATCTGACCGAATTGCTCAGCGCCATCAAAGCGGTGCTTTCCGGTTACAGCTACTTTCCCAATCAGGCGTTACACACGGTGCGCACCAGCCTGGGAAATGCCAGCGAAGCCGATATGGTCGATCGTCTTTCCGGGCGCGAAATGATGGTGTTGCAGCAGTTGGCTCGAGGCAAGACCAACAAGGAAATTGCCGATGGCATGTTTCTCAGCAACAAGACAGTCAGTACTTACAAGACTCGATTACTGTTGAAGCTCAATGCCCGTTCTCTGGTTGATTTGATCGAATTGGCACAACGTAATGGGCTTGTCTGAGTGTATTTTCAGCGACCGATCAGCATCAGCGTGCAGCGGACAGAAAAAAGCCTCCGTTTCGGGAGGCTTCAGATATCAGAGATCAAAATCGTAATCAGCCAATTGTTTTTGCAACCGGCGCTCCTCTAGCAGATTGTCGATGGTGCGGCGTTTGCTGAGGTTGGTTTTTGCGACCTCGACCACGGGTTCTGCGTCATCGGTCTCAGCGGCAGTAAAATCGTCTTCAACGTCCAATTGCTCTTTATCGGTACTCATCAGGTTAACTCCCGGCTAAGACTGCCTTTGGCGCTCCTTATATCGACAATACAACGACTGGTAAAAAAGATTTTTTCAATCGACAGATACAAAAACCTAATAGTTACTCAATCGTCTGAAGTTTTTTCCTTGTACTCGCACAAGTCCTCGATCCGGCAGCTGCCGCAGCGGGGTTTGCGTGCCAGGCATACGTAACGCCCATGTAAAATCAGCCAGTGGTGGGAGTCGAGCAGGTAATCCTTGGGCACAAATTTCATCAATTTCTTTTCCACTTCGACCACATTCTTGCCGGGTGCAATTCCGGTGCGATTGCTGACGCGGAAGATGTGCGTGTCGACTGCCATGGTCAGTTGGCGGAAAGCGGTATTGAGGACCACATTCGCTGTTTTACGCCCGACACCTGGCAGGGCTTCGAGCTCTTCACGCGTTTGCGGAACCTGGCTGTCGTGGCGTTCTACCAGCAAGCGGCAGGTCTCGATAACGTTTTTCGCCTTGCTGTTGTACAAGCCAATGGTCTTGATGTATTCGGACAGCCCCTCGACACCCAAGGCATGAATCGCCGCTGGCGTATTGGCTACCGGGAAAAGCCTGGCCGTGGCCTTGTTGACACCGACGTCGGTCGACTGCGCTGAAAGAATTACAGCGATCAACAATTCGAACGGCGAGGAGTACGCCAGTTCGGTTTTCGGCTCGGGATTGTCTTCGTGCAGTCTGCGAAAAATCTCAAGACGTTTTGCGGCATTCATGGGCGATGCGTTTCCTTCGAAATAGAGTTCGGGCGCGTCCACGCCTGATGTGCTGCGAGCAGCAGCCCCAGTAAAATCAGTGCGCCGGGAACCAGCGTCAGCCAGTGCAGGCCTGCGCGAAACAACACCCACTCTCGCCAGTGTTCGGACAGGTCCCGGCCAAGGCTGCCCTGACCGATGAGCTCTCGCAACACCGCCAGTAGCACCATCAGCCCGCCGAACTGAATGCCGAGTTTGAGGCGCTGGGCCAGTGAATGGCGAAAGAAGCCGTTATGTTCCAGTACCACGCACTGCAGAGCGATCATCCCGGTATACAGACTGAGAGCCTGATGCCATTGCACAGACCAGCGTTGCGCGAATATCTCGGCGCAAGCGGTGAGGGTGGCGGCGAGTACCACACTGGTCAATAACGTGCTCAAGGGCATCAGGCGCGGGCGCAGCAACGACATGCAGACGCCATACACGCCCACCACCATCACGGACATAAACAGCATGCCTGAAGCTTCGGCGAGCGAGCTGCTGGTGCCGAGCAGCAGCACCAGCACCATTGAGTTCGACAGCTTCACCGATGTGTTCATGTACCACTCCCCAGCATGGCTACCCGATGCTCATCGAAATAGCGTAATGCATCGTGGATGGCATTGAGCGCCGCGCGAGAGGTAATGGTGGCCCCCGCCATCTGGTCGAATTGGCCCTGATCCTTTTTCAGTGCCCAGCCGTTATCGGTGGGTTCTTTGCGTGACTTGCCGGCAAACGCCTGAAGCCAAGTATTTGGCCAGTCGCCAAGATGTCCGCCGAGTGCCGGTGTTTCGTTTTGCCTGAGGGTTTTCACGCCAATCAGCTTGCCGCGGGTATCAACGGCGATCAGCAATTGGAGGGTGCCGGCGTAACCCTCGGTTTCACTGCGCAGCACCAGCGCCACCGGTTGTCCGGCCTTGGTTGCGCGATAAGCGCCGAGCAGACGGCTACGGGGCAAAGCGACATCGACCAGCGGCAACGGCTGTTCCAGCGGTTGATTGTCGTAGCTTTCGGCTGGGAGCACGTCGAGCAGTTTGCGATTGTCGAGCCGGCGCAGCTCGGCGGCAATCTGCGGTGCATTGGCGCGTTGTACCAGATACGTCACACCAACACCGCTGATCGTCAGGACCAGCACGATGACGACATTCGCTGTGCGGTTCATGGGGTCACCTGCGTCTGTCGCTTGGCGGCGAAACGTTCCAGTGCCGGCACGCCAAGATTCATCAGCAGCACCGCGAACGCGAGCCCGTCCGGGTAGCCACCCCACGTGCGAATCAGATAAGTCAGCAAGCCGACGCCGATACCAAACAGCAGGCGGGCGGGGGCGCTTTTTGCACCTGAGACCGGTTCGGTAATGATGAAGAAAGCACCCAGCATGGTCGCACCGCTCAGCAGGTGGAACAGTGGCGAGCCATGCGAGTCCGATCCCGAGCCGTTCCAGCACAACAGGCTGACGACGAACAGGCTCGCGAGCATGCCGACCGGCGCGTGCCAGGCGATGACCCGCCGTTGCAGCAAGAACAGCCCGCCGGAGAGGAAAGCCAGGTTTATCCATTCCACGCCGCGGCCGCCGAAGCGACCGAACGCTGGATTGCTGGCAAACAACTCATCCATTGTCAGGCTCTTGTTGATGCGCAGACTGTCCAGAGCTGTGGCCTGCACCCACGCATCCGGCGCCTGAGCCGGATTGAATACCTGCTGCACGGCGGCGAGCAGATCCATGCCGTGCGCGGGCCAGAGGGTCATCGGCTGCGGGAACGTCACCATCACCAAAGCGAAACCAAGCATTGCCGGGTTGAACGGGTTTTTGCCAATGCCCCCGTACAAGTGCTTGCCGAACAACAGGCCCGAGGCAATCGCTGTCGTCGTCAGCCACCAAGGGCAATAAGCCGGCAGGGCGGCAGCCAGTAATGCCGCACTGACCATTGCGCTGCCGTCGCTCAGTGCGGGGTGTAACGGTTGCCGGCGCAGTCGTGCGACGCCGGCTTCGACGATGAGTGCGCTCGTCATGCAGAGGATCAGGTTGATCAGTACGCCCCAACCGTACAACCAGAACTGCACGAGCAGCCCCGGCAGTACCGCGAGCAACACCAGCTTCATCGCCTGTTGCAGACGATCATCCGGCGTTTCAAGGGGCTGCATGTGCTTGCACCTGACGCTCGGCGTCGCGCAGCGCTTGCTCCAGAGCTGCGATTTGCTCCGGCAAAGCCTCGGCGGTTTGCGCTTTCTTCAGTTCGGCACGGCGCATGGCCACTTGGATTTTTGCACGTTTCAGATCGGCGTCCGACGCAGTGGCCACTGTCACGGCGGGAGTTGCCGGTGTGTCGCTTTCGAGTTTTGCCAGCGCCTGTTCGGCGGCTTCGAACTGTTGCTGCAACACGATCAATTGCGATTGCTGATCGAACGTCGGTGGATGGCCGAAGGCTTTCAGCGACTTATGCAATTGTGCGCGGCTCATTGCGACATCGATCCTGGCTTTCTTCAGAGCGGCGTCCGCGCTGGCGGTCTTCTGTGCACGCACACGTTCCAGCGCAGCCTGCACTGGATCAAGCGTGTTGACTTCGGGTTGCGCCGCACGTTTGGCCCGTGCCTCTCGCTCAGCCTGTTTCTGTTGTTCTTCGCGTTGCAAGCGGGCATTGCGTTGCTCGAAGCGCTGACGTGCATGATCGCGCTTGGCGGCGCGTGCACGGTGTTCTTCGAGACTGAGTGCCAGACCTCCGACCACGGGCAATGTGCCCGGCGGCAGTGGATGCATTTCGATGCAGTCGACCGGGCACGGCGCGACACACAGATCGCAACCGGTGCATTCGTCAATCAGCACGGTATGCATCAACTTGGCGGCACCGACGATGGCATCAATCGGGCAGGCCTGGATGCACTTGGTGCAGCCGATGCATTCGGCTTCGCGGATATAGGCGACCTGCGGCGGTGCCGAGCCACGGCTGATGTCCAGTTCCAGTACCGGCACTTTCAACAGCTCGGCCAATGCCGCGATGGTTTCATCACCACCGGGCGGACACTTGTTGATCGCCTCGCCCTCAGCGAGGCCTTCAGCGTATGGCTTGCATCCAGGATGGCCGCACTTGCCGCATTGGGTTTGCGGCAAGAGGGCATCGATGCGTTGAATCAGACTCATGTTTTGATCAGTCCACTGAATCCGAGAAAAATCACCGCGATCAGGCCGGCACCGATCAGGTCGATCGGCAGGCCGCGAAAGGGCAGGGGAATATCATTGTCGGCCGTGCGCTCGCGCAAGTCGGTAAACAGGCCAAGCACCAGCCAGAAGCCGAGCCCGGCACCGAGACTAAGGGCGGTTGCCTGCAGCAGACCTTGATCGTTGAGTGTATTGATCAATGCGACCCCGAGTACACCTGCGTTGCCGAGTAACAGTGGCCATAAACCTTCGAAGGGCAGATTCGGCAGCCAGCGCGTCAACAGTTTCAGCAGTGGCGCAATCAACAAAACGCTCAACGGCAGAAACACCAACAGGCGCAGGGCTTCAAGGTGAAACGGCACCAGCAACCAGTGCCAGATAACGTAACCGACTACAGCGACGACCAGCGTCAGGCACAGCGTCGCCAATCCCAGCGCGTGCACCTGACGACGACTGCCCGCCAACAGCGGATCGGCGCCCAGCGGCCAG
The DNA here is from genome assembly GCF_044743175.1 of Pseudomonas sp. NPDC087690. Taxonomy (NCBI): domain Bacteria; kingdom Pseudomonadati; phylum Pseudomonadota; class Gammaproteobacteria; order Pseudomonadales; family Pseudomonadaceae; genus Pseudomonas; species Pseudomonas sp. NPDC087690. The sequence continues at coordinate 26,925 of NZ_JBIUVX010000050.1, forward strand.
TGCAACACGAAGTTGTTGAGCAGCGCAGCACTGATAAGCGTAAGCATGAGTTCAGTCATGGTTCTGTCGGCGAAACGGGCAGGTGTCTCTTAAGGTTAGGCAGTATCCGCCCAGATATGAAAAATCCCACCGGCATGCGGGGCACGTCGGTGGGATCGATTTTATTGCTGTCGCTTACTTGATGCGCTGACCCGGCTTGGCGCCGCTGTCCGGGCTCAACAGGTAAATCTCTTCGCCGCCAGGGCCGGCCGCCATCACCATGCCTTCGGAAATACCGAACTTCATTTTCCGTGGCTTGAGGTTGGCGATCATCATGGTCAGGCGACCGTCGAGCTTGGACGGATCCGGGTAGGCGCTCTTGATGCCCGAGAACACGTTACGTTGCTCGTCACCGATATCCAGTGTCAGGCGCAGCAGCTTGTCGGCGCCTTCCACGTGTTCGGCCTTGACGATCAGCGCGACGCGCAGGTCGATCGCGGCGAATGCATCGAAGTCGATTTCCGGCGACAGTGGATCCTTGGCCAGTTCGCCATTGCCGGCCGGGGCAGCAGCACCGGTATCGGTCTGGCTGGCGGTCAGGTCTTCTTTCGAGGCGTCGGACATGGCTTGCACTTTTACCGGGTCAATGCGGGTCATCAACGGCTTGAATTCGTTGAGCTGATGGTTGGCCAGCAGGGTGGTGTGGTCGTTCCAGGTCAGCGGGGCGACGTTGAGGAACGCCTCGGCATCGGCGGCCAGCAGTGGCAACACCGGTTTGAGGAAGATCACCAGTTGGCGGAACAGGTTGATGGCGGTGGCGCAGATCGCCTGGACTTCATCCTGTTTGCCTTCCTGCTTGTTCAACGACCACGGCGCCTTGTCGGCGATCCAGGCGTTGGCGCGGTCGGCCAGGGCCATGGTTTCACGCATGGCACGGGCGAAGTCGCGGGCTTCATAGGCGTCGGCAATGCTTGGCGCGGCGACGAGGAAGGCCTCGGTCAGCTCAGGCGCAGCATTGGTGTCGACCAGCAGGCCGCCATTGCCTTTCTGGATGAACCCGGCGCAACGGCTGGCGATGTTGACCACTTTGCCGACCAGGTCGGAGTTGACCTTCTGTACGAAGTCTTCGAGGTTCAGATCGAGGTCATCGACGCCACGGCCCAGTTTGGCCGCGTAGTAGTAGCGCAGGTATTCCGGCGACAGGTGATCGAGATAGGTGCGCGCCTTGATGAAGGTGCCGCGCGACTTGGACATTTTCTGGCCGTTGACGGTCAGGTAGCCGTGTACGTTGATACCGGTCGGCTTGCGGTAGCCCGCGCCTTCAAGCATCGCTGGCCAGAACAGCGCGTGGAAGTTGACGATGTCCTTGCCGATGAAGTGGTACAGCTCGGCGGTGGAGTCTTTGCCCCAGAACGCGTCGAAATCCAGCTCCGGCGTGCGGTCGCAGAGGTTCTTGAAGCTGGCCATGTAGCCGATCGGCGCGTCCAGCCACACGTAGAAATACTTGCCCGGCTCGCCCGGAATCTCGAAACCGAAGTACGGCGCATCGCGGGAGATGTCCCACTGTTGCAGGCCGGCGTCCAGCCACTCGGCGATCTTGTTGGCGACGGCGTCCTGCAATGTGCCGCTGCGGGTCCAGGCCTGCAGCATTTCCTGGAAGTCCGGCAGTTTGAAGAAGAAGTGCTGGGAGTCCTTGAGCACCGGAGTGGCGCCAGAGATGGCCGACTTCGGATCCTTCAGGTCGGTCGGCGCGTAGGTCGCACCGCATTTTTCGCAGTTGTCGCCGTACTGGTCTTCAGTCCCGCATTTCGGGC
>NZ_JBIUVX010000051.1:0-27890 GCF_044743175.1 Pseudomonas sp. NPDC087690
GTCAGGTCTTTGGTTACGCCTGCAACCAGAACGACCTTTTCCTCATGGACACTGCCGAGCAGGATCACTGCGCGGCCGAGTTTGTTTTTCAGCTGATCGACCAGCGCCAGCAGCGCCTTGGCGTCCTGACCATCCAGACGTGCGGCCAAAACCTTCACGCCTTTGACGTCCAGAGCCGAGGACGACAGATCGTCGCCCGCCGCGCTCGCCGCCTTGGCTTGCAACTGCTCGAGCTGCTTCTCCAGTTGGCGATTGCGCTCGAGCACAGCCGACAGCTTGTCGATCAGGTTGTCGCGGCTGCCCTTGACCAGGCTGGCCGCTTCCTTGAGTTGTTCTTCTGCAGCATTCAAATAGGCCAGTGCCGCAGCACCGGTGACTGCTTCGATGCGACGCACGCCCGAAGCCACACCGCCTTCGCTGATGATTTTCAGCAGGCCGATGTCGCCGGTACGGTTGGCGTGGATACCGCCGCACAGCTCGACGGAGAAATCGCCGCCCATGCTCAGCACGCGCACGCTGTCGCCGTACTTCTCGCCGAACAGCGCCATCGCGCCTTTGTTCTTGGCGGTTTCGATGTCGGTTTCTTCGGTTTCAACGGCAGAATTCTTGCGTATCTCGGCGTTGACGATGTCTTCCAGCGCTTTGATCTGCTCAGGCTTGATCGCTTCAAAGTGGCTGAAGTCGAAGCGCAGACGCTGGCTATCCACCAACGAACCTTTCTGTTGAACGTGCTCGCCCAGTACCTGGCGCAGAGCAGCGTGCAGCAAGTGCGTGGCCGAGTGGTTCAGCGAAGTCGCGTGACGCACTTCGGCATCGACGTGAGTTTCCACCGGCGCACCAATGGTCAGGCTGCCCGAATCCAAAACGCCGTGGTGCAGGAACGCACCGCCGGTCTTGGTGGTGTCACGCACGTCGAAACGGCTGCTGCCGGCCTGCAGATAACCGCAGTCGCCGATCTGGCCGCCGGATTCCGCGTAGAACGGCGTCTGGTTCAGCACGATCACCGCCTCTTCGCCTTCATTCAAGACGTCGACCGATTGGCCATCTTTATAGATAGCGACGATTTTTGCAGAACCGCTGGTGTCGGTGTAACCGGTGAACTCGGTGGCCACATCAACCTTGACCAGGGTGTTGTAGTCCAGACCGAACGAGCTGGCCGAACGCGCGCGAACTCGCTGGGCTTCCATCTCACGCTCGAAACCGGCTTCATCGACAGTCAGGCTGCGCTCGCGGGCGATGTCGGCGGTCAGGTCCATCGGGAAACCGTAGGTGTCGTAGAGTTTGAACACCACGTCGCCCGGCACCACAGTGCCTTTGAGTTCCAGCAGATCCTGCTCGAGAATCTTCAGGCCGTGCTCCAGGGTCTTGGAGAACTGCTCTTCTTCGGCCTTGAGCACGCGCTCGATGTTGCTCTGCTGCTTCTTCAGTTCCGGGAAGGCTTCGCCCATCTCGGCAACCAGCGCAGCGACGATCTTGTAGAAGAAGCTGCCGGTGGCGCCGAGCTTGTTACCGTGACGGCAGGCGCGACGGATGATCCGGCGCAGCACGTAACCGCGACCTTCGTTGGACGGCAGCACGCCGTCAGCGATCAGGAAACCGCACGAACGGATGTGGTCGGAAACAACCTTGAGCGACGACTGGTCGCCGTTTTCGCAACCGATGGCTTCAGCCGAAGCCTTCAGCAGGTTCTTGAACAGGTCAATGTCGTAGTTGGAATTGACGTGCTGCATCACCGCACTGATCCGCTCCAGACCCATGCCGGTGTCGACCGACGGCGCTGGCAACGGATGCAACACGCCGTCGGCGGTGCGGTTGAACTGCATGAACACGTTGTTCCAGATCTCGATGTAACGGTCGCCGTCTTCTTCCGGCGAGCCCGGTGGGCCGCCCCAGATGTGGTCGCCGTGATCGTAGAAAATCTCGGTGCACGGGCCGCACGGGCCGGTATCGCCCATGGTCCAGAAGTTGTCGGAGGCGTACGGCGCGCCTTTGTTGTCGCCGATGCGGATCATGCGCTCGACCGGCACACCGATTTCTTTGGTCCAGATGTCATACGCTTCGTCGTCGGAGGCGTAGACGGTGACCCAGAGTTTTTCCTTCGGCAGTTGCAGAACGCCGGTCAGGAAGGTCCACGCGTAGGTAATCGCGTCCTTCTTGAAATAGTCACCGAAGCTGAAGTTACCGAGCATTTCGAAGAACGTGTGGTGACGAGCGGTATAACCGACGTTTTCCAGGTCGCTGTTCTTGCCACCGGCACGCACGCATTTCTGGCTGCTGGTCGCACGGGTGTACGCACGTTTTTCCTGGCCCAGGAAGCAGTCCTTGAACTGGTTCATCCCCGCGTTAGTGAACAGCAGGGTTGGGTCGTTGCCCGGAATCAAAGAGCTGGAGGCTACACGGGTGTGGCCTTGCTCTTCGAAGAAGCGAAGGAAGGCTTCACGGATTTCTGCGCTTTTCATTAGGTTCTTCCACGGAGGCTGCGGCCAAAGGCCTGTTCGAAACGTCAACAGACGAAGCGACGGCAAAGGGCCGCATTATATCGGCCCTGCGCGCGGGGTACAGCGTGTTTATACGATAGAAACGGTCAATTGGACGGCTAACGCTGTCACTTGCGCGAAAACTCGACGAATGTCGCGATCACTTGCTCGATTTGCGAGCGATTGACGTCCATGTGCGTGACCATGCGCAGGCGTGCGGCGGCGCTCAACTTGATCCCGCGATTGGCAGCAAACGCCTTGATCGCTTCGGCTTTGTCGCCCATTTGCACATAAACCATGTTGGTTTGCACGGGTTCGACGATGAAACCTGCTTCACGCAGACCGTCGGCCAAAAACTGCGCGTTGGCATGGTCGTCGGCCAGACGTTCAACGTTGTGATCCAGGGCGTACAGCCCCGCCGCTGCCAGCAACCCGGCCTGACGCATGCCGCCGCCGACCATTTTGCGCAGACGGCGAGCCTTGCCGATCAGTTGCTCGGAGCCGCACAACACCGAACCCACCGGCGCCCCCAGACCTTTGGACAGACACACCGACACCGAATCGAAATGTTTCGTGATTTCCCGCGCATCAACCCCGAGTTTGACCGCCGCGTTGTAAAGACGCGCGCCATCCAGATGTAACTGCAGGCTGTGCTCTTGGGTAAATTGGCGCGCCCGGGCGAGATATTCCAGCGGCAGCACTTTGCCTTGCATGGTGTTTTCCAGCGCCAGCAATCGAGTGCGGGCGAAGTGGAAGTCATCCGGTTTGATCGCTGCCGCGACCTGATCCAGGTCCAGCGAACCGTCGGCCAGCACTTCCAGCGGTTGCGGCTGGATCGAGCCAAGCACCGCAGCGCCACCACCCTCGTATTTGTAAGTGTGCGCCTGCTGGCCGACGATGTATTCATCACCACGCTCGCAGTGCGCCATCAAGCCCAGCAGGTTGCTCATGGTGCCAGTCGGCACGAACAGCGCTGCGGCGAAGCCCAAACGTTTGGCCAGTTCTTCTTCCAGACGATTGACCGTCGGATCTTCGCCGTACACGTCATCACCGGTGTCCGCCGCAGTCATCGCGTCGAGCATGGCGGGGGTCGGTTGGGTGACGGTGTCGCTGCGAAGATCGATAACGCTCATGAACCTGGCCTCAAGTCAGCAGGGGAAATCCCTTTACGAAGTGGGATTACTGCGGTCATCGCATGGATTAATCAAGCCTTGCGCAAGGAAAAGTCGTTTCGAGCCTGCAAAAAATTCGATGACAATCATCAGAAAGGCGCAATGCACAGACACACAATCTGTGATAAAAACGCTGCGCCGCCCGAGAAAGGGCGGCAAAAACGTTCTCAGGGCGGGGTGCAATTCCCCACCGGCGGTAATTGCGCGCAATGCGCATAGCCCGCGAGCGCTTGGCGGCGAACACGACTTCGGTTGTGATCGACGGCAAGGTCAGCAGACCCGGTGTGATTCCGGAGCCGACGGTCATAGTCCGGATGAAGAGAGAACGGGATTAACGCCAAAGGGCCGTCCGCGCGATGTTGTGCGTGTGCGCACCCTTGAATCCCTTTCGATTCATAACGCCCTGTTTTTCACACAAACAGGAGTCAGAACATGCAACCCACCGCTATCGACAGCAAAAGCAAACACCCTCATGGCGAGCGCGTCGCGTTCATCCAGGCCTGCTGGCACAAGGAAATCGTCGACCAGAGCCGTAAAGGCTTCGTCGCCGAAATGATTGCCTTGGGTTATCAGGAATCGGACATCGACATCTTCGAAGTCGGCGGCGCCTTTGAAATGCCCCTGCACGCCAAGTTGCTGGCCAAGACCGGTCGTTATGCCGGCATCGTCGCCGCGGCCCTGGTGGTGGATGGCGGCATCTACCGTCACGAGTTCGTCGCTCAGTCGGTGGTCAGCGGCTTGATGCAGGTACAGCTGGAAACTGAAGTGCCGGTGTTCTCGGTGTCGCTGACGCCGCATCACTTCCATGCTGGCGACGAACATCAGAAGTTTTTCTTTGAGCACTTTGTGCATAAAGGCCAGGAAGCGGCGCGCACTTGCGCGGATACGCTGCGCAAGGTTCGCGCACTGCGCCGCACCGAGCCGCATGCGGTAGCCGTGTAAACACGGAACCAAAACTGTAGGAGTGAGCCTGCTCGCGATAGCGGAGTGTCAGTCGACCACTGTAGTGACTGATACATTGCAATCGCGAGCAGCCTCACTCCTACAGGGGTTTTGCGTAGGGTCAGGCGAGGTTTTCGTCGGTGGTCGGGACGATCAGGATGCCCGCGCGCAAGCCGTTCTTGACCTTGGGATTAGGGAAGATGATCCGTGCCCCCTGCTCTTCGATGATCCAGCGGGTATTGGCCAAGTCTTCAGCCAGGACGTAACCCACCTCCAACTCTGAAAAGTTCTCGATGTCCTGCGGCAGGTTCAGGCGGAACGCATCGCTGTGCTTGATGATTTCCCGCGCCACACTGAACAGTTGCAAACCATCCAGCTGCGCTTCAGCCATTTCCGGCTCAGTGCCTTCGATGATCTGCTTCAGACGGGTTTCCAGCAGCGAGACATTGACTCCGTCGTTCTGTCCGAATGGCCGCGCCTTGCCCAGTTCCAGCGTGAAAGCCTCGGCACCGAGCTTGTCGTAGGTGTAGGAGCTGAATACGATTGACGGCTTGTTCTGCAGCAGTACGGCTTCCATCCCTGCCGCACGCAGACGTGCCAGCTCAAGGCGCGAATGCTGACGACCGTCCTTCCACGGGTACAGGGCAAACTGCTCGATCTTTGAACCGCGAATGGCGGTATGCAGGTCGTAGTGCAGGCGCTGGCGATCCGGCAGGCTGAAAAAACTCGCCGCCAGCCGTTCCAGCTCACAGGCTCGCAACGCTTCCGAGCCACTGCTTTGTTCATGACGGCCGTTGAACAGCCGATTGACGTCCTGCTCGATAAAACGCTCGCCTTTGCGAATCGCTTCCGGGTTACCGAACAGGAACAGAATGCGTGCGCGTGGCTTCAGATCGCCACGAGCGATGTCATGCAGCAGCCGATCGAGCAACTCGATCGGCGCTGTTTCATTGCCGTGAATCCCCGCTGAAAGCAGCAGGTCCAGGCCATTGTCGCGCGCTTGCGGTGGCCGGACTTCCAGCGCACCTTCGCTCAACCAGCGCATACGCACGCCTTCGACAGTCAGTTGAGTCTTCTCCGCCGGTTCGCGGCCGGCGAGGGTCAGTTCAAGCAGTTTGCCGAGGGCGAGCATAGAGCGGTTTCCTTAGTGGTCGTGGTTGCAATCCGGGCCGTGCACGTGGTCTTCATCGTCGCCGACGTCAGCCGGTTCCATTTCCAGTTGCAGACTTACCAGATTAGTCGCCAATGGGCGCAGCAGCAGGTTGGCGTACTCGGCGTCACCTTCTTCAACGTCCACGCCGATCAGCAACTGGCCACGGCCGTCCTGCTGGATCCACAGCTCTTTGCCTTGCCACATGACCGCGACGCGGGTGCACGAGGTTTGCAGTTGCGTGCCGTCGGTGTCTTCAAGGATCAGCTGCAGGGAATCGCTCATGTTTTTACTCTCTTGGTGAGACAAGCCGCGCGCCGCGTTCGGGCGACGCGCCGGCCATCAATTGATCTGGAATGGATAAACCGCGCCCAGTTTAAGGATTTGCGTCAGTTCATCCAGTGCCGTCCGGCATTCAAGCAGCAATTGCGGGTCCGCCAGATCGGTTTCGCTCAGGCGGTCGCGGTAGTGCTTTTCAACCCATGCGGTCAACGAACCGTACAACGGTGCCGTCATGATAACCCCTGGGTTGACCGCCGCCAGTTCGGTTTCGTTAAGCGCGACGCGAAGACGCAGGCACGCCGGGCCACCGCCGTTCTGCATGCTTTGCTTGAGGTCGAAAACCTTCACTTCGCGGATCAGGCCTCCGGAACTGGTCAGCTCTTGCAGATAAGTCCAGACACGTTCGTTGGCCTGGCACTCTTGCGGCACGATCAGCAACATCGAACCGTCAGGGCGCGACAGCAACTGACTGTTGAACAGGTACGAGCGCACCGCGTCATCGACGGTGACCGCCGAACGCGGCACACACACCGACTGGAAGTTGCCGCCGGCTTTGGCGAGTTTGCTTTGCAGCTCGGCCAGTATCGAGTCGGTGTCGAGGAAGGCGTCCTCGTGATAGAACAGCACCTCGCCATTGCCCACGGCGATCACGTCGTTGTGGAACACGCCCTGATCGATCACGTTCGGGTTTTGCTGGGCGTAGACCACACCTTCGTCACGCAGGCCGTGCAGACGGGCAACGGCTTGCGACGCTTCGAGGGTCTGGCGCGCCGGGTACTTTTGCGGCGCCGGGAAACGGTTGTCGAAGGCACTGCGACCGAACACGAAGAACTCGACGCCCGCCTCGCCATACTCACGACAGAAACGTGTGTGATTGGCCGCACCTTCGTCGCCAAATTGCGCCACTGCCGGCAGAGCAGCGTGATGGGCGAAGTGTTGCTGATTGGCAAACATCGCGCCGAGCACGCGACTGGTGGTCGGGTGCTCGATGCTGCGGTGATATTTGCAATTGAGGTTGGCGGCGGTGAAATGCACGCGGCCGTCAGCAGTGTCGGCACTCGGGCTGACCGTGGCGGCGTTGGCCACCCACATGCTCGACGCTGAGCAACTGGCGACCAGTAGCGGCATGGCTTCCTTGGCAGCGCGCTCGATCACTTGTGCGTCGGTGCCGCTGAAACCCAGACGGCGCAGAGCGCCCACATCCGGACGTTCCTGCGGCGCCAGCACGCCTTGCTGAAAGCCCATTTCCATCAGCGCCTTCATCTTCGCCAGACCTTGTAGCGCCGCTTCCTTCGGATTCGAAGATTGCTGGCTGTTGCTCTGGGAGGCAACGTTGCCGTAGGACAGACCACCGTAGTTATGGGTCGGCCCCACTAGACCGTCAAAATTGACTTCATAGGATTTCATCAGCGAGGCTCCACGAGAATCTGTTGTTATAGGCTTCAGGTAACAATTCAGTCAGACCGCGTCGCGGCTATCGCGAGCAGGCTCACTCCTACAGGTTTAGTGGTGAACACATATGTTGTGTACGACACAAATCCTGTGGGAGCGAGCCTGCTCGCGAATGGCCGTTACGCCATTTTCACGCCAGGCGTCAGGGCTGCTGGCAGAGTCAGGCTCGGGGTTTCCAGCGACGCCACCGGGTACGCGCAGTAATCCGCTGCGTAATAGGCACTGGCGCGATGGTTGCCCGAGGCACCGACACCACCAAACGGCGCGCTGCTCGCAGCACCGGTCAGTTGTTTATTCCAGTTGACGATGCCGGCACGGCTTTCCAGCCAGAACTGCTGATAACGCGCTTCGGAATCCGACAACAAACCTGCGGCCAGACCATAAGCAGTGTCATTCGCTTCAGCGATCGCTGCTTCAAAATCAACGTAGCGGATCACTTGCAGCAACGGGCCGAACAATTCTTCGTCCGGACGCTCGGCAACCTCGGTCACATCAATAATGCCCGGGGTCAGCAATGCGGCTTGTGCCTGCGGCTGGGTCATTTCCAGCAGCGACACCGCGCCGTTGGCCAACAGATGTTCTTGAGCGTCCATCAGCGCTTTCGCGGCGCCAAGGGAAATTACCGAACCCATGAACGGCGCAGGTTGTTGATCGAATGCGCCGACCTCAATGGTCGAACTCACTTCAACCAGACGCTTGAGCAGGCTGTCGCCCCACGCGCCTTGCGGCACCAGCAGACGACGCGCGCAGGTGCAACGCTGACCGGCAGAAATGAACGCCGACTGAATAATCGTGTAAACCGCCGCATCCAGATCCGCGACCTGATCAACCACCAGCGGGTTGTTACCACCCATTTCCAGCGCCAGAATCTTGTCCGGACGCCCGGCGAACTGCTGGTGCAGGTGATTGCCGGTGCGGCTCGAACCGGTGAAAAACAGACCGTCGATACCCGGGTTCGCCGCCAGCGCGATGCCAGTTTCGCGAGCGCCTTGCAGCAGGTTCAGAACACCTGCCGGCAGACCGGCTTCGACCCAGCACTTGACCGTCAGCTCGGCGACTTTCGGGGTCAGTTCGCTTGGCTTGAACAGCACGCTGTTACCCGCCAGCAATGCCGGCACGATGTGACCGTTCGGCAAGTGGCCGGGGAAGTTGTAAGGGCCGAACACCGCGACCACGCCGTGCGGCTTGTGGCGCAACACGGCAGTGGCGTCGCCCAACGGGCCGCCCTTCTCGCCGGTACGTTCGCGGTAGCTTTGCACCGAGATCGCGATCTTGTTGACCATGCTGGTCACTTCGGTCGCGGCTTCCCACAGCGGTTTGCCGGTCTCTTCACCAATGGTGCGAGCCAGTTCGTCAGCGTGGTTTTTCAGCGACGCGGCGAAAGCCTCAAGCACGCTGATGCGCTCGTCCAGCGTACGACGTGCCCAGCCTGGGAACGCCTGACGCGCAGCCTGCACAGCCGATTCAACCTGAGCAGCCGTGGCGCCCTCCCCCGTCCACAGCACTTGCTGGGTCACCGGGTTCAGCGATTGGAAAGCTTCGCCCTGACCGGCCAGCCACTCACCTGCGATGTATAGCGAATTCATTATTTCGACTCCCGTGCAGCGGACAACGCCACGGCGCGTACTTGATCGCCCGCGTTGAGTTGAAGACGTTTGGCGGTCTGCGGATCAACCACCAGCGTGCCGGCAGCGAGACGTGCCGGCGCAGCGGTGATGCGGCAGTCTTCGCGCTTGCGGTTATGAATGATGAACGGCGTGGCGTCATCGCCCGGCGTGCCCACGGCCAACACCAGCGCCTCACTGTCACGCACCGCGCGGATCTTGCCGGTTTCGCATTCGATGGCAGGCCCTGCGTCGAAAATGTCGACGTAACCCTGATAGCTGAAGCCTTCGCCCTTGAGCATCGACAATGCCGGCTCGGTATCGGGGTGAACCTGACCGATCACAGTGCGCGCATCCGGCGAGAGGAAGCAGGTGTACAACGGGAATTTCGGCATCAGCTCAGCGATGAAAGCCTTGTTGCCGACACCCGTCAGGTAATCAGCCTGGCTGAACTCCATCTTGAAGAAGTGCCGACCGAGGCTTTCCCAGAACGGTGAACGGCCGGCGTCATCGGAGACACCGCGCATTTCGGCAATGATCTTGTTGCCAAACAGCTCCGGGAATTCAGCAATGAACAGCATCCGCGCCTTCGACAGCATGCGACCGTTCAGACCGCTGCGGTAATCGGCGTGCAGGAACAGCGAGCACAGCTCGGAATTACCAGTCAGGTCGTTGGCCAGAAACAGCGTCGGAATCTCGCGATAGATGTTCAGCTCTTGCGAAGCGCTGACGGTCAGGCCGACACGGAAGTTGTACCAAGGCTCACGCATGCCGACAGCGCCGGCAATGGCGGAAATCCCCACCACGCGACCGTCGTCGTCCTCGAGCACGAACAGGTAGTCCGCATCACCGCGACCGGCTTCGCCGCGAAAGGTCTTCTCGGCCCAGCCGACCCGATGGGCCAGACGTTCTTCGTTGGCCGGCAAGGTGGTCAGGCCGGTACCGGTGCTGCGGGCCAGGTCGATCAGAGCGGCTAAATCGCTGCTGCGTACGGGACGAACAATCATGCTATCTCCTCAAACGGGCCGCCTTCGCCACCCGTGAAACTCGCTAAGGCGTTAAACCGCCACCAGGCGCACGCTGGCACCTTCACCGACGCCCAGGGCTTCGGCTGCTTCCAGATCCAGAGTCACCGGTTTGCCCGGCGCGTAATCCAGCTCCAGCAACACCGCGCGGTAATCCTGCAACTGCGCGTTGGCCACCAGATACTGGCGCCCGGCACCTTTCACCGGCTCGCCGATCTTCACCGGCACCACGCGGCTCTGGGCGATCGAACGGATCCCCGAAACGCGCGCATGCAGGGTCGGGCCACCGTCGAAAATGTCGATGTAGTGATCAGTCTCGAAGCCTTCGCGCATCAGGATGTCGAAGGTGATCTGCGCACGCGGGTGCACCTGGCCCATCGCCTCTTGGGCGGAGTCCGGCAGCAGCGGTACGTAGATCGGGTAATGCGGCATCAGCTCGGCGAGGAACGTACGGCTTTTCAGCCCGCACAGGCGCTCGGCTTCGGCGTAGTTGAGGTCAAAGAAGTTGCGCCCGATTGCATCCCAGAATGGCGAGTCGCCGTTTTCATCGCTGTAACCGACAATCTCGGTCACTACCGAATCGGCGAAACGCTCCGGGTGACTGGCGACGAACAGCAGTCGGCCACGGGAGTTGAGTTCCGACCACGGCGAACCGACCAGCTCGCGCTGCACGTAGAAACTGGTGAGCAAGCTGTTGCCGGTCAGGTCGTGGCACTGCGAGAGCACGTGAATCTTGTTGTGGATCTTCAGCTCGCGCGAGGCGTGCACGAAGGTCTCGTTGCGGAAGCTGTAGAACGGCTCCGAATAACCGGCCGAAGCAACAATCGCCGAGCAGCCGACCAGCTTGCCAGTCGCGGAATCTTCGAGGACGAAGAAATAACTCTCTTCGCCGTTGAAGCTCACTTCGGCAGCAAACGAGGCTTCGCTCGCGGCGATCTTGTCGCTCAGACGTTCCACGTCATCCGGCAAGGAAGTGACACCAATCGGGCTGTCCGCAGCCAGACGCTGTACCTCGCCCAGATCAGCCATTTGCGCGGGGCGCATCACCAGCATGGTGTCACTCCTTAATCTCAGAACTTACAGAAAAAATAACCGGGCCTACATGGAGATCAATGTAGGAGTGAGCCTGCTCGCGATTGCGGTCTGTCAGAAACCAATGAGTCGACTGACATACCGCAATCGCGAGCAGGCTCACTCCTACAGTTGATCTGGTCCGGCATAAAATTTTGATCGACGCCTGAAAAACTCCAGGCGCCGAAGGGTCTATCAGGCTTGCGTCAGTGCTGCGGCAGCGCGCTCGAAACGATCCAGGCCAGCATCGATATCGGCGTCTTCCACCACCAGGCTCGGGGCGAAACGGATCACGTCCGGACCGGCTTGCAGAATCATCAAGCCTTCTTTTTCAGCGGCGTTGAAGATGTCTTTGGCTTTGCCTTTCCAGGCATCGTTCAGCACGCAACCGATCAGCAGACCGAGGCCACGCACCTGAGTGAACAGGCCGTACTTCTCGCCGATCTGCTCAAGGCGCGCCTTGAACTTGTCGTGCTTGGCGTTCACACCGTTCAGCACTTCTGGCGTGTTGATTACGTCGATCACCGCTTCAGCGACCGCGCACGCCAGCGGGTTGCCGCCGTAAGTGGTGCCGTGGGTACCGACGACCAGATGTTTGGCCAGCGCTTCGGTGGTCAGCATCGCCGCGATCGGGAAACCACCGCCCAGGCTCTTGGCGCTGGTGAGGATGTCCGGGGTCACGCCGTAATGCTGATAGGCAAACAGCTTGCCGCTGCGGCCCATGCCGGTCTGCACTTCGTCGAACACCAGCAGCGCGTTGTTCGCGTCGCAGAGTTCGCGGGCACCTTGCAGGTAAGCCAGCTCGGCCGGCAGCACGCCGCCTTCACCCTGGATCGGTTCCAGCACGACCGCACAGGTCTTCTCGGAAACCGCTGCCTTCAGCGCTGCCAGATCGTTGTAAGGGACGTGGGTGATGCCGGTGATTTTCGGACCGAAACCGTCGGAATACTTCGACTGGCCACCGACGTTGACGGTGAACAGGGTACGGCCGTGAAAGCTGTTCAGCGCGGCGATGATTTCGTACTTCTCAGTGCCGAAACGATCGAACGCAACGCGACGGGCCAGCTTGAACGCGGCCTCGTTGGCTTCAGCGCCGGAGTTGCAGAAGAACACGCGCTCGGCGAACGTGGCGTCGATCAGCTTGTGCGCCAGACGCAGGGCCGGCTCGTTGGTGAACACGTTGGATACGTGCCACAACTTGTTCGCTTGCTCGGTCAGTGCACCGACCAGCGCCGGATGCGCGTGGCCCAATACGTTAACGGCAATCCCGCCGGCGAAGTCGATCAGCTCGCGGCCGGCCTGATCCCAGACGCGGGAACCGGCGCCACGCACCGGAATGAAAGCGGCAGGCGCGTAGTTGGGAACCATTACCTGGTCGAAATCGGCGCGTTGTACCGCAGCGTGCTCAACGGACATCGGAGTCTCCTGATGAGAAGCACTCGCCTGAAACTGGCGAGCTTGGTGAGGATTGTAAGGACAGTTTTCAGCCCGGCCTTGCCGCCAAGCGACAACTTCTTATAGCGCAAACCCCGGATTTTCCCGGGTTTACGGCAATGCGACATATAGCGTCGCAAAGGCGCAGTTTAAACTGCACGCCGCTGTTTGCGCAGGACTGCTGGAGATCTTACTCAAGAGTGTTTTTCGTTGTGCGGTATATATGTACCGCACATCGATGCGTTTCACAGGGTTTGCTATGGAACTTTCCAAGGCAAACGGCCGCTCTTATGACTGATGAAAATCCAGCCCTCCACGCATCGCCATCCGACTCAGCGTTGCTGCCCAAGCCCGACAGGCACTATCAACCTCTGCTCGATGCCATTGCGCCGTGGCTCAGCCAGGCCCCGCCCCACAGGCGCGATGCGCTGAAAAAAACCACGCCACAGCTTTCCGCCCCGCTCCTGCAAGCACCACGCAAAGAGCACGAGAAATTGCGCGCGCTCAATGCATTGCAGTGGGCTGCGCAAAACCGCGTCGAGCAAAACCTCGCACGCCTGCTGGATGCCCGGTCCTTCGCCGAACTATTGCTGGGTGTCGAGATAGAAAAACATTTCGGGCTGAACCTCGATGTCAGGCAAATCTTCATGCGCCTTTACATCCCTGCGCATGCGCCGTTGCCTGGGCTCAAGTCGGGCGCCGCGCGCACCTGGACGGTCGCCTTGGTGGACGCCGCACTGCATAACTTTGAAAGCCGCGAAACCACGGACGACGCCTTCGAAACCACCTCCGCCTATATCAGCCGCCCTACACCCGAGGGACAGTTCAGCGCGTTGCCAAAGATTCGCGAAAAAATGCCTATCCCGGCCTTTACGAAACTGTGCCGTGATCTGGACATTGGCCAGCGCTACAAAATTTATCTGGAAGACAATCTCGGCATCAGCAATCCCGTAGTCGCAGCGATCCTGCAAACCAATGTCAAAGCCAGTGACAAAGCGGCCCTGATAACGGCGCTGCAAATGGCCTACATGCAAAAACTGCTGAGCGGCGATATCCACCGGCTGATTCTCGGCTTGCTCGATGGCTTGAAGTATCTGCGCCTGAATCGCCAGTCCTGGCAATGTCATGCGCTGACAATCATGAACGCCCGACTGACCGGTATCGTGCTGTTCGCTCCCAACCTCGAGAGTGCGGACACGACATCAAGAGTGGTGGCCTACATTCCGGATGACCCGGAGCATCCGATCAGGGAATACCCCAGCACCGGCGAGTTTGCCCGGCACCTGACACAACGCCTGCGAGATCAGGACTATCAATCTTTTTTCAGTCGGTTCATCAATCATGAGGATCGTGGGCATTTCTTCGGCCAGTTGAACAATCGCCTTCTGCCGATCACCTGGCAACCGGTTTCCAACGGTGACCCGCGCCCCACCTGGCGCGAGAATCCAGTCGAACGCGCGCCTCTGCAAATGGCCGCGACAACGATCAAAGGCGACTTGTGGGTTTATCTCTACCAACGAAAACTCGACAAAATTCTCAACGATGCACGGGTTGTCTCCGTCTCCACGGCAGCGGTCGACTGTCAGGCTCGCTGGGCGCTCTGGGATTCGTTCAGCGAAGTGGCTGCGTCCCTGCTCAACATTGTCGCCTTCATCGCGTTGCCATTCGTGCCATTTCTCGGCGAGCTGATGTTGGCGTATACCGCCTATCAACTGCTCGACGAAACCTTTGAAGGCATCGTCGATTGGGCGCAAGGCGCGTCCCGCGAGGCATTCGAACACTTCATGGACGCGGTGGAATCCGTCGTCCAGGTCGGTGCTTTCGCAGCAGGCGGGGTCATCGCGGCAAGCCAGTTTCGCGCGCTACTGCCGGAATCAGTGATTGCGTTCATTGACCGGCTCACCCCGGCGACACTGCCGAATGGCACCTCACGGTACTGGCAACCCGACCTGCACCTTTACGAGCAGGCCACCTCCCTGCCCAAAGATGCAAAACCCGATGCGCTGGGCTTGCATGCTCATCAAGGTAAAACCCTGCTGGCTCTGGAAGACAAACTTTACGCGGTCAGCCAGGACAGCCCGTCAGCGCAATACCGCATCGACCACCCCGTTCGCCCCGAAGCCTATAAACCCGAACTCAAGCACAACCAGGCCGGAGTCTGGCAAACCGAACTCGATCAGCCGCTGGACTGGGAACGCAAGACGCTGTTGAGCCGTAGCGATCCGCACATGCGCCAACTGCCGCTCAGTCTGCAGGAGCGCCTGCTGGACATCAGTGGCTGCGAGGAAAATGCCTTGCGCAAAATGCACGTCGAACTTGGGCAGATGCCGCCTCTGCTGGCCGACTCCTTGCTGCGCTGGCATCTGGACGCGGACATTCAGACATTCATCGAGCAGATCGGTAGCGAACGCGCCGAAGATTACCTCCAGGCCGATCCGGTCATCCAACTGAAACTGCTACATGAGAGCGGCGACTGGCCTGCCGACAAAGGTGTGCGCCTGGTTGGTCGCAAAGGAAAGGTACTTTGGCAAACACCCACGGTGGACGTCCCGCTTCTACAGATTGATGCCTCAAGACTCGACGCCGGTAATCTGCTCAAGACCTGTCTGCTGCGCTTGTCGGAAGTCGATGCAAAAACGTTACTGGGCGAAAAACCCCATACCTCGCCGCCGACGCTTGAGAGCCGCACCCGGACTTTGCGCCGACGGATTGCTGAACTGGCGCACCGCAAAAGGCAAAGCCTGTTCGAGGATAAATATCGCAGCCTGCAACGCAACGCCGCCCCCTTGGTTCAGGTGCTGATGGATGCCGAACCGGGGCTGCCAAAGACCCTCGCGCAATCCATTCTTGAAACGACTAGCGGTTTCGAACGCGAACAGCTCCAGCACACAGTACTGCCCCGCCGGCTCGCCGAGCTTACCCGCGAGATCGGCCTGCAGGTGCGTGCGACGCGTGCTTTGGAGGGGCTGGAGCTAAAAGCCACGCAGGACAATCTGGATACTGATCGACTGATAATGCACTCGCTGCCGAGGCTGCCAGGCTGGTCGCAATCATTGCGCCTGGAAGTCAGACACTACGCACACTCCGGCCCCCTGATCGACAGCATTGGCCCGCTGGACGCCACCACTCGCAAAGTGTTGGTGCTGACCGAACAGGGACAATACCAACCCTTTGACGATGCTGGTGAACAGCTTAGTGCTCCTGGCCCCCTGCTTTTCAATCTGCTGCAAGCCTTGCCTGATGCCGAGCGGCTGGCACTGAACGTTGGCATCGGCGAAAGTGAAAAACTCAATCTGCTGATTCGCCAACACTCCCTGAACCGAGACGAACTGCTGACCCTGCTCTCGCAAAACCCGAACCGCAAACCCGCCTACGACCCAAGCGTCATGCGCCTGCTCGGCGGCACTACCGGTTTCCGACGCATGCCCACCAACACTCCGACTTTGCAATCCCATGCTCACCGGCTGCTGCCGCATCTGTTGCCCGAAGAACTGGAGGCTTTTGTCGAGCGCTTGCAACGTCATCCAAGCGGGCCACGTGGGGAATTGAACCGATTGTTCATCGAACGAGGTCGGCTCGACGAGGTTCTGAATCCCTGGGTGAATGCGATCCCTGTTGTCCACCCCGAAACCGGCGCCCCACTCACTACCGAGCAATATGCCATTCAGCGAATTCGGCGCCGGCAGATGCGGGTCGACTTACTGGATTGCTGGAAACAGCAAGTCTCGCTGCCGATGGACTCCGAGCACATGATCGATTTGCGCCTGGCTCAACCGATCATCGGCGAACTGCCGGCGCTCGAAGTCAACTTCAGCCATGTCGACCACCTGACCATGGAGGGCGCCGAGAACACTCAAGGCCTGCATCAATTCCTCCGCTGCTTTACGGATCTGCATCGACTGGCCCTGCGCGGCTTTCGCCTCGGCAACCTGCCGGAGGCAATCAATCAGTCGCCTCAGCTGCAAGAACTCATACTCTCCGATTGCGGCATAACCCTTACACCGCAAAGCCTGGAAAGCCTGAGCAAACTGACGAAGTTGACAACTATCGACCTGTTCCGGAACCCGCTCGGACTCACACCCAATGTAGAACGGATGCCCGGACTGAATTACATCGACGTCTCGGAAACCGGCATTTCCGAACTGCCCAGCGGCCTGCTGAGCCGCCCAAAATTGCAAACCGCCTTGCTCAATGACAACCAGATTCACGCGCTGCCCGCAGCGCTCTTCGAACTGCCCGACAGTACGTCGGACGGCTTCGATCTTGGCGGCAATCCGATCAGTGTGACCGACCGCGAACGAATCAAACGTCGCTTCAACGAAACACGGCAGGACTTCGGCGTTTTGGCCGAACCGGCCGACCTGCAACGCGTGCAAGCTTTGTACACGCACCTGGATCAGGAGCAGGCCAGCGAGTTTTTTTACCTGTTGCCCGGGACGTTGGCCGAAGGACGAAGCGAAGTCGCGCGCCTAGAGCACGAATTCAGCAGCTTGAGTTCCGGGCTGGCAACCTGGGTAACCGATCTGCCTGCGCTCCATCCGATCAGCGGTGAACCCTTCACCCTGGACGAAGTACTGAGCGAGCACGCAGCGCGGCATGAATTCAAAAGCATTCTGGAGCAGAGCTGGCGACGGGAGATGGATGAAGATGACTTCGATCAGGACAACGAACCGACCCACGACTTGAACCTGACCTCCACCATCAACGGCGAACTGCCCGAACTCGACGCCGACTTCAGCCATGTATCACATCTCTACATGACAAGCAGACCGGGACGGACATCCGGCATCGAGAGATTTCTACAGACGTTTCCCAAACTAAAAGGCTTGACACTTCGCCAATACCAACTCGAGCAGATCCCCGACGCGGTATTTCGAATGGCCGATCTGACTCATCTGTCGCTCTCGGAGTGCCACATCACGCTCACGCCACAGGCCGTTGTCGAGCTTGCGCAGATGCATCGGCTGGAACATCTCGACCTGAGCGACAACCCCTTGGGCGAAGCACCGGACGTCAGTCAGATGACGGAAATGACCCGACTGCTGCTCGACAACACCGGGATCACCACGCTGCCATCGGGCCTGCTGCAGCTTGAGCAATTGGACCTGGCGGCACTGAACGACAACGCAATCACTGACGTCCCCAGTGACATCCTCGAACTGCCAGCGGAACGCGGCGAGAAGATCAATCTGCGCAACAACCCATTCTCCGAAGCGAGCGGGCAGCGCCTGCTCGCTTACTTCCGGAACTATCGTGTGGACTTTGGGGTGGAGGTGGTCATCAACCGGGCAGAACTCGAAGTGTCGACGTCGGAAGATTCCGAGATCGACGAGTGATCAACCTGCTCGCCGAGCAAGGTCTGTCAACCGCGCTCTGGCGGTACCGACGACAATTCGAACGGACTGCTGCTGCGCCGCTGGTTGCGATCTTCCCGCGGCGTGGCGCCGAAGAAGTTGCGATAGGCGCTGGAGAAGTGCGGCCCCGAAGAGAAGCCACACGAGAGGCCGATCTGGATGATCGACTTGCTGGTTTGCATCAACATCTGCCGGGCCTTGTTCAGGCGCAATTCCAGGTAGTACTGGCTCGGCACACGGTTGAGGTATTGCTTGAAGATCCGCTCCAACTGACGACGGGACACGCAGACATGCTGAGCGATTTCGTCGGTGGTCAGCGGTTCTTCGATGTTGGCCTCCATCAGCAATACCGCCTGGGTGAGCTTCGGATGGCTAGAGCCGAGACGATTCTGCAACGGGATACGCTGGCGCTCGCCACCTTCGCGGATGCGCTCGACCACCAGTTCTTCCGACACTGCGCCGGCCAGTTCCGCACCGTGATCGCGGGCCAGCACGGCCAGCAACAGATCGAGGACGGACATGCCGCCGCACGCGGTCAGGCGATCGCGATCCCAGTCGAACAGATGACTGGTGGCGATGACTTTGGGGAAACGCTCGGCGAAATCGTCCTGCCAGCGCCAGTGCACGGCAGCGCGATAGCCGTCGAGCAAGCCGAGTTGGGCCAACGGGTACACACCAGCGGACAGACCGCCGATCACGCAACCGGCACGCACCAGTTGCTTGAGTGCGCTGCTGAGTGCCGGCGCCAGCGTGGTCGGCGGCTCGTCAGCGAGCAGGAACAGTTTCTGGAAATTTTCGAGCTTGCCGGTCCACGCTTCACCGGGCAATTGCCAGGCACCTTCGGCCGGCGGCTCGGCCTGCAGGAAGGACAATTCGTAGACCACGTCCGGATGCACACGCTGAGCAACACGCAAGGCCTCCTCCGCCAGCGCCAGCGTCAACGCTTTAGTGCTGGGCCAAATCAGGAAACCAATTCGATGGGCAGTCATGGGCGGGCAATCCGAAGCGAAGAACAGTGATGAAGGCAAGGGCCAATGCTAGCCCGAAAATGAACACAAATCTTGAGCCTGACGCAGATCCACCATCGGGACTGGAATACTTATCCCAATGTAGGAGCTGACGAGTAAAACGAGGCTGCGATCTTTTGATCCTCAAAAACAGATCAAAAGATCGCAGCCTTCGGCAGCTCCTACAGTGGAATGGAGCCAGCCTTCAGGTTGCGAAGCATGCACTATTCCGGTGCATACCGGCAGCCCTGAATTACTTGAGACTGCCCGAGAGGAATTGCTGCAAACGTTCTGATTGCGGATTGACCAGCACTTCGCGCGGGTTGCCGCTCTCTTCAACCACACCTTTGTGCAGGAACACCAGTTGATTCGACACTTCACGGGCAAAGCCCATTTCGTGCGTCACCACGACCATGGTGCGACCTTCCTGAGCCAGCGCTTGCATGACTTTCAGCACGTCGCCCACCAGCTCAGGGTCGAGGGCCGAAGTCGGTTCGTCGAACAGCATCACCTCAGGTTCCATCGCCAGCGCACGGGCGATCGCCACACGCTGCTGTTCACCACCGGACATGTGCCCCGGGAACGCATCTTTACGATGGGCCACGCCGACCTTGTTCAGGTAATGCTCGGCTTTCTCGCGGGCTTCGGCCTTGGACACGCCAAGCACATGCACCGGCGCTTCCATGATGTTTTCCAGCGCAGTCATGTGCGACCACAGGTTGAAATGCTGGAACACCATCGACAGGCGCGAACGCATGCGTTGCAGCTGCTTCGGATCAGCGGCTTTCAGCGCACCGTCCTTGTTCGCCACCAGTTTCAGCTCTTCGTTGTTGAGCAGAATCTTGCCCGCGTGCGGCTGCTCGAGCAGGTTGATGCAGCGCAGGAAAGTACTTTTGCCGGAGCCACTGAGCCGATGATGCTGATCACATCGCCGGCTGCCGCTTTCAGGGACACGCCCTTGAGCACTTCGTGACTGCCATAGCGTTTATGCAGGTCTTGGACTTCAAGTTTGTACATGCGGTCGGTTCTCACAAAAACAGTCAGTCAGTCGTTGAGCAAGCGCCCGTGACGCAGCGCTTCGCGCCCCGCCACCTTGGCCAGCCAGAAACCGGGTTGGGCATAACGCAGCCGTTCAATGGCAAACAGCACCCCGGAGGTACCAGCACACACCGTGCTGACCCGATCGGACAGAGGATCAATCACTTCAAAAATCTCGTCGCCCGCCTCGACCCATTCGCCGGGCTTGCGCAGAAAACTCACGACGCCCGGATGCGGCGCGAACAGCAACTCGGTGCCTTCGAACGGCATGCCTTCACACGCTTCGTGCGCCGGATTCGGCCACTCGCCGGTAATCAAACCTTGCTCAGCGAGGAACGCGAGAATGCCTTCAGCATACGCACAGGCTTCGGCGCTACCGGTGTCGGCCTGACCGCCCAGCTCAATGGTCGTCGCCAGACATGCCAGTGGAATCTGCGCATCAGGGAACTGCCGCGACAGGCGCAGCCACGGCAACGAGCAAGCCTCGTCAAATGAACTGCCGCCGGAATCTTCCGCGAGCAATCCGACCTTCACATTCAGATGCGCCGCCAGCGAACGCCACTGCGGCCAATGCTGCGGCAACGCGTACATGTGCAGCGCGGCTTCAGCATCGCAGTGCAAATCCAACACCACATCGGCGGTGCAGGCATGGCTGAGCAACACGCGCTGCATGCCTTGCAACTGGCTGCTCGCCTCGGGCAATGCCGCCAGGTGATCGGCCATGGCCTGACGGATCAGGCGCACATTGGCGTGCGGATCATCACCAAGGCTATCAGCCAATGCTGCCGCAACCGGCGCGCTCAGCTCAACGAAATCACGATTGAAATTCTTGCCGCTACCGGCCTCGAAACGGCCCTGGTGATTGCCTTGCAGCAACTGCCCAAGACCCAACGGATTGGCGACCGGCACCAGCTCGATGACACCGTTGAGCAGGCCTTTGGCTTCGAGTTCGCCGAGGCGCTTTTTCAGTTCCCAAGCGGTGCGCATGCCCGGCAATTCGTCAGCGTGGAGGCTGGCCTGAATGTAGGCCTTGCGCTCGCCATGCCCGAAGCGGAACACCGAAATCTTGCGCTCGCTGCCCAGGTGGCTCCACGGCAATACGTGGTCGATGCGTTCCATATCAGTGCTTCCGCGGGGCCAGGTAGCTCAACCAGCGACGCTCGGCCAGTTTGAACAGTTTGACCAGAATGAAGGTGAGGCACAGGTAGAACACGCCAGCGGTGATGTACGCCTCGAACGGCAGATAGAACTGCGCGTTGACCGTGCGCGCCGCGCCAGTGATGTCGATCAAGGTCACGATGGACGCCAGACTGGTGGTCTGCAACATCATGATCACTTCGTTGCTGTACTGCGGCAGTGCGCGGCGCAGGGCCGACGGCAGCAGGATGCGCTTGTACAGTTTGAAGCGCGACATGCCCATGGCCTTGGCCGCTTCGATCTCACCATTCGGCGTGGCCTTGAGGCTGCCGGCGATGATTTCAGCGGTGTAGGCGCTGGTGTTGACCGCAAAGGCCAGGCACGCACAGAACGTTGCGCTGGACAGCCACGGCCAGAAGATACTTTCGCGTACCGCTTCGAACTGCGCCAGACCGTAGTAGATCAGGAACAGTTGCACCAGCATCGGCGTGCCACGGATCACGTAGGTGTAAAGCCACGCGGCACCATTGACGACCGGGTTCTTCG
The DNA here is from genome assembly GCF_044743175.1 of Pseudomonas sp. NPDC087690. Classification (NCBI taxonomy): domain Bacteria; kingdom Pseudomonadati; phylum Pseudomonadota; class Gammaproteobacteria; order Pseudomonadales; family Pseudomonadaceae; genus Pseudomonas; species Pseudomonas sp. NPDC087690. The sequence continues at coordinate 21,692 of NZ_JBIUVX010000051.1, forward strand.
AGACGCGCATCAGCCCCAGCGGCAGGGCCGCGAGCAGACCGAAAAACAGCGACAGCGCGAGCAGTTTGAGGGTGGTCAGCAGGCCGCCGAGGTACAGCGGCATGGCCTCCCAAATGACGTTGTAGTCGAAGATCATAGATCAGCCGCCCTTACGCCTACCGAGTAGCGCTTCTCAAGGTGACGCAATGCCAGCAACGAGACACTGGTGATCACCAGGTACATTGCCGCCACAGCGAGGAAGAAGGTGAAAGGCTCGCGGGTGGCATCTGCCGCCTGCTTGGCCTTGAACATCATGTCTTGCAGACCGACCACGGAAATCAGCGCGGTCGCCTTGGTGAGTACCAGCCAGTTGTTGGTGAAGCCCGGAATCGCCAGGCGAATCATCTGCGGCACCATCACCCGGAAGAACACCTGAAAGCTGCTCATGCCGTACGCCATGCCCGCTTCGGCCTGACCTTTTGGGATCGCCATGAACGCGCCACGGAAGGTTTCCGACAGGTACGCACCGAAGATGAAACCGAGGGTGCCGATACCGGCGGCCAATGGGTTCAGATCGATGTAGTCGTCATAGCCGAGCATCGGCGCCACGCGGTTGAGCAAGTCCTGACCGCCGTAGAAGATCAGCAGGATCAGCACCAGATCGGGAATCCCGCGGATGACCGTGGAATACAGATCGCCCAGCCAGGCCAGCCAGCGCACCGGCGACAGGCGCAACGCGACACCGATCAGCCCGAGAACGATGGCCAGAGCCATGGACGACAAGGCGAGCTGAAGCGTCAGCCATGCGCCATCGAGGATGACAGCCCCGTAGCCTTTCAACATGATTCAGGTCCTCGAAAGTTGGGATGAAAAAATGGCGCAAACCGCAGAGATCCTGTTGCTTGCGCCATTTCGGACTTGTCGCAGAGACGTGTTACTTGCCGTAGATATCGAAGGCGAAGTACTTGTCCTGGATTGCCTTGTATTTGCCGTTCTCGCGGATGGCCGCGATGGCAGTGTTGATCTTGTCTTTCAGGGCGTCGCCCTTACGCACAGCGATGCCTACGCCGTCGCCGAAGTATTTGACGTCGGTGAACGCCGGGCCTGCGAACGCGAAGCCTTTGCCAGCGTCGGTGTTGAGGAAGCCGTCTTGCAACAGGGTGGCGTCAGCCACGGTACCGTCGAGACGACCGGCGGCCACGTCGAGGTAGATTTCGTTCTGCGAGCCGTACGGCTTGATCTCGGCACCCAGTGGTGCGAGGACTTCGCGGGCGAAACGCTCGTGGATCGAACCACGTTGTACGCCGATGTTCTTGCCCTTCAGCTCAGCCAGACCTTCGCTGACCTGAGTACCGGCCTTCATGACCAGACGTGCCGGGGTGTTGTAGTACTTGTTGGTGAAGTCGACCGACTTCTTGCGATCTTCAGTGATCGACATGGACGACAGGATCGCGTCGATCTTGCGCACTTTCAGTGCCGGGATCAGACCGTCGAACTCTTGCTCGACCCACACACATTTGACCTGCATCTGCTCACACAGAGCGTTGCCGATGTCGTAGTCGAAACCGACGATGCTGCCATCCGGCGCTTTCGAAGCGAACGGAGGGTAAGCCGCTTCGATACCGATCTTCAGAGGTTTTTCGTCAGCGAAGGCATTCATCGACAGCACGGACAGTGCCAGGGCGCCAAGCAGCACAAGTTTCTTCATCTTGGGACTCCATCGGTAAAGGGCAAAAACGGCAGAGTGAGCGACAGCCCAATATGCGAATGGGTGAATCGGGAAATCGGTTGCTGCATCGGTGGGAAATTTCCCATTGAAACCGTCGCAGGTTTCAACGTCAGCCACGATGAGCGAGTGATCGGCATTCTAACGACAGGCCCGAAGCCGATATTTCTTCAATGCGACAACTAATTACAGATGCACAGAGAAAGCGACTTTGGCACATTGACAGCCCTGCAATTTCATGCAAGAGCGAAAGACAGTGAACCGATCTATGCTGCAAATTGCGGGCCTATTATTCGCAAACCCTTCTAATCCGGCAAGCGCAGCGTTGGGTCTTATTTTTCAGCGGGGCTTTTGAGGCTCTAAAACGGGGCGATGCGTTTCCCTACGCCCCGTCGCGGGGCGGGCGGTTACACATTCGGTTACGTGGAAGGTGTTGGGTAACAGCGGGAAATGTCTTACGGGGAAGATCGATAATTATTGACCGCGATCGTTCCCACGCTCCGCGTGGGAATGCAGCAAAGGACGCTCCGCGTCCCCGGAGCCGACGCAGAGCGTCGAGGGAGGCATTCCCACGCAGAGCGTGGGAACGATCGGATCTGAAGGTACTCGGTCAATTGTAGGAGCGAGCCTGCTCGCGAAGAGGCCAGCCCAACCACCACAAAACCCCCAGACACAAAAAAGCCCCGCCCGGCAAAACCGGACGGGGCTTTCTTCTTCTCAGACCTGCTACTTAAGCCACATTCATAGTCTTGTGCGTATCAATCAAATGCTGCACCACACCCGGATCCGCCAGCGTCGAGATATCCCCCAACCCATCGTATTCCGCCGTGGCAATCTTGCGCAGAATGCGGCGCATGATCTTGCCCGAACGGGTCTTCGGCAACCCCGGCGCCCACTGGATCACGTCCGGCGAAGCAATCGGCCCGATCTCCTTGCGCACCCAGTTCTTCAGCTCCAGACGCAGTTGCTCGGTCGGCTCCTCACCATTCTTCAACGTGACATAGACATAAATGCCCTGCCCCTTGATGTCATGCGGCACACCGACTACAGCAGCCTCGGCAACTTTCGGATGCGCAACCATCGCGCTCTCGATCTCGGCCGTGCCCATACGGTGGCCGGACACGTTGAGCACGTCATCGACACGCCCGGTGATCCAGTAATAACCATCGGCATCACGACGCGCGCCGTCACCGGTGAAGTACATGCCACGGAAGGTCTTGAAGTAGGTATCAACGAAACGATCGTGATCGCCGTACAGCGTACGCGCCTGACCTGGCCACGAATCAAGAATCACCAGATTGCCTTCAGCTTCGCCCTCGATGATGTTACCGAGGTTGTCGACCAGCGCCGGCACCACACCGAAGAACGGACGTGCCGCCGAACCCGGCTTCAGCGCGTGCGCACCCGGCAGCGGGCTCATCATGTTGCCGCCGGTTTCGGTCTGCCACCAGGTATCGACGATCGGGCAACGCGACTTGCCGACATTCTTGTAGTACCAATCCCACGCTTCCGGGTTGATTGGCTCACCCACGGAACCGAGCAGACGCAGGCTGCTACCATCCGCGCCTTCAACAGCGGCTTGCCCCGAAGCCATCATAGCGCGGATCGCAGTCGGTGCGGTGTAGAGGATGTTGACCTTGTGCTTGTCGACGATCTTCGCCACCCGGGTGATGTCCGGGTAGTTCGGCACGCCTTCGAACAGCAGCGTGGTCGCGCCATTGGCCAGCGGGCCGTAGACGATATAGCTGTGGCCGGTGACCCAGCCGACGTCGGCGGTGCACCAGTAGACTTCGCCCGGACGGTAGTCGAACACGCGCTCGTGGGTCATCGCCGCGTACAGCAGATAACCGCCGGTGGTGTGCTGCACGCCCTTCGGCTTGCCGGTCGAGCCGGAGGTATAAAGGATGAACAGCGCTTCTTCGGCGCCCATCTCTTTCGGCGCGCAAACAGTGCCCGCCACTTTCATCAGGTGTTCGTACCAGATGTCGCGATGCTGGTTCCACTTGATGTCGCCACCGGTGCGCTTGCAGACGATGACTTTCTGGATGCTGCTGGTTTCCGGGTTGGTCAGCGCGTCGTCGACGTTGGCCTTGAGGGAAATCTTCTTGCCGGCGCGAATACCCTCGTCAGCGGTGATCACCACTTTCGATTTGCAGTCGATGATGCGACCGGCCAGGGCTTCCGGCGAGAAACCGCCGAACACCACCGAGTGAATCGCGCCGATCCGGGTGCAGGCCAGCATGGCGACCACGGCTTCGGGAATCAGCGGGCTGTACATGGTCACCACGTCGCCGCGGTGTACGTCCTGACCACGCAGGGCGTTGGCGAGTTTGCACACTTGTTCGTGCAGTTCGCGGTAGGTGATGTTGCGGCTCTCGGAAGGGTCGTCGCCTTCCCAGATGATCGCGACTTGATCGCCGCGCTCGGCCAGGTGACGGTCGAGGCAGTTGTAGGAAACGTTCAGGGTGCCGTCGGCAAACCACTTGATGTCGACATGGTGATCGTCGAACGAGGTCTGTTTCACCGTGGTGAAAGGTTTGATCCAGTCGAGACGCTGGGCTTGCTCGCGCCAGAAGCCGTCAGGGTTGACGACCGACTGCTGGTACATGGCTTTGTAGGTCGCCTCGTCAGTCAGCGTGTTAGCCAGAACCTCGGGACGAACGGGATACAGAGAAGCCGCACTCATCTTTCCTACCTCGGTGTAATAGTTGTTTTTGTATGACCCCGTTGTAGCCGGGCCGGGCCCATAGAACCATTCGACGATGGTAGTAACAAGCCCCTACAAAACATCCAGATACCCGTAACGCGGCCCTTACACCGATCCTCCAAACATCCCCAATCCCCTGTGGGAGCTTGCCTGCAAGCGAATCAGACACCTCGGTCCCCCAGGCAAATCACCCGCCCAGCAATCCAGTCACCACCCCATCTCAAGCGATTGTTACCAAATCTGCCAAAGGTGTTTATCAAAACCCGCTCTGTTTACCCCCGCCCCTTCTCCCTAAAATTCACCTCGCCAACAAGGCAAACGCGATTAACAACGTTACAGCCCCCACGAAGGCCGTTAATCCAGCTCTCAAGTAATAACTGCAAACGATGAAGTTACACACGCAACCCCATAAAGGTTGCGTGACCCCACTCGACCTCAAAAAGGTAAATCTGAAATGAAAGCTTTATTGGTTCTGGCCCTCAGCAGTCTGTGCGCAACCGCCATGGCAGATGAGGTCCCGACTGATGTCGCACAGCAACAACCAGTGATCGAGGAATACACTTACTCCACACACCTGGACATCGCCAACGTTGTATCGATGAGTGAAATTCCGAACGTCTGCGAAGTAGTACCGGCAAAAATGGAGTACGACGACTCCAAAGGCCAGCGCCACATCCTGCGCTACAGCGTCATGGGCAACGGCTGCACCAATTGATGATTGCAGACTGCACCGAATTGGATCTCTCAGCGCTTCATTGAGGGTCGATTCCAGCCCGGCTTCGGTCGGGCTCAGTTGTGTCTGGAGTCGTGCAAAAGGCTTGCAAAACACAAGATATAGTGAAAAACGCGGTTTTTTGCTCATTTCTTGAGCAACCAAAGCCTGACGAAAAAATTAATCAAAAAAAATTCTCAGACGCCAACATCGGCGAAAGCCCTGTAAACCCTCGCTCCGACTCAAATCGCCCTCCCGCTCGACCGCCCTGTGCGCTTTCGCCCTCCCCCACGAGCACAATTTTTTCCCTATAATGCCGCCCTAATCGGGTCAGCAATATTCCCTTACAGGGATCAAAAGCCATTCTGAAGCCCCGCAGCAGTGTCCAACACTGATTGCGCCCGTCAGAGGCTCTCGGAAACCCGTACAAAATTCTGTTTGATGCCTGCGTTTAGCTGCTGCAAAGAACGATTCCTTTAGATCCAACGCGGTCTGTACGACCGTGTGAAAAACCAACCAATCAGGTTTCACACGGGGCGACAGGCCCTCACGCAGGAGACGACACGTCATGCTGAGCTGGGACGAATTCGACAAAGAAGACAGTGAAGTAGCAACCGTGAAAGGCGCCAACGCCGGCCACGCTACTGAAGCCAACATGGACCGCCTCGACAACGCTGGCGGCGCCGCAGCGCTGGAAGCCCGCGCCGTGACCGCCGACGACTCGGCCGCTGTCGCCCGCGCCAAGGCTGCACTGAACTCCCTCGACGTCGCCGAAGGCCTCGCCGAACTCGAAGGCGCCTCCGCCCGTGTCGCCGTTGACGAAAAGCGCATGATCAACTGCCGCGCCGACCTCAACCAACTCGTGCCATTCAAGTACGACTGGGCCTGGCAGAAGTATCTGGACGGTTGCGCAAACCACTGGATGCCGCAAGAAGTCAACATGACCGCCGACATCGCCCTCTGGAGAAACCCGGAAGGCCTGACCGACGACGAGCGCCGCATCGTCATGCGCAACCTCGGCTTCTTCTCCACCGCCGACTCCCTGGTTGACAACAACCAGGTACTGCCCGAGAAC
>NZ_JBIUVX010000052.1:0-26598 GCF_044743175.1 Pseudomonas sp. NPDC087690
CAATTATTTTTCAGCATTTTTTATAGAGGCACGGGATTACATGGAAATCGGTCTGCGCGAGTGGCTGATCGTCATCGGCATCATTGTGATAGCCGGTATTCTTTTCGATGGCTGGCGCCGTATGCGCGGCGGCAAGGGAAAACTGAAATTCCGTCTTGACCGAAGTCTGTCCAACCTGCCGGACGAGGACACCAGCGCTGAGCTGTTGGGCCCGGCCCGCGTTCTGGATACGCATAAAGAGCCGCAACTGGACGAACACGATTTGCCGTCGGTGAGCATGCCGGCCCGCGAAGCACGCGAGCCTCGCGAAACCGCCTCGAAACGTGGCAAGCGCGGCGGCAAGGGTTCGGCGCAGGGCGACTTGAATCTGGATCTGGATCTGGACGACGGCCCGAGCTTCAGCAGCCGTGACGACGATTTCGTTGAAGACACCAAGCCTTCGCCGGCGGTGGTCGACAAAGACCAGCCGCAAGCTGAAGAAGTGCTGGTGATCAGCGTGATCTGCCGCGACGCTGCCGGCTTCAAAGGCCCGGCACTGTTGCAGAACATCCTGGAAAGCGGTCTGCGTTTTGGCGAGATGGATATTTTCCACCGTCACGAAAGCATGGCTGGCAACGGTGAAGTGCTGTTCTCCATGGCCAACGCGGTCAAGCCGGGCATCTTTGATCTCGACGACATCGACCATTTCAGCACCCCGGCGGTGAGCTTCTTCCTCGGCTTGCCAGGTCCGCGTCATCCGAAGCAGGCCTTCGACGTGATGGTGGCCGCAGCCCGCAAGCTGTCGCAGGAACTGAACGGCGAGCTGAAAGATGACCAGCGCAGTGTTCTGACCGCGCAGACCATCGAGCACTACCGTCAGCGCATCGTCGAATTCGAACGTCGCGCCTTGACCCAGAAGCGTTGATTGAAAAGATTGCCTCGGCACAAGAGGCAGTCGGCAATATAGATTGAGCAGCCTCGGCTGCTCTTTTGCTTTATGAGAGAACACCCATGACCGCCGTCGAAAACCGCATTCTTGAACTGCGCGCTGAACTTGATCAGCACAACTACCGTTATCACGTCCTCGACGAGCCGAGCATTCCGGACGCCGAGTACGACCGGTTGTTCCACGAGCTCAAGGCGCTGGAAGCGGCCAACCCGGAACTGATCAGCAGCGACTCGCCTACCCAGCGTGTCGGCAGCGTGGCACTCACCGCGTTCACCCAGGTGCGCCACGAAGTGCCGATGCTCAGCCTCGGCAACGCCTTCGAAGAAAGCGACATGCGCGAGTTCGATCGCCGCGTCACCGAAGGTCTGGATATCCCCGCGGGCGATCTGTTCGGCGGTGGCGCGGCAGTGGAATACAGCTGCGAACCGAAACTTGATGGCCTGGCGGTCAGCCTGCTGTATCAGGATGGCGTATTGGTACGCGGCGCCACGCGCGGCGACGGCACTACGGGCGAAGACATCAGCGTCAACGTGCGCACCGTGCGCAATATTCCGCTGAAGCTGCACGGCGAAGGCTGGCCGGCGACGCTGGAAGTGCGCGGTGAAGTGTTCATGTCCAAGGCCGGTTTCGAGCGTCTCAACGCTTCGCAACTGGAAGTCGGCGGCAAGACTTTCGCCAACCCGCGCAACGCCGCGGCCGGCAGCTTGCGTCAGCTCGATTCGAAGATCACCGCCAACCGTCCGCTGGAATTCTGCTGCTACGGCATCGGTCAGGTTTCCCACGATATTTCCGACACCCACATCGGCAACCTCAAGCAGTTGCAGCAGTGGGGCATGCCGATCAGCCACGAATTGAAATTGGCCAAAGGCATCGACGAGTGCCTGGATTACTACCGCGATATCGGCGCGCGACGTAATGATCTGGCCTATGAAATCGACGGCGTGGTGTTCAAGGTCAACAGCATTGCCGATCAGCGCGAACTGGGCTTCCGCGCCCGTGAGCCGCGTTGGGCAATCGCGCACAAATTCCCGGCGATGGAAGAGCTCACCGAGTTGCTCGACGTCGAATTTCAGGTCGGCCGCACGGGGGCTGTCACGCCAGTCGCACGACTGAAGCCGGTCAAGGTTGCCGGTGTCACTGTGGCCAACGCCACGTTGCACAACATGGATGAAGTCGCGCGCCTGGGCCTGATGATCGGCGATACCGTGATCATCCGCCGCGCCGGTGATGTGATTCCGCAAGTCGTACAAGTGGTCATGGATCGGCGTCCGGAAAACGCGCGCGCGGTGCAGATTCCCGAGAGCTGCCCGGTGTGTGGCTCCCACGTCGAGCGCACGCAACTGATCAAGCGCAGCAAGGGCAAGGAAACCGTCAGTGAAGGCGCGGTGTATCGTTGCGTCGGGCGTCTGGCCTGCGGTGCGCAGTTGAAGCAGGCGATCATCCACTTCGTCTCGCGTCGGGCGATGGACATTGAAGGCCTTGGCGACAAAAGTGTCGAGCAATTGGTCGATGAAGGTCTGGTCAGTTCGCCGGCGGATCTGTATGCGCTGAAGTTCGACGACATCGTCGACCTCGAAGGTTTTGCCGAGGTATCGAGCAACAAGCTGTTGGCGGCCATCGAGGACAGCAAGAAGCCTGGACTGGCACGGTTCATTTATGCGCTGGGCATTCCTGATGTCGGCGAAGAGACCGCCAAGGTGCTGGCACGCTCGCTGGGTTCACTGGAGCGTGTGCAGCAGGCGCTTCCGCAAGTGCTGACCTACCTGCCGGACGTTGGTCTGGAGGTGGCGCATGAGATTCACAGTTTCTTCGAAGATGCGCATAACCAGCAGGTGATTACCGAGTTGCTCGGTCATGGTTTGCAGATTCAGGATCAGGGCGAGTTGGGCGCCGAGTTTGCCGCCAGCACCACGCTGGGTGGTTTCCTCGACAAGCTGCACATTCCTTCGGTCGGCCCTGGTGGCGCGCAGAAACTGGCGGACAAGTTTGGTTCGCTGGAAGCGGTGATGAACGCCGATTGGCTGGATATGCGTCAGGCGTTGCCGGAAAAACAGGCCAATTCTGTTCGCGAGTTTTTTGCCTTGCCTGAGAACCGGCAACTGGCCGAGGCCTCCGAGAAGCAGTTGCGTGATTTCGGCATGCATTGGCAGAGCGAGAAGAAAGTCGTCGAGGGCTTGCCGCTTTCCGGGGAGACTTGGGTGCTGACCGGCAAGGTCGAGTTAATGAGCCGTGATGTGGCCAAGGATCACCTTGAAAGCCTCGGCGCCAAGGTTGCCGGTTCGGTGTCGGCGAAGACTCATTGCGTGGTCGCAGGTCCCGGTGCTGGCTCCAAATTGACCAAGGCCAATGAGCTGGGCGTGAAAGTGATGGACGAAGAAACCTTTATCGCCTTCCTCAAAACCCACGGCATCTCCGCCTGACCTGATCGTTCCCACGCTCCCGCGTGGGAATGCCGCCCCCGGACGCTCCGCGTCCGTTGTGACGCAGAGCGTCACTGGATGCATTCCCACGCAGAGCGTTGGAACGATCAACCCGCGAGAATGATCTAGTCTTGGCAAGCCCCAGGGAGAGATCGCCATGCACCGCTTTTTCGAGCAGCTCAGTTCCCGCATCATCGCGCCGTTCATGGGCGAATCCTCACGCAACAGCAAAGTCTGGCCGTGCCGCTGCGGTCAGTCGCTGTTCTTTCGCAACAGCCAGTGCCTGGCGTGTAATGCCTTGCTCGGTTATCAACCCGAAGAAAGTCGCCTGACCTCGCTGCAACCGGGGCCATACGCGGGCACCTGGACGCTTGACGCCAACCCCGACGCTGGGCTGTTCCGCCGTTGCGCCAACCTCGACACCGCTGCCGCGTGCAACTGGCTGCTGCCGGCCAACGATCACGACAGCCTGTGCGTCGCCTGCAGCCTCAATCGCACCATCCCCGACCTGTCCGACCCGGACAATCCCGAACGCTGGCGCAAAGTCGAAATCGCCAAGCGGCGTCTCGTCGCGCAACTGATTACCCTGGGCCTGACCGTCATCCCGAAAACCGTGGATGAAGACACCGGTCTGGCCTTCGATTTCATTGGCGTCGACCTCGAAGGCAATGCGCCGATGACCGGCCACGCCAACGGCCTGATCACCCTCGACATCAAAGAGGCTGACGATGCCCACCGCGAGCAGGTGAGGGCACAGATGCACGAGCCGTATCGCACGCTGCTCGGGCATTTTCGCCATGAGGTCGGCCATTATTACTGGGATCGCCTGATCGCCAACGGCCCCTGGCTCGGTTCATTCCGAGATCTATTCGGCGACGAGCGCGCCAGTTACGCCGAGGCGCTGGATCGCCATTATCAACAAGGCGCGCCACTCGACTGGCCGCAACAATACGTCAGCGCCTACGCAACCATGCACCCTTGGGAAGACTGGGCGGAAACCTGGGCGCACTACCTGCACATGATGGACGCCGTCGACACCGCACTGGGCTTCGGCATGAGCGCGCGGGAAATGGATTTCGACTACCAGCCGTTTCCGACCAGCACCTTGTATGACCCTGAGCACCCCGGTGGCGCGGCGTTTCTGTCATTCGTCAACGCGTGGATTGAACTGGCCGGCATGCTCAACGAATTGTCGCGCAGCATGGGCCAGCCGGATTTCTACCCGTTCGTGCTGCCAGCGGCGGCGATTGCCAAGCTGCACTTCATTCATCTGGTGATCCAGCAGGCGGGCGGCAGGGCGGACGAGGTTCTGGCCCTGTAGGAGCTGCCGAAGGCTCGGGCCGCGATCGGACGATCTTTATGTCCTTGAAGCGATTCATATTTTTAATCTACAACCAACGGTTGTAACTTCGTCTCAGATAGGTACAATGGCGCGGCTCGCCGACAGGCAAGCGTCGTTATGGTGACCCCATCGGTCCCCCCGCAACGATTACCCGTGAACCTGGTCAGAGCCGGAAGGCAGCAGCCACAGCGGGAACATTGTGTGCCGGGGTGTGGCTGGTGGGGTTGCCACCTTAACGAACAATCGAACGCTTCAACCAGAACTGCATGGGTTTCGCCCACTGCGGTTTTTTTGTGTCTGCGATTTGTCAGGTCGGCACAAATTCCTTGTAGGAGTGAGCCTGCTCGCGATGGCGGTGTGTCAGTCAGTTCATTTTTGGGAGACAGGACGCCATCGCGAGCAGGCTCACTCCTACAGGGGTTATGGGGTGCCTTCAGAGGATCCGGTATAGAGCCGGATAATCTCATCAATCTCCCCCGACATTTTCATCCGCAACAACGTGCGCAATATCCGTTGCACCGGCACTTTCGGATCATTGCGCACATAGCAACCGACCTTCTGCTCCTGCAACACCGCTACCCCTTGCAGTTGCTGCTCCGGCATCAAGCGCTGGTTAAACCAGTCCAGCGTCCACTGATTGCTCACCGCATAGCGATAACGCCCGGCCATCAGCTTCTCCAGCACCTGTTCTTGGTTGCGCGCATCTTCGCGCTGCAGTCGATCAGCATCAAACAACGGTTGCAGGGTCGGGTAGGTGTAGCCGAGAACGGTGCCGATGGATTGGCGGGGCAAATGCGCAGGGTCGGCGCTGGCGGGTTGGTCCTTGCGGCTGATCAACAGATCGCGCTGGAAGAACAGCGGAAGGCTCCAGATGTAATCCCCCGACTGATTCGGCAGCCACGACTGCGCGGCATAGCAGCGCACATCTATTTCACCGTGTTCCATGGTGCTCTGCACGCGGGCGCGGGGCAGGACGTGAAACTCGGCCGGTACGCCGACCTGCGTGGCCAGGCTGAGCATCAGATCATAGAGAATGCCTTGGGTCGGGCGGCCGCGTTCGTATTGCACCATGGGCATGGCCCAGCTGTCGGGCATGGCGAAGCGCAACGGGGTTTCCGCTGCCGTCACATTCAGGCTGATTCCCAGCAACGCCCCCACGGCCCACCGCATAAACGCTCCGGTAATTCCCGCTCCTGAGCCGATAAAAGCCTCTGCTGATGCAGCTTAGCCATATTAGACGAGGACACCGGATGCAATTTTGCCCTTGCTCCGCTAGCATTAGCCGCTTCAGCTTCCTTCGTTGCGACGGTTTTCGATGAGTTATCAGGTTCTTGCACGTAAATGGCGTCCGCGCTCGTTCCGCGAAATGGTCGGCCAGACCCATGTGCTCAAGGCTCTGATCAATGCCTTGGACAGCCAGCGGCTGCACCACGCGTACCTGTTCACCGGTACGCGCGGGGTGGGTAAAACCACGATTGCGCGGATCATTGCCAAATGCCTGAACTGTGAGACAGGTATCACTTCCAGTCCGTGCGGCGAGTGTTCGGTGTGTCGTGAAATCGACGAAGGTCGTTTCGTCGACCTGATCGAGATCGACGCCGCGAGCCGCACCAAGGTCGAAGACACCCGCGAGCTGCTCGACAACGTGCAGTACGCGCCGAGCCGTGGGCGCTTCAAGGTCTATCTGATCGACGAAGTGCACATGCTTTCCAGCCATTCCTTCAATGCGCTGCTGAAAACCCTTGAAGAGCCGCCGCCGTACGTCAAGTTCATCCTCGCGACCACTGATCCGCAGAAACTTCCGGCAACGATTTTGTCGCGCTGCCTGCAGTTCTCGCTGAAGAACATGACGCCGGAGCGCGTGGTCGAGCATTTGACCCACGTCCTCACTGCCGAAAACGTGCCGTTCGAAGACGATGCACTGTGGCTGCTCGGTCGCGCCGCTGACGGTTCGATGCGGGATGCCATGAGCCTGACCGATCAGGCGATCGCCTTCGGTGAAGGCAAGGTGCTCGCTACCGACGTACGGGCGATGCTCGGCACGCTGGATCATGGTCAGGTCTATGATGTCCTGCATTCGTTGATCGAGGGGGACGCCAAAGCGCTACTCGAAGGCGTGCGTCACCTGGCCGAACAAGGCCCGGACTGGAACGGCGTGCTCTCGGAAATTCTCAACGTGCTGCACCGTGTGGCGATCGCTCAGGCGCTGCCGGAAGGTGTCGACAACGGCCATGGCGACCGCGATCGCGTGTTGGCACTGGCGCAGGCCTTGCCAGCCGAAGACGTGCAGTTCTATTACCAGATGGGCCTGATCGGTCGCCGCGATTTGCCGCTGGCGCCGGACCCGCGCGGTGGCTTCGAAATGGTCCTGCTGCGGATGCTGGCCTTCCGGCCCGCTGATACGGCGGACGCGCCGAGGCAACCGCTAAAGCCAGTGGGGATCAGCCAGGCCACAGTTGATTCCGCAAACTCAGTGGCTGCCGCGCCTGAACCTGCGCCGGTAGTCGCTGCTGCTGTTGCGCCGGCTCCAGCTCCGGCACCCGTGGCGGTACCAGCGCCTGCACCGGCTCCCGAGCCCGCGCCGGTTGCTCCTGTTGCCGCGCCAGAACCTGAGCCCGCGCCTGTCGTTGCCGAAGCCGTCGTCGACCTGCCGTGGAATGACCCGGTAGAGCCCGAGACGGAGCCAGAGCCCGAACCCGCGCAGCAACCTGCCGTCGAACCGGTGCTGGAAACCGCCGCCGAGCAACCCGAGTTGCCGCCGATGCCGTTGCCGACCCCGGACAGCGTCGTTCCGCAGGCCCCAGAATGGGCTGCAGCACCGATTCCCGAGCCTTCGGTCGCCGACGTCGATGCCGCTACACCAGGCATGGACCTGGACGACGAGCCGCCGCTCGACGAGGACTATATCGAACCGGACATGGATTCGGCTTACAGCTACCTCGACGAACTGGCCAGTGAACACGCTGCCGAGCCAGCCCCGGAGCCCGAGCCAGAACCGGCTGCGGCACCGGCCACTGGTCTGGCATTGCAATGGCTGGAGCTGTTCCCGAAATTGCCGATCTCCGGCATGACCGGCAGCATCGCCGCCAATTGCACGTTGATCGGCGTCGATGGCGACCATTGGCTGATGCACCTCGACCCGGCGCACAGCGCACTGTTCAACGCCACGCAACAGCGTCGTCTAAACGATGCGTTGAACCAGTTCCACGGTCGCACGTTGACCCTGACCATCGAGCTGATCAAGCCCGAGCAGGAAACCCCGGCTCAGGCCGCGTCCCGTCGCCGTGCCAACCGTCAGCGTGAGGCGGAGGAATCGATCCATGGTGATCCGTTCATCCAGCAGATGGTGCAGCAGTTCGGTGCCGTCGTGCGACACGATACTATTGAACCTGTCGATGCCTTGGTCGCCCAAGGCTAATAACTGAAGGTGCCTGGCCTCGAAGGCCGGGCGCTGTTTTGATCCAAGTACTTTTGAGGTGATTCCCATGATGAAAGGTGGCATGGCCGGCCTGATGAAGCAGGCGCAGCAGATGCAGGAAAAAATGGCCAAGATGCAGGAAGAACTGGCCAACGCTGAAGTCACCGGCAAGGCCGGCGGCGACATGGTCACCGTGGTGATGACCGGTCGTCACGACGTCAAAAGCGTGAGCATCGACCCAAGCCTGGTCGAAGGCATGAGCGAAGACGACAAAGAAATGCTGGAAGCGGTCATTGCCTCCGCCGTCAACGACGCTGTGCGCAAGATCGAAAAGAACAGCCAGGACAAAATGGGCAACATGACCGCCGGCATGAACCTGCCAGCCGGTATGAAACTGCCATTCTGATTCGCCAATCGGCGGCAGATGAGCTACACAAATGCCAGGCCTTGCGCCTGGCATTTTTGTTTCTGACTGATCGTTCCCACGCTCTGCGTGGGAATGCAGCCCGGGACGCTCCGCGTCCCAAGTACAGAGCCGAACGCGGAGCGTCCGTTGCGGCATTCCCACGCGGAGCATGGGAACGATCAGCCCCGGCACCTGAATAAACATCGAACGCGCAAAAGCCTCAACGGTCTGCTCCCTATACCCGCTGAATTCACACTTCACAGGAGACGCTGACATGTCCGACCCTCTCACGCTCAACCAACGTTTCGTCCTCGCCTCGCGCCCGGTCGGCGCGCCGACCCCGGAAAACTTTCGTCTCGAACGCGAGGCGCTGCCGGATCTTGCGGATGGCGAGGTGTTGCTGAAAACCCTGTACCTGTCCCTCGATCCCTACATGCGCGGACGCATGAGCGATGCACCGTCCTACGCTGCCCCGGTACAAATCGGCGAAGTGATGACCGGCGGCGCTGTCAGTCGTGTCGAGGATTCGCGTCATCCGAAATTCCATAAAGGTGATCTGGTCGTTGGCACCACCGGCTGGCAGAGCCACAGCATCAGCGACGGCCGCAACATCATTCCAATCCCGGCCGGGCTGCCGAGCCCGTCGATGGCCCTGGGTGTGTTGGGCATGCCAGGCATGACCGCGTACATGGGGTTGATGGACATCGGTCAGCCTAAAGAAGGCGAAACGCTAGTCGTAGCCGCTGCATCCGGCGCGGTGGGCTCAGTGGTCGGTCAAGTGGCGAAGATCAAAGGCCTGCGGGCGGTCGGCGTGGCGGGCGGAGCCGAGAAGTGCAAATACGTGGTCGAGGAACTGGGTTTCGATGCCTGCATCGATCACAAGGCTGCCGATTTTGCCGAGCAACTGGCCAAAGCCTGCCCTGATGGCATCGACATCTATTACGAAAACGTCGGTGGTCACGTATTCGATGCCGTAGTGCCGTTGCTTAACCCAAAGGCGCGCATCCCGTTGTGCGGGCTGATTGCCGGTTACAACGCCTCCGAGGCGCCGCAAGGCCCGGATCGCCTGCCGATGCTGCAACGCACATTGTTGACCAAGCGCGTGCGCATTCAGGGCTTTATCGTGTTCGACGACTACGGTGATCGTCAGCCGGAGTTCATCAGCCACATGGTGCCGTGGGTGCGCGACGGCAAGGTGAAATTCCGCGAGGACGTGGTCGATGGTCTGGAGCAGGCGCCCGAGGCGTTTATCGGTCTGCTGGAGGGGCGCAACTTCGGCAAACTGGTGGTGCGGGTTGCACAGGACTGAGTATTTGACGCTGGCCAGAGGCGCGGGTATAAACCGCGTCTCGTCGTTTTGTCGGACTTTTTACCCATGAGCTTCAGCCCTTTGATTCGCCAACTGATCGACGCTTTGCGCACCTTGCCGGGCGTGGGTCAGAAAACCGCCCAGCGCATGGCGTTGCAGATGCTCGAGCGTGACCGCAGCGGCGGCTTGCGTCTGGCGCAGGCACTCAGCCAGGCCATGGAAGGCGTCGGCCACTGCCGTCAGTGCCGCACGCTGACCGAAGACGATCTGTGCCCGCAATGCGCCGATACCCGCCGCGACGACACGTTGCTGTGCGTGGTGGAAGGGCCGATGGATGTGTATGCCGTCGAGCAGACCGGCTTCCGTGGGCGCTACTTTGTGCTCAAGGGGCATTTGTCGCCGCTTGATGGCCTGGGGCCTGAGGCGATCGGCATTCCGCAGTTGATGACGCGGATTGAAGAAGCGGGGACGTTTACCGAAGTCATTCTGGCGACCAATCCGACGGTGGAAGGTGAGGCGACGGCGCATTACATCGCGCAGTTGCTGAACAACAAAGGCCTGATTGCCTCGCGGATTGCTCACGGCGTGCCGTTGGGCGGTGAGCTGGAGCTGGTCGATGGCGGCACGTTGGCGCATTCGTTTGCCGGGCGGAAACCCATTTCTCTCTGATAAAAATCAAAAGATCGCAGCCTTCGGCAGCTCCTACAGGGAAACGCGTATTTCCAATGTAGGAGCTGCCGAAGGCTGCGATCTTTTGATCTTCTGCATCTTGTAAACCAAGCAAGCGCTCGGTTAAGTTCGGCGAACCCTTCCGTGGAGCTCGCCCATGCCTGCCTTTCAGGAATACTTCGATCCCAGCCACCAATTGGTCCGCGACAGTGTCCGACGTTTCGTGGAGCGCGAGATCCTGCCGGACATCGATCAGTGGGAAGAAGCCGCAAGCTTCCCCCGTGAGCTGTACCTGAAGGCTGGCGCCGCCGGCATCCTCGGCATCGGTTACCCCGAGGCGCTGGGTGGCAGCCATGAAGGCGATCTGTTCGCCAAGGTTGCCGCCAGTGAGGAACTGATGCGCTGTGGCTCAGGCGGGCTGGTAGCAGGGCTTGGCTCGCTGGATATCGGTTTGCCGCCGATCGTCAAATGGGCCCGTCCCCAGGTGCGGGATCGTGTTGTGCCTCAAGTGCTTGGCGGCGAGAAAATCAGCGCCTTGGCAGTCACCGAACCCGGTGGTGGCTCTGACGTTGCCAACCTGCAAACCCGCGCCGTGCGCGACGGCGATGTCTACCGGGTCAGCGGCAGCAAAACCTTTATCACCAGTGGCGTGCGCGCGGATTTCTACACCGTCGCGGTGCGTACCGGTGCGCCGGGTTTCGGCGGTATCAGCCTGTTGTTGATCGAGAAGGGCACGCCCGGTTTCACCGTCGGCCGTCAGCTCAAGAAAATGGGCTGGTGGGCGTCGGACACCGCTGAATTGTTCTTCGACGATTGCCGCGTGCCTGCTGGAAACCTGATCGGCGCCGAGAACATGGGCTTCGCCTGCATCATGGGCAACTTTCAGAGCGAACGACTGGCGCTGGCACTGATGGCCAACATGACCTCGCAGCTTGCGCTGGAACAGAGCCTGAAATGGGCGCGCGAGCGTGAAGCGTTTGGCAAACCGATCGGCAAGTTTCAGGTGATCAAACATCGGCTCGCCGAGATGGCGACTGCACTGGAGGTATCGCGGGAGTTCACTTACCGGCAAGCGGCGAAGATGGCGGCGGGGCAGAGTGTGATCAAGGAGATTTCCATGGCGAAGAACTTTGCCACGGACACTTCGGACCGGATCACCACCGAGGCGGTGCAGATTCTGGGTGGGTTGGGTTATATGCGTGAGAGTCTGGTGGAACGGCTGTATCGGGATAACCGCATTCTGTCGATTGGCGGCGGGACGCGGGAGGTGATGAACGAGATCATCAGTAAGCAGATGGGGCTTTGAATGGTTGCTGGGGCTACTGGCCTCATCGCGAGCAGGCTCACTCCTACAGGGGGAACGCATTCCAAATTGTAGGAGTGAGCCTGCTCGCGATGGCGGCCTGAAGGGCGCTACTTACTTATCGGTCAAGGCAAACTGCGTCAGGCAGAAGGTAGGAATGCCCATATCTTCCAAACGCTGCGACCCATTCAGCTCCGGCAAATCAATAATCGCCGCCGCCTCATGCACCCGCGCGCCCATGCGGCGAATCAGATTGGCTGCTGCGATCAGCGTGCCGCCCGTGGCGATCAAGTCATCGAACATCACCACCGAGTCGCCTTCGCACAGGCTGTCGGCGTGCACTTCCAGAAACGCTTCACCGTACTCGGTTGCGTAACCTTCGGCCAACACGTCCGCTGGCAGTTTGCCTTGCTTGCGGAACAATACCAGCGGTTTGTTCAACTGATAGGCCAGCACCGAACCGATCAGGAAACCACGGGCATCCATCGCGCCGATGTGGGTGAAGTCGGCTTCGACATAGCGGTGGGCGAAGCTGTCCATCACCAGACGCAGGGCGGTTGGCGACTGGAACAGCGGGGTGATGTCGCGAAAGATCACGCCCGGTTTCGGGAAGTCGATCACTGGGCGGATAAGCGATTTGATGTCGAAGGAGTCGAAGACCATCGTCGAGGTGTCCTGGCAGGGCTGCAAACGGCGCAGTATACCCGCGGCTGAAACGCTTCGCTCAACCGCAGATCGACATTAACCTTCGAGCGAGCCACCGGCCAGCGCGCAGAGCTGGATCGGGTCGAGGATGTGAATCTCCTTGCCCTCGGCGGCAATCAATTGGTTCTGCTGGAAACGGGTGAACACCCGGGACACGGTTTCCACCGCGAGACCGAGGTAGTTGCCGATTTCGTTACGCGACATTGCCAGGCGGAACTGATTGGCTGAGAAGCCGCGCGCGCGGAAGCGGGCGGACAGATTGACCAGGAACGTGGCGATGCGCTCGTCGGCGGTTTTCTTCGACAGCAGCAACATCATTTGCTGGTCGTCGCGGATTTCGCGGCTCATCACACGCATCAACTGACGGCGCAGTTGCGGCAATTGCAGGGCCAGTTCGTCGAGGCGTTCGAAGGGGATTTCGCAGACCGAGGTGGTTTCCAGCGCCTGGGCCGACACCGGGTGTTTCTCGGTGTCCATGCCGGACAGGCCGACCAGTTCGCTCGGCAGGTGGAAACCGGTCAGTTGTTCTTCGCCGCTGTCGCTGAGGCTGAAGGTCTTCAGGGCGCCGGAGCGTACTGCATAAACGGAATCGAACGTGTCGCCCTGACGGAACAGGAACTCGCCTTTTTTCAGCGGGCGGCCGCGTTTAACGATTTCGTCCAGCGCATCCATGTCTTCCAGATTCAGAGAAAGTGGCAGGCAGAGAGGGGCCAGGCTGCAATCCTTGCAATGGGCCTGGTTATGAGCGCGCAGTTTGACTGGCTCGGACATTTCTTAAATCCTTGTGGGAAAACACACATAAGCTGTAAGGGTAACCCACGAGAGGACATTCAGGCCAGTCTACGGCGACTTTGTCCCACAGCCATAAAGCCGCAGGGCAAGCCGCCGATAAACAGGTATCAGAACGCATACAAGGAACGATTCGATGGCCGCCATTGGCACGCTGGGCCCCGCTGGCAGCGACGTTGCGGCATTGCCGGAGACGTTTAAAGCGTCTTCGGGCAGTGCACGCGACGCGGGCTCGACCGAGGAAGCAACCCCGACCTTGGTCGAAGGTGTCAAAGTGTCGCTGTCTGGAGCGTCCATCGAAAAATCTGCCGGCGCTGGCGGCGATAATCGCGATATCGAAGAAAGCGGACTGCCTGAGAACATCCAGCAATTGTTGAAGATGATCCGTAAATTTCAAAAAGAGATTGCCGAGAAAAAGGCGCTCATCGAAGCGGTGATGGCTGACAAGCGTCTTTCCAACGAAGAAAAGATCACCAAGACTGCCACCCTGCGCGGCGCCATCGCCGCGCTGAACACCGGGTTGATCACGGCCAATCTTGCCTTGTCGAAAGTGGTCGGGCAGTCGGGCCTCACGGCAGATCAGAACCTGAAAGTCGGTTCGCTGCTGATGAAAAACTAGATCACCCGCGAGAATCGCTGTCGGTTCTGCTGTTCCAGGTAGGCGTCGAACACCATGCAGACCGAGCGCACCATCAGGCGCCCGGCCGGCAACACCTTGATCCCTTCGCGATCAAGCTCAATCAGACCGTCGTTGGCCATGCCTTGCAGTTGCGGCCACAGCGCACCGAAATATCCCTGAAAATCGACATTGAATTGCTGTTCGATCTCGGCGAAGTCGAGGCTGAAATTGCAGATCAGTTGCTGAATCACTGCGCGCCGCAGCCGATCGTCGGCATTGCATACCAGGCCTCGACTGGTTGCCAGTTGCGCGGCGGCGAGGGTGTGCTGGTATTCGTTGAGGTCGCTGCTGTTCTGGCAATACAGGTCGCCGATCTGGCTGATCGCTGAAACGCCCAGGCCGATCAGGTCGCAATGGCCGTGAGTGGTGTAACCCTGGAAGTTGCGTTGCAGGGTTTCTTCCTCTTGGGCAATCGCCAGTTCGTCGTCGGGCAGGGCAAAGTGATCCATGCCGATGTAGCGATAGCCGGCGGCGGTGAGCTGTTCGATGGTGCGCTCGAGCATTTCCAGTTTCTGCGCGGGCGCAGGCAATTCACTGGCATTGATCCGCCGCTGGGGCATGAAGCGCTCCGGCAAGTGCGCGTAGTTGAACACCGAGAGCCGGTCCGGTTGCAGGCTGATCACCTCTTCCACGGTACGGGCGAAGTTGTCCGGGGTCTGCTTGGGCAGGCCGTAGATCAAGTCGATGTTGATCGAGCGAAATTGCAGGGTGCGCGCGGCGTCGATCACGGCGCGGGTTTCTTCCAGGCTTTGCAGGCGATTGACCGCACGCTGCACCGTCGGGTCGAGGTCTTGCAGGCCGATGCTGACCCGATTGAAGCCGAGTTCGCGCAACAAGCCCATGGTGGACCAGTCGGCTTCGCGCGGGTCGATTTCGATGCCGTAATCGCCGGAATCGTCATCGAGCAAATTGAAATGCTTGCGCAGGTGCGCCATCAACTGGCGCAGTTCGTCGTGGCTGAGAAAAGTCGGAGTGCCGCCGCCAAAGTGCAGTTGCTCGACCTTTTGCGTCGGGTCGAGGTGACAGGCGATCAGCTGGATTTCCTGTTCGAGCCGTTGCAGGTATGGCAGGGCGCGGCCGCGATCCTTGGTGATGACCTTGTTGCAGGCGCAGTAGTAGCAAATGTTCGCGCAGAACGGCACATGCACATACAGCGACAACGGGCGCAGGGCCTTGCGGCTGTCACGCAGGGCATGGAACAGGTCGAAGGTGCCGACCTGACTGTGAAATTGCACGGCCGTCGGATAAGAGGTGTAGCGCGGCCCCGCCAGGTCGTAGCGGCGGATCAGATCAGAGTCCCAACGAATGGCGTCGAGCATGCGGGCATTCCCCCGGATAGGCTGGCAGTGTGGCGAGTCTAGGGGAGGGCGCGCAGGGGCATCTTGATTTGCATCAACAGCATAAGATCAAAAGATCGCAGCCTTCGGCAGCTCCTACAGGGAAACGCATTCCAAAGGTAGGAGCTGCCGAAGGCTGCGATCTTTTGATCTTAATGGCCCATCAACCAATGCTGATGCGGCCCCGGCAATGTCCAGATGCCAAACACAATCACCAGCAAACCACCCGCCATGCGCACGCTGCGCTTGCGCAAAATGGCCGTGACGCGTTCTGCCGCGAGGCCCGTGGCGAGCAGCACCGGCCAGGTGCCGAGCCCAAACGCAAGCATCAACAACGCACTGTCCAGCGCGTTGCCCTGACTCGCCGACCACAACAATGTGCTGTAAACCAGCCCGCACGGCAGCCAGCCCCACAACGCGCCAAGCAGCAGCGCGTGGGGCAGACTCGACACCGGCAGCAAACGGTTGGCGACGGGTTGGATGTAGCGCCACAAACCGCGTCCGAGACTTTCAATGCGCGTTAGCCCGCTCCACCAGCCGGCCAGATACAAACCCATGGTGATCAGCAACAACCCGGCCAGCACACGCATGAACAACGCTGCAGGACTGTTCGCCACCGCCCAACCCGCCAGCCCGATCAGCAAGCCCGCCGTGGCATAACTGAGGATTCGGCCCAGGTTATACGCCAGCAACAAGCGGAAACGTCGGCTGCGTTGCTCCTTGGGAATCGCCAGGGTCAACGCGCCCATCAAACCGCCGCACATGCCCAGGCAATGGCCGCCACCGAGCAAGCCGAGGATCAGCGCCGAGATCAGCAGTGGCACCAGTTCAAGCATCGGGCGGGGCCTTGTCGTCTGCTTTGCTGGCGTTGGCTTCGTCCACCGCAGCAGTGTGGTTCGGATCCTGATCGTCGAACAGGATGCTGTGGGCCGGGCCGTCGAGATCGTCGTACTGCCCGCTGTCCACCGCCCAGAAGAAGATGTACACGGCGATGGCCACGATCAGCAGTGCGGCCGGGATCATCACGTAGAGAGCTGGCATCTGTACTCCAGGCCCGCGCGGCTCAGGCCGGCAGCGGGCGGGTTTCTGAGCGGTGGCTGACTGGCGCCGGGCTCGGCAAGCGAGTCAGGCGCAAGGCATTGAGCACCACGGTCAACGAACTGATCGACATGCCGACGGCGGCCCACACCGGAGTGATCCAGCCAAGGGCGGCGAATGGCAACATGAGGCCATTGTACAGCGCCGCCCACAGCAGGTTCTCGATGATTACCCGACGGGTTCGCCGCGCGAGGGTGAAGGCCTGGACCAAGGCGTCGAGACGATTGGACAGCAGCACGGCATCGGCACTGGTTTTCGCCAGATCCGTGGCCGAGCCCATGGCCACGCTGATATCAGCGGCAGCCAACACCGGCACATCGTTGACGCCGTCGCCGAGCATCAGCACCTTGCGGCCTTCCTTGTGCAGTTGTTGCAGCACTTGCAGCTTGTCGTCGGGACGCAAACCGCCACGAGCCTCATCAATACCCAGTTCCGCCGCCACGCTAGCGACCATCGGCGAGCTGTCGCCGGACAACAGCAATGTGCGCCAGCCACGCGCCTTGCACGCGGCGAGCAGGGCGGGGGCGTCGTCGCGCAAGCGGTCGTCGAGGCCGAACCACGCCAGCGGGCCTTGAGCGTCGCCGAGCAGCAACCATTGGCCGGCCTCGTTCGGCATGGCCGGCACAACGGCGCCGCTGAGAGCACAGACAAACTCGGCCTGACCGATGCGCAAGCGCTGCTCGCCGACCAGCCCTTCGAGGCCAAGTCCCGGCGTACTCTGGACGTCTTCAGCGGCGAGCGGCGCACGGCCGAAGGCGCGGGCAATCGGGTGTTCCGAGCGGTTTTCCAACGCGGCAGCGAGGCTCAGGCATTGGTCGCTGTCGTGCGCGCCGAGTGGGCGAATCGAACGCAGTACCAGCCGGCCTTCGGTGAGGGTGCCGGTCTTGTCGAAGATCACCGTGTCGATCTGATTCAAGCCTTCCAGCACATGCCCGCGCGTCAGCAGTAAGCCGAGTTTGTGCAGGGTGCCGGTGGCGGCGGTGAGGGCAGTCGGCGTTGCCAGCGACAGTGCGCACGGGCAGGTCGCGACGAGCATGGCGAGGACGATCCAGAACGCGCGCGAAGAATCCAGTTCCCACCACAGCAGGCCGATGGCGGCAGCGGCGATCAGCGACAGCAGCAGGAACCATTGCGCGGCGCGGTCGGCAATTTCCGCCAGCCGCGGTTTTTCCGCCTGGGCGCGGTCGAGCAGGCGGACGATGGCCGACAGTCGTGTGTCCTGGCCCAGCGCCTGCACTTCCACGGTCAGCGCGCCTTCGACATTCAGCGTGCCGGCGGTCACAGCATCACCGGGCATGCGCGGTTGCGGCAGGTATTCGCCGGTCAGCAGTGATTCGTCGATGCTCGATTGGCCATCGATGATCTTGCCGTCTGCCGGCAGAATCGAACCGGGCGGGATGAGGATTTGATCACTCAGGCGCAATTCGCTGAGCAGAATGCGTTCGCTCTGGCCGTGGTTGTCCAGGCGCAGACACGAAGCGGGCAACAGATTGACCAGTTGGGCCGTGGCAGCCGCTGTGCGTTCCCGTGCGCGGCGTTCCAGGTAACGTCCGGCGAGCAGGAACAGCGCGAACATGCCCACTGCGTCGAAGTACAACTCGCCGACACCGGTGATCGAGGTCCAGATCCCGGCGATGTAGGCGCTGCCGATCGCCAGCGACACCGAGACATCCATGGTCAGGTGTCGTGTGCGCAAATCGCGCATCGCGCCTTTGAAGAACGGCGCGCAGCTGTAGAACACGATCGGCGTGGTCAGGAACAGCGCCACCCAGCGCAGGATCGTGTGTAGCTCGGGGCTGAGGTCGATGTTGAATTCCGGCCAGGTGGCCATGGTCGCCATCATCGCCTGGAACCACAGCAGCCCGGCGACGCCGAGCTGGCGCAGGGCCAGGCGGTTTTCGCTGGCCAGTTGTTCGCTGGCGCGATCAGCCTGATAGGGATGGGCGGCGTAACCGATGTGGCGCAGTTCGGCGAGGATCTGGCTCAGCGGCAATTGCGCGTCGGTCCAGCTCACGTGCAGGCGATGGTTGGACAGGTTCAGCCGCGCCTCGGCGACGGCGGGCAGCGTGCGCAGGTGTTTTTCAATCAGCCAGCCACACGCGGCGCAACTGATGCCTTCCATCAGCAGGGTGGTTTCGGCCAGCTCCCCTTGGTGGCGCACAAAGGGTTGCTGGACGTCGGCGCGATCGTACAGCGCCAGTTCATCGACCAATTGCACCGGCAATGCTTCGGGGTTGGCCGAGGCTTCGCTGCGGTGTTGGTAGTAGCTTTCCAGACCGCCGGCGACGATGGCTTCGGCCACAGCCTGACAGCCCGGGCAGCAGAACTCGCGGGATTGTCCGAGCACGACAGCGGTGAAGCGGCTGCCAGACGGAACGGGCAGGGCGCAGTGGTAGCAGGGGAGTGGGCTGGTCATCGAGTGTTCACTAATACTGCTGATTCACTACACCCCCGTGTAGGAGCTGCCGCAGGCTGCGATCTTTTGACTTTAAAACAAGATCAAAAGATCGCAGCCTGCGGCAGCTCCTACATAGGGGTATCGGGTTACTTCTTGAGGTCTTCGGCGCCTTGCAGCGGCTCGTCAC
Organism: Pseudomonas sp. NPDC087690; assembly: GCF_044743175.1. Classification (NCBI taxonomy): domain Bacteria; kingdom Pseudomonadati; phylum Pseudomonadota; class Gammaproteobacteria; order Pseudomonadales; family Pseudomonadaceae; genus Pseudomonas; species Pseudomonas sp. NPDC087690. Next base: position 18,989 of record NZ_JBIUVX010000052.1, read on the forward strand.
CCAGCAGCAGATCCTTGTCATGGCTCACTAGCTCTTCTTCGAACATGCGCCACACATGGTCATCCTGACTGCCGAGCAATTCGACAAACCGGCGACCTTCGACCTTGTCGCCCAATTGACCGATGTAGCGGCCTGCTTCGGTTTCGCTGCGGGTCAGGACGATCTTGCGATCCTTTTCCGGTTGTGTCGGCGAAATCAGGTTCAATTCAAGGGTCTTCGGCTGGCTGTCGCCGCTCAGGCGCAAATCAACCTCACCAGTAACATCATCCAGATGCACCGCCGCACGCATCTTCAAATTCTGCGCCAACAACTCGCGATCCAGCGAACGGTTGATACCCTTGCCCGCCTCGTAGTAGTTGTCGTTGACCAGATTGTCCGGGTTGTTCACCGCAATGGTCACCATTGACAGAGTCAGGGTCACCGAACAGGCCAGAATCCCGATGATGATCCATGGCCAGAGGTGCTTGTACCAAGGACTTGCGGCGTTTGCTGCGGGCATGTTCAGTTCTCTCAACGGATTTGGGGGCCGATGAATCGGCTCTTGGCTTCAACGTGGACGCTGTCGTCATCGGCATCCTTGAGGATGAATTTCACCTCGTTGGTGCTCGATGGCAGTTGTTCCGGTGCGCTCGACAACTCGACCGGCATGCTGACGATGTCGCCGGCCGCGACCTTGATCTCGCGCTTGCCTTGCAGGCGCAGATCCGGCAACCCGGCGGCTTCCAGCACATAGGTGTGATCGCGCTGGTCCTTGTTCATGATCTTCAGGCTGTAAACGTTTTCGATCCGGCCTTCAGCGTTTTCGCGGTACAGCACACGGTCCTTGCTGACATCGAAACCGACCAGCGAACGCATGACGAACGCGGTGACCAGCAGGCTGATCATCGCCAGCAACACCACGGCATAGCCGATCAGGCGTGGCCGCAGTTTATGGGTTTTCTGTCCCGACAGGTTGTGTTCGGTGGTGTAGCTGATCAGGCCGCGCGGGTAATCCATCTTGTCCATGATGCTGTCGCAGGCGTCGATGCACGCGGCGCAACCGATGCACTCGATCTGCAGGCCGTCGCGGATGTCGATGCCGGTCGGGCAGACCTGCACGCACATGGTGCAATCGATGCAGTCACCGAGGCCCAGGGCCTTGTAGTCGATACCTTTCTTGCGCGGGCCACGGCTTTCGCCGCGACGCGGATCGTAGGAAACGATCAGCGTGTCCTTGTCGAACATCACGCTCTGGAAGCGCGCGTACGGGCACATGTAGATGCACACCTGCTCGCGCAACCAACCGGCGTTGCCGTAGGTGGCGAGGGTGAAGAAGCCGACCCAGAAATACGACCAGCCATCGGCCTGGCCGGTGAAGAATTCGAAGACCAGTTCGCGGATCGGCGAGAAATAACCGACGAAGGTCATGCCGGTGACGAAGCCGATCAGCAGCCACATCACGTGCTTGGCGGCTTTACGCAGGAATTTGTTGGCGCTCATCGGCGCCTTGTCGAGCTTGATGCGCTGGTTGCGGTCGCCTTCGGTGACCTTTTCGCACCACATGAAAATCCATGTCCAAACACTTTGCGGGCAGGTGTACCCGCACCAGACGCGGCCGGCATAAACGGTAATGAAGAACAGGCCGAACGCAGCGATGATCAAGAGGCCCGAAAGCAGGATGAAATCCTGTGGCCAGAACGTTGCACCGAAGATGAAGAATTTGCGCTCTGGCAAGTTCCACCACACGGCCTGGTGGCCGCCCCAGTTCAGCCACACCGTACCGAAATACAGCAGGAACAATGCGGCGCCGCCCATCATCCGCAAGTTGCGGAACAGGCCGGTGAAAGCGCGGGTGTAGATTTTTTCTCGTGAGGCGTAAAGGTCAACGCTGTTGTTCGCGTTTTTGCTTGGTGGCGTGACGTCGTGTACCGGAATCTGGTTGCTCATCATTGCATCCCACGGCAGTGGAAAAATGCCTCGGTCGATACGTGCCAACCGCGGTCAAAATGGGGTGTTGCAGTGGCGCAATGATACGCCTGTCGCTCTGGCTCAAGGGTGCGACCTTTGGTCGCGTTGGGGGCGAAGCCTGAATGGTGTAGCGAATGTAGCAAAGCCTGATGCAGGTCAATTGACTTGTTGAGTATGGACAGTTTTGGCGCGGTCGCTAATTCATTGTTCCCAGGGGTTTATCAGGGAAACACCACTCGATTGAAAGTCACCGACATTGCGAGTAACGACAGTGAGTCCGTGAACCAGCGCGGTGGCTGCAATCAATGCGTCGCTTTCATTGGCCTGATCGGGTACATGCAGACTGGCACAACGCAGTGCCACAGCAGCGTCCACCGGCAGGATTCGTGCGTCGAATGCCGGCATGACGTGGCGCATCAGCCAGCTGCGCAAAACCTTGCCTTGAGCAGGATCGCGCCGTTCCATGCGCAGCACCCCGGTTTCCAGTTCTTTCAGGGTAATGGCCGAAAGATACAGGCTTGGAGCCAGCACGCTTTTCGCCCAATTGACGACATTGGCATCAGCTTGCGGCTTGCGAAGTTCGGATATCACATTGGTGTCGAGTAAATACATCAGGATAGATCCACGGGACGATGAATGATGACCGCACGCTCGGTTTCGAATTCGATGTCGGCGGCTTCCGGCATGACTAGCAAATCAACAATGTTTGCGTTTGTACCGCTCAGTTCCTGATATTCCTCGATGCTCAGCAGGACGTGAGAAGCCTTGCCGCGGTCGGTAATGATCACAGGGCCCAGGCGTGCAGCCTTCTTGGCGCTGCTGGTGTCCTGATTGAACTCACGGCTGGAGATGGTGGTGATTGCCATCATGGTCGACCTCTCGGATTGCAGATGTAGCAACGTTACTACTTCACCGTCAGTGCGGCAATTGGAAGGAGCATGGCTCATACGTCCGTTGGTCGGGCGATGGCTGGCATGTGTGGAGACGGCTTCGCGCGAAGCAGAAGCCATCTCGGCTTGAATCAGGCTTCGTTTCAAAACTCAGGGAAGCCGACCACCGCCCAGGCTGTCGAGACTGCCGGTATTCCTGTGCGGTTTCGTGGTGCTGTTGGCATCGGGTTGCAGCGGCGTGCCGAGGCTCAGCACAGCGGGACTCAGGGCGTGATTCGATGAGTCGCAAGACTGCTCGGTTTCAGCGAGGTCCTGCTCGTCTGGTAGTTGCGTGTTGTCATCATTCAACATGGCAGCTTCATCCTTGAAGTTACTCCGATGCGGATCATCGGGCTGCTGAAAACCCTATCGCCGATGGTCAATCGAGTCCATCAGACAAGTGTCTCAAGGTATGAAGCGCCAACAGAATAGCCCCACCAATACACATTGGCGGGGCCGTCTGCTTGCCGCTTTATGTGCGTGATATCCATGTGCTCGAAATATAATCAGTTAATTGTCAGGTTTTAAAGTTGCGGGCTTCTCGAATAACTTGGTTTTTTGCGCTGTTCTTCGGCAGTTGCGTATTGATGTTTATAGAACAAGGTAACAATGGAGTTTCATGAATATAAAGGATGTTAAAAAAACTCTCGCCGGGCTGTGCCTGTCATCGCTGGCTTCTTTTGCCCATGCAGACGAAGGCGTTCCACAGCACATGGTATTTGCCTCGGACCCCCAATATCCGTGGACGGAAAAATCGGACAGCGGTGAAGAGGAATCGAGCGCGGACTTTGAAAAACGCTCGAAATGGCTGGTTGAAAGCCAATTCGCGAGCATTGCGCAGTTCCGCAACGAGATGGGCGGGCAGAGCACAGTACCGCTGATGATCAACGGCGACATGACCGCGTTCGGCCACGGCTGGCAACGCTCGTTTATGGGGGGGATGCTGCAGAAATATTTTGCTGATGACTATCTTTACGGGCTGGGTAATCACGACTATCAGAACAATGTCAATGACTGCTTTAGCGAGAGTTGCGCAGCGGGCAGTATCGTCGATTATCGCGATCATCATGTTGATAAGGTCGATCAGATGGATCTTGCAGTTACCGGAGGATTTCTCAATAAGCATTATCTGGGAAGTCTGGCTTACTCGAAGAGCATTGGTGAAGTGCATCTGGTGCAACTGAACAATGAACCGACTTACCAAGTGAAGATTTCCCATGCCTTGAATCCAACCACGTTCGATATCAAGCAGTCGCTGGACTGGCTGGAGAATGATTTGCGGATAGCGCGGATGCAGGGATTGGTGATCATTATCAACATGCACAAACCCTATGATTGGGCGGGCAGTTGGGATGAGCAAAAGCGCTTTCGCGCGATGATCGAAAAGTACCAGGTGACGGCGATGTTCGCCGGCCATTTCCATGCCGATGGCGGCAGCATGAGTTACATCGGCAGCGTGCCGATGTTCCTCAGTGGTGCGGCCTCGCGGCAAACGTACCTGACTGCCAGTTTTTCCAGGGATCGCAAACAACTGGAAGTGAGTCTGGTGGAGGGCAACCAGTGGCGTAAACGTACGCCGGTGGCAACGGTGCCGGTAAAGTCGATCTTTACCAGTCGACTATAAAAAAGCCCCCGCCAGGTGAGTGGCGAGGGCTTTCGTTGCAACGCAAACCGGGCTTATCGGGCGTCGGCTTCCGGAGCTTTTTCACCGTGGGACAGGCTGTAAACGTAAGCCGCCAGCAGGTGCACCTTGTCGTTGCCTTGCAGTTGTTCCTGCGCCGGCATCTGGCCCTGACGGCCGTAACGGATGGTCTGCTGCAGTTGCGCGAAGCTCGAGCCGTAGATGAATGCACCCGGGTGGGTCAGGTCAGGCGCGCCCATGGCGGGAGTGCCTTTGCCGGCCGGACCGTGGCAGGCCACGCAGTTGGCGGCGAACAGTTTGCCGCCGTTTTCCGGGTCAGCCTTGGTGTCTTCCGGCAGTTTGCGGCCATCGAGTTTGGTCACGACGAATGCCGCGACATCGGCCACGCCTTGCTCGCCAATCACTTCAGCCCAGGCCGGCATCACCGCGTGACGACCGCCCATGATGGTGGTCTTGATGGTTTCCGGCTCGCCGCCCCAGCGCCAGTCGGCGTCGGTCAGATTAGGGAAGCCATAAGCACCCTTGGCGTCGGAGCCGTGGCACACCGAGCAGTTGGAGGCGAACAGACGGCCACCCATTTTCAGTGCTTGCGGATCCTTGGCGACTTCTTCGATCGGCATGGCGGCGAACTTGGCGAAGATCGGACCGAACTTGGCGTCCGAACGGGCCATTTCCTTTTCCCACTCGTGCACGCCGGTCCAGCCGGTCTGGCCGTTGGCGAACGCGGTCTGCTTGTCGTTATCGAGGTAGTTGTAACCCGGCAGCAGGCCTTTCCAGTTGCCCAGACCCGGGTACAGCACCAGGTAACCCAAGGCGAAAACGATGGTGCCGACAAACAGCATGAACCACCATTTCGGCAGTGGGTTGTCGTACTCCTCGATCCCGTCGAAGGAGTGCCCGACCGTCTCGTCCGTCTGTTCGCTGCGCTGGCCCTTGCGGGTCGACAGCAACAGCCAGGTCAGGGCGAAGATCGTACCGAGACTGAGGACTGTGACGTACAGACTCCAGAATGTAGTCATTCTTTGTTACTCCTAGAAGCTTGCTCGACGTGCTTGATGGCTTCGGGATCATCCGCAAAAGGCAACAAGGTCGCGTCTTCAAACTCCGACTTGCGCTTGGGGCTGAACACCCACAACGCCAGACCGATGAAGGCCACCATCACAACAACGGTGCCCAGGCCACGAATCATCCCGATATCCATCTAATTCACCGTTTGCTTTTGATGATGGTGCCCAGGCCTTGCAGATAGGCCACCAGCGCGTCCATTTCGGTTTTGCCCTTCACGGCAGCCTGTGCACCGGCGATGTCTTCGTCGGTGTAAGGGACGCCGAGGGTGCGCAAAACCTCCATTTTCTTGGCGGTTTCCTTGCCGTCGAGCTTGTTTTCCACGAGGAACGGGTAAGCCGGCATTTTCGACTCAGGCACCACGTTGCGCGGGTTGTACAAGTGCGCACGTTGCCAGTCATCAGAGTAACGACCGCCGACCCGGGCCAGATCCGGCCCGGTACGCTTGGAACCCCACAGGAACGGGTGATCCCAGACGCTTTCACCCGCCACCGAGTAGTGGCCGTAGCGTTCGGTTTCGGCGCGGAACGGACGGATCATCTGCGAGTGGCAGCCGACACAGCCGTTGGCGATGTAAACGTCGCGGCCTTCCAGCTCCAGTGCCGAACGCGGCTTCATGCCTTCGACCGGCTTGTTGGTGACGTCCTGGAAAAACAGCGGAACGATTTGGGTCAGGCCGCCAATGCTGACGGCGATGACCATGAAGAAGGCCAGCAGGCCAATATTCTTCTCGACAGCTTCATGCTTCATCAGTGAGCTCCAACGACAGCGATCTGGGCAGCGGCTTCGGCTTCAGCCGGGTTCGAGGCGCGCACGGTGCGCCAGACGTTGTAAGCCATCAGGAACATGCCGCTGGCGAAGAAAGCGCCGCCCAGCGCACGAACGATGTAACCCGGGTGGCTGGCCTGCAGCGCTTCAACGAACGAGTAGGTGAGGGTGCCGTCGTCGTTGATTGCACGCCACATCAGGCCCTGAGTGATGCCGTTGACCCACATCGACGCGATGTAGAGCACGGTGCCGATGGTCGCGAGCCAGAAGTGCGCGTTGATCAGGCCGACGCTGTGCATCTGCGCACGACCAAACAGTCGCGGGATCATGTGGTAGATCGCGCCGATCGAGATCATCGCTACCCAACCGAGAGCGCCGGCGTGTACGTGGCCGATGGTCCAGTCGGTGTAGTGCGAGAGCGAGTTGACGGTCTTGATCGCCAACATAGGACCTTCGAAGGTCGACATGCCGTAGAACGCCAGCGAGACCACAAGAAAGCGCAGGATCGGGTCGGTGCGCAGCTTATGCCAGGCGCCCGAGAGGGTCATCATGCCGTTGATCATGCCGCCCCAGCTTGGCGCCAGCAGGATGATCGACATCGCCATGCCCAAAGATTGTGCCCAATCCGGCAGTGCGGTGTAGTGCAAGTGGTGCGGGCCGGCCCAGATGTACAGGGTGATCAGCGCCCAGAAGTGCACGATCGACAGGCGATAGGAGTAGATCGGACGCTCAGCCTGTTTCGGCACGAAGTAGTACATCATCCCGAGGAAACCGGTGGTCAGGAAGAAGCCCACCGCGTTGTGGCCGTACCACCACTGGATCATCGCATCCGTCGCGCCCGAGTAGGCGGAGTAGGACTTGAACAGGTTCACCGGCAGGGAAGCGTGGTTGACGATGTGCAACATCGCCGTGACGACGATGAACGCGCCGTAGAACCAGTTACCCACATAGATGTGCTTGGTTTTGCGCTTGGTGATGGTGCCGAAGAACACCAGACCGTAGGTGACCCAGACAATGGCCAGCAAAATGGCGATCGGCCATTCCAGTTCCGCATATTCCTTGGTGGTGGTGTAACCCAGCGGCAAGGTAATGATCGCGCCGACGATCACCGCTTGCCAGCCCCAGAAGGTGAAGGCCGCGAGGCTGTCGGAGATCAGTCGCGTCTGGCAGGTTCGCTGCACGACATAGTAGGAAGTGGCAAACAGTGCACAACCACCGAAGGCGAAAATCACCAGGTTTGTGAGCAACGGGCGCAGGCG
>NZ_JBIUVX010000053.1:0-26188 GCF_044743175.1 Pseudomonas sp. NPDC087690
CTGCTCCCTTTCCCCTCTCCCGAGGGTAGAGGGGACTGATCGAGGTGTTTGTGCGAGGTACATCGACCTGAAAATTCTGAGTCGAACTCAGGTTTTGAAAAACACAAAGATCTGCTCCCTTTCCCCTCTCCCGAGGGTAGAGGGGACTGATCGAGGTGTTTGTGCGAGGTACATCGACCTGAAAATTCTGAGTCGAACTCAGGTTTGAAAAGCACAAAGATCTGCTCCCTTTCCCCCTCTCCCTCTGGGAGAGGGCTGGGGTGAGGGTGCTTTTGATCTTGATTTACTGAATTACAGGCTGAACCGCCCAACCATGTTGTTCAAATCCAGCGCCAGACGCGACAGCTCATTGCTCGCCGCACTGGTCTGATTCGCCCCGGTCGCCGATTGCACCGACAGGTCACGGATGTTCACCAGGTTGCGATCCACTTCCCGTGCCACCTGCGCCTGCTCTTCAGCGGCGCTGGCGATGACCAGGTTGCGCTCGTTGATCTCGACGATGGCGGTGTTGATGGTGTCCAGCGACATGCCGGCACCACGGGCGATGTTCAAGGTCGACTCGGCACGTTCGGTGCTGTTGCGCATCGAATCCACGGCGTGTTCGGTACCGCTTTGAATGCTGCCGATCATCCGCTCGATTTCACTGGTCGATTGCTGGGTGCGATGCGCCAGGGCGCGCACTTCGTCCGCTACAACCGCAAAACCACGACCGGCTTCACCGGCACGCGCCGCTTCAATCGCCGCGTTCAGGGCCAGCAGGTTGGTTTGATCGGCCAGACCACGGATCACATCCAGCACTTTGCCGATGTCACGGGATTCATTGGCCAGATCGCCGATCAGGCTGGCGGTGCTCTGTACATCGGCACTCATGCGCTCGATGGCGCTGACGGTTTCCTGTACGAGGTCTCGGCCGTCACCGGCAGAAGTGGTGGCATTCTTCGAAGCTTCCGAAGTGCTCACGGCATTGCGCGCGACTTCTTCCACAGCGCTGGTCATTTCATTGACCGCAGTCGCCGCCTGTTCAATTTCGTTGTTCTGCTGAGTCAGTCCGCGCGCACTTTCGTCGGTGACGCTGTTCAGTTCTTCCGCTGCCGAAGCCAGTTGTGTGGCCGAACCGGAAATACGCTGCAAGGTGTCACGCAGCTTCGATTGCATTTTCGCCATGGCTGCCAACAAGCGCCCGGCTTCGTCGCTGCCATCGACGTGAATCGGTTGAGTCAGATTGCCTTCGGCGATGGTTTCCGCAGCGTCCAGTGCCTTGGCGATCGGTTTGGTGATGCTGGTGGTCAGCAGCCACGCGAACAGGAACGTCAGGCCGGTGGCGATCACCAACAGGGTCACTACCAGATCGAACGCCGAAGCGTACTGATCGGCCGCTTTCTGATTGGTCTCGTTGATCTGCTCGCCGTTGATCTGCATCAGACGGTTGAGCACGGTGTTGATCGCTTCGGAGTTGCTGAGCAATTCGGTGTTGAGCAGGTTACGCAGTTCATCCACCTGATTATTGCGCGACAGGCTCTTCATGCGGTCTTCGATCTGACGGTACTGGCCGAGCAACTGCACGTACTGGTCGTAAGCGGCGCGTTCCTCAGGGCTGCCGATCAGTGGCTCGTAGGCCGTTTGAGCTGCGCGGATCTGTTGGTTGCGCATGTCCAGCAACTCAACGGTTTTCTGCTGCACGTCCGCTTCGCGGTTGACCAGCAAGCGGTACGACAGCACACGCAAGCGCAGGGTCAACTGAGTGAATTCGTCGAGGTTCTTGATGCTCGGCACGCTGCTGGACGAAATGTCCTCGGCAGCGCCACGGATCTTACTCATCTGGTTCAAGGCAAACACGCCGAGAATCAGCATCAGGCCGCCGATCAAAGCGAAGCCGGTAAAAGCCCGTGGGGCGATATTCATATTGCGGAGGGACATGGGCGGGTACCAAGAGAGGGCCGCATCCATGCGGGTTCAGACTGCTGTATGGATGACTTATCGGTCATGCGACTGAAGTCTTGAGGCAGTGTGCGTATTTGTCGCACAAGGGCTTGGGCGACGAAGTGCAGGAACCAGATCGGCAGATCACAGTCTTTAAAACTCGCAAGAACGTTCGCCCGCCAGGAAAATCAAGGCCTTGCGCCGGTTTAACCCTGGCATCCGTGGTGACTTTTCTTTATCGTACGCGCCCTTTGAAAATGCCTGGAAGATCAAAATGTTGGAAGCATCCCTCAGCCAATTGGAACAGCTCGTCAGCGACCTGGTGCAACAGAACCAGACCCTCTCGGAAACCAACCGGAGCCTGTCCACTGAACTGGCCCAGGCCAAGGATGAAAACGAAAGCCTGCAACTGAGCCTGATGGAACAGGAAGAGAAGCACGGCGCCACCGCAGCGCGCATCCAGGCTCTGGTTGATCGCGTCAACGCAGGTCCTGTCAGCGCATGAACCACGGTACAGCAGGGGTAAAAGTCATCTCCATTCTCGGGGAGGACTATTCGATCAAGGCACCGGCCGGGGAAGAACAGACCCTGCTGGACGCGGCACTGATGCTCAAAGCGGCATTAGCTGACACCAAACGCAAATACCCGACGCTGATCGGTGACCGCTTGCTGGTGCTGGCAGCAATGAATCTGTGCTCGCAACAGATCGAAATGAAGAAGCAGCATCAGGAAGAACTCGACCGTTACCAAGAGCAAGTCAGCGCCACGGTCGAGACCATCGCCAAGACCATCAATCAGGGTTGATGGGGTTGCGCACAACCAAAGAATAGATTGTCGATTGGGTTGTATACAATCGGCACGGCTGTTGCATTGATTCGGCCACTTATTCTTTGGGGGTGCTCCATGCAGTTGTGGCGACGCAGTATTCAATGGCAGCTGATTCTCAGCATGGGCACCGCCCTGCTGGTCAGCATCCTGATCGTGGTTGGCATTTATACCTTGGTGGTCAACCGCCTCGCCCAGAGCTATCTGGTCGAACAAGCCCTGCCGTCGAGTATCGAAGCGACGCGCAACGACATCGAACGCATCCTCGTGCAACCGCTGACGGCGGCCAAGGATATTGCCAGTAACACCATGGTTCGCGACTGGCTGACCTCCGGTGAAGACAGCAGCAAAACGGCGGGCTTCGCGCAGTATCTGGAAGGCATCCGCGCCGAACACAAGGCTTTCACTGCTTTGATCATCGGCACCGAATCCAATCATTACATCACCGAAAAAGGCCTCGATCGCACCCTCAGCCGTGCCAAACCGGCCGATGCCTGGTTCTATTCCTTTCTCGACAGCAATCAGCCGCGCACCCTGAATATCGACAACGACGGAGCCACCGGAGAATTGGCGCTGTTCATTGACTTGAAGGTCGAGCAGGCTGGCAAAGTGGTCGGTGTGGCAGGGCTCGGGCTGAGCATGAAAGAGCTCTCGGAGCTGATTCACAACTTCAGCTTTGGTGAGCGCGGCAAGGTCTATCTCGTGCGTTCCGACGGTTTGATCCAGGTGCATCCGGAGGCGCAGTTCAGTGGCAAGCGCACCTTAAGCGAGCAGATCGGCAGCAATGCTGCACAGGCAGTCCTCGGTCAAAAAACTGCCGTCAGCAGCAACTTCCAGCGAGACGGGGAAGACTTCCTCGCCTTCAGCCTGCCTTTGCGCGATTTAGGCTGGACCCTGGTGGCCGAAGTGCCGCAGTCACAGATCTACGCCGAAGCCCGCAAAGCGATGTGGATGAGTGGCGGTATTGGTCTGGTGGTGGCGCTGGTGTGCCTCGCTCTGGTGGTATGGCTGGCACAAGGCCTGGTGCGACCGATTCGCCAAGTAACAGCGGCGCTGGTAGCAATCGGTAGCGGTGGTGGAGATTTGACCCATCGGTTAGATTCCAGCCGCGCCGATGAGCTGGGCGACCTCGCTCGCGGCTTCAACCGTTTTCTCGACAGCCAGCGCGGGATGATCGGTGAGGTGCTGACCACCAGCGAGCGCCTGCGCACCGCTGTAGGGCAAGTGGCGAAGGTGGTGGAAAACACTGCCGAGCGCTCCGGCCGTCAGCAGGAAATGACCGATATGGTCGCGACTGCCGTCCACGAGATGGGCCTGACCGTGCAAGAAATTGCGCAGAACGCCGGCAACGCCGCACTCGCCTCGCAAACCGCGCGGGATGAAGCGATGCAGGCGCGGGAAGTGGTCGGGGGCTCGATCCGGCATATTGAAAGCATGTCCGATGAAATTGGCGTGGCGGCTGGCGCGGTGGGTGAATTGGCGCACCAAGTGGCCTCGATCGATTCTGTATTGGCGGTGATTCGCGGGGTGTCCGAGCAGACCAATCTGTTGGCGCTCAATGCCGCCATCGAAGCGGCGCGCGCCGGTGATATGGGACGCGGCTTTGCGGTTGTTGCTGACGAAGTGCGCACTTTGGCGCGCAGGACGCAGGCCTCCACCGACGAAATCCAGCAGATGATCGGCAGCCTCAAGCAAGGCGCGGAAAACGCCGTGTCGTCGATGCGCACGGGGCAGGCGGCAACTGGCACCGGGGTTGAGTCGAGCCAGCGCACCGGGGCATCGTTGACGGCGATTACCGGGCAGGTCGAGCGCATCAGTGACATGAACCATCAGGTGGCAACGGCGACGGAGGAGCAGTCGGCGGTGACTGAGGAGATCAACCGCAATGTGCAGGGGATTTCCGATCTGGCGCGGGCGACGGCGGGGGAGGTTCGGGCTTGTCGTGAAGACTGCCAGATGTTGCAGAAGTTGGCGGATGATCTGGCGCGGCAGATGGGTGGGTTCAAATTGAGCTGAGAGGCGCATTGTTTGAGCTGACGCCATCGCGAGCAGGCTCACTCCTACAGGGGAAAGCGTTCCAAATGTAGGAGTGAGCCTGCTCGCGATTGGATTTCAGCCACTACAAATATCCCGGATCAGAACCACGCATCCTGCATCGCCAGACACGTATCATCCCGCGCCTCCAGCAACGCCAGCTCATGGTGGCAACCCGGCACTTCCCACGTCAGAAAATACCGCGCTGCCTGCAACTTGCCCTTATAGAAGTCAGCATCCGCCGCGCTACCCTTGGCTAACCCCTCCTCGGCACGAATCGCCTGCTCCAGCCAGCGCCAGCCAATCACCGTGTGCCCGAATACTTTCAGGTACAACGCCGAATTCGCCAGGCTGCTGTTGACCTTGCCCTGCGCCAGATCGGTCAACAAACCGATGGTCACCGTTTGCAGACGTGCCACCAGTTTCTCTAAAGGCTCACGCAATGCGGTCAGTGATTCATACGCCGTCGCGCGTTCAGCGGTGTTGGCGATCAGACGAATTAGTTGTTTAAGTCCCGCACCACCGTTCTGCGCCAATTTACGCCCGAGTAAGTCCAGCGACTGAATACCGTGGGTGCCTTCATGGATCGGGTTCAAGCGGTTATCGCGGTAATACTGCTCTACCGGGTATTCACGGGTATAACCGTGACCGCCGAGAATCTGGATCGCCAGTTCGTTGGCCTTCAAACAGAACTCCGATGGCCAGGATTTGACGATCGGGGTCAGCAGATCCAGCAGCTCGTGGGCCTGTTTGCGCTCGGCTTCGGTTTCCAGTGTGGTGGTGTCATCGAACAATCGCGCCGCGTACAAGCCGAGATCAAAGGCACCTTCGACGTAGGACTTTTGCGTCAACAGCATGCGTCGTACATCGGCGTGCTGAATGATCGCCACCGGCGCCGTCGTCGGATCCTTGCTGTCCGGCACGCGCCCCTGCGGGCGCTCGCGAGCGTACTCCAGCGAGTACAGGTAACCGGCGTAACCGAGCATCACCGCACCCATGCCGACGCCAATCCGCGCCTCATTCATCATCTGGAACATGTAGCTCAAGCCATGATGCGGCTTGCCCACCAGATAGCCGACGCACTCGCCGTTATCGCCGAAGTTCAGCGCTGTGGAGGTGGTGCCGCGCCAGCCCATCTTGTGGAACAGTCCGGCCAGCAGCACGTCATTGCGTGGGCCGAGGCTGCCGTCATCGTTGACCAGAAACTTCGGCACGATGAACAGCGAAATACCTTTCACCCCCGGCGGCGCGTCCGGCAGTTTGGCCAGCACCATGTGCACGATGTTTTCCGAGAGCGGGTGATCGCCGCCGGAGATGAAGATCTTGTTGCCCTTCAGGCGATAAGTGCCGTCGGACGCTGGCTCGGCGCGTGTACGAATATCCGACAGCGATGAGCCAGCGTGGGGTTCGGTCAGGGCCATGGTGCCGAAGAAGCGCCCGTCGATCATCGGCTGCAGAAAGCGTTGTTTCTGTTCTTCGGTGCCGAAGCTCTCGATGAGGTTCGCCGCGCCCATGGTCAGAAACGGGTAGGAAGTCGAGGCCGCGTTGGCCGACTGGAAATGCGCGAAGCAGGCTTGCGACAGCAATGTAGGAAGTTGCATGCCGCCGGCGTCGAAACTTCTCGCGGCGTTGAGGAATCCAGCCTCAAGGAAGGCATCCACCGCCGGTTTCACTTCAGGAATCAGAATCGCCTTGCCGTCCTCGTAGCGCGGCTCGTTCTCGTCGCCCTTGCGGTTGTGCGGCGCGAAGTATTTCTCGGCAATGTTGCGTGCGGTGCCGATGGCGGCGTCGAAGGTCTCGCGGTTGTGCTCGGCAAAGCGCTCACGCCGGGTCAGGCCCTCGGCATCAAGGACTTCATACAGCTCGAAAGCCAGATTGCGGGAACTGAGCAGCGTCTCGGACATGGCGGCCTACCTGAAATTGGGGTGGGCCGAGTCTAGGCGTGCTGATAAAGGCTGAACAGGATGATTGATGAGAGTGATGCAGAGGTGAGCGCGACACTAATCAAATGTAGGAGTGAGCCTGCTCGCGATAGCGGTCTGTCAGACACATTTATTTTAACTGACAGACCGCTATCGCGAGCAGGCTCACTCCTACAGGGTTTACATTCCAGGCGACCATTGCGGTCGCCTGGACTTACAGCTGTTTAGCCGATTGTCATCAAGCTGGCATTACCACCTGCAGCTGCAGTGTTGACACTCAACGCCCGCTCAATAACCAGGCGCTCAAGGGCAATGTTGGTCTCGCCCTGGGACAAGCCCTGAACCCCAACGATCGCGCCGGCACGCTTGGCGATCTGCTGACAAACGCCGCGCAACTGGTCGGAATGGCCGTGATGCAGAACCGCATCGAACACCACCTCATCCTTGTTCCAGTCAGCAACCAGCTTGATCCGCGCCTGAATCTCCTTCGGCAGGCGTGCGAACAAGGCCTTGCTGATGTCGGACTCCGGCCATACCGCCGAACCGCCTACGGCCAATACCGCAGCCAGTTGGGTCAACAGATCACCTTCAACCTCGGCCAGGCACAGCACGTGCTCACGCGGCAGGATGGCGTAGCTGTTTTTTTCACCGGTCGGGCCGGCCAGCATGCGGGTGATGCCGCTCTGCGATTGCGCAGCGTACTGCACGCACAGAGTGCTCAAGTCGGCGTACTTGTTGCTTTCAGCCCAGGCTTTCAGGGCGTTCAGCGGTTTGCTCATGGCATCGCGCAGTCGAACGTCCGGGGCGACAACGGCGTCACCGCGAGCGAAGGATTGTTCGATGGCATCCGTAGGACGTGTCGCCAGCAAGCGGTACAGGTACAGCGGACCACCAGCCTTCGGACCCGTACCCGAGAGGCCTTCGCCGCCGAATGGCTGCACGCCGACCACGGCACCGACGATGTTGCGGTTGACGTAGACGTTACCGGCGTTGACGTTGTCGATCACCTTGGCGATGGTCTCGTCGATCCGGGTGTGCACGCCCAGCGTCAGGCCATAGCCGGAAGCGTTGATCTGGCCGATCAGTTGATCGATCTCTTTGCGCTTGTAGCGCACCACGTGCAGCACCGGGCCGAAGATCTCGCGTTGCAGCTCGTCGAAGCTTTCCAGCTCGATCAGGGTCGGCATGACGAAGGTGCCGCGTTTGACTTCTTCGGTGTCGGCGATAGCCACCTGGTACACATTGCGACCTTTATCGCGCATGCCCTGGATGTGCTTGTCGATGCCAGCCTTGGCTTCGGCGTCGATCACCGGGCCGATGTCCACCGATAGGCGCTCAGGGTTGCCGAGACGGCTTTCGGCCATGGCACCTTTGAGCATTTCGATGACGCGATCGGCGGAATCTTCCTGCAGGCACAGTACGCGCAGCGCCGAGCAGCGCTGACCAGCGCTGTCGAAAGCCGAGGACACCACGTCGATCACGACTTGTTCGGTCAGTGCCGAGGAGTCGACGATCATGGCGTTCTGGCCACCGGTTTCGGCGATCAGCGGAATCGGACGGCCCTGGCTGTCGAGACGGCCAGCGATGTTGCGTTGCAGCAGGCGCGCGACTTCGGTGGAACCGGTGAACATCACGCCTTTGACGCGCTCATCGCCGACCAGACCGGCGCCGACGGTTTCACCGCGACCCGGCAGCAGTTGCAGCACGCCTTCCGGAATTCCGGCTTCAAGCAGCAAACGCACGGCTTGAGCGGCAACCAGCGGAGTTTGTTCAGCCGGTTTGGCCAATACCGGGTTACCGGCAGCCAGTGCCGCAGCGACTTGGCCACTGAAGATCGCCAATGGGAAGTTCCACGGGCTGATGCATACAACTGGGCCCAATGGACGGTGGGCGTCATTGCTGAAATCGTTGCGAGCCTGCACCGCGTAGTAACGCAGGAAGTCGACGGCTTCGCGGACTTCGGCGATGGCGTTGGCGTAG
The DNA here is from genome assembly GCF_044743175.1 of Pseudomonas sp. NPDC087690. Taxonomy (NCBI): domain Bacteria; kingdom Pseudomonadati; phylum Pseudomonadota; class Gammaproteobacteria; order Pseudomonadales; family Pseudomonadaceae; genus Pseudomonas; species Pseudomonas sp. NPDC087690. Next base: position 8,682 of record NZ_JBIUVX010000053.1, read on the forward strand.
GTCTTGCCGGCTTCGCGAGCCAACAGGCCCATCAGCGGCTGGATCTCGCCTTCCATCAAATCAGCGGCACGTTCCAGAATCGCTGCGCGTTCGGCGGGCGGGGTGGCCTGCCAGATCGGCGCAGCGTTCAGCGCGCATTGAATGGCGTTGTCGACGTCTTCGACGGTGGCTTCCTGAACGTGACCGACCACATCACGGTGATCTGCCGGGTTCAGCACGGGCGCAGGGGTTTCAGTGCTGGACGCGCAACCGAGCATCGGCGCGGCTTTCCAGTCGGTGTGGGCAGTGGCGAGCAGGGCGCAGGACAGCGAAGCCAGACGATGTTCGTTGGCCATGTCGATGCCGCTGGAGTTGGCGCGCTCAGCACCGTACAGATCACGCGGCAGCGGAATGCGCGGGTGCGGCAGGCCGAAGCCACCTTCCACGGTCGCCATCTGCTCGATCTGCGCTACCGGATCGGCCACCAATTCCTGAATCGAAATCGACTGGTCGGCGATACGGTTGACGAACGAAGTGTTCGCGCCGTTTTCCAGCAAGCGACGTACGAGGTAGGCGAGCAGGGTTTCGTGAGTACCGACCGGCGCGTACACGCGGCACGGACGGTTCAGCTTGCCTTCGGAAACTTTGCCTACAACTTGTTCGTAAAGCGGTTCGCCCATGCCGTGCAGGCACTGGAATTCGTACTGGCCGGGGTAATAGTTCTGACCGGCAATGTGGTAAATGGCCGACAGGGTGTGGGCGTTGTGCGTGGCGAACTGCGGATAGATGACTTCCGGCACCGACAGCAGTTTGCGTGCGCAAGCGATGTAGGAAACGTCGGTGTACACCTTGCGGGTGTAGACCGGATAGCCTTCCAGGCCTTCGACCTGGGCGCGCTTGATTTCGCTGTCCCAGTACGCGCCTTTCACCAGGCGGATCATCAGGCGATGACGGCTGCGACGGGCCAGATCGATCACGTAGTCGATCACGTACGGGCAACGCTTCTGGTAAGCCTGGATAACGAAACCGATGCCGTTCCAGCCAGTCAGTTGCGGCTCGAAACACAGGCGCTCAAGCAGATCCAGCGACAGTTCGAGACGGTCGGCTTCTTCGGCGTCGATGTTCAGGCCGATGTCGTATTGCTTGGCCAGCAGGGTCAACGACAGCAGGCGCGGGTACAGCTCGTCCATCACACGCTCGTACTGCGCACGGCTGTAACGCGGGTGCAGTGCCGACAGTTTGATGGAAATGCCCGGGCCTTCATAAATCCCACGACCGTGGGACGCTTTGCCGATCGAGTGGATGGCTTGTTCGTACGACGCCAGGTATTTCTGCGCGTCGTGCTCGGTCAGCGCCGCTTCACCGAGCATGTCGTAGGAATAACGGAAGCCCTTGGCTTCGAACTTACTCGCGTTGGCCAGCGCTTCGGCGATGGTTTCGCCGGTGACGAACTGCTCGCCCATCAGGCGCATGGCCATGTCGACGCCCTTGCGGATCATCGGCTCGCCGCTCTTGCCGATGATGCGGCTCAAGGACGACGTCAGACCGGCTTCGTTGTGCGTCGAGACCAGTTTGCCGGTCAACAGCAAGCCCCAGGTTGCGGCGTTGACGAACAGCGAAGGGCTGTTACCCAAGTGCGGGTGCCAGTTGCCGGTGCTGATCTTGTCGCGGATCAGCGCATCGCGAGTGCCCTTGTCCGGGATACGCAGCAGCGCTTCGGCCAGGCACATCAGCGCCACGCCTTCCTGGGACGACAGGGAAAATTCCTGCAGCAGACCCTGAACAATGCCTGCACGACCGCCGGCACTTTTCTGGTTACGCAGTTTTTCCGCGATAGATGCGGCGAGTTTGTTGGTGGCTTCGGCCATTGTCGCTGGCAGTCGAGCCTGCTCGATCAGCATTGGCACCACTTCCGGCTCAGGGCGACGGTAAGCGGCAGTGATCGAAGCGCGCAGTACGGATTGCGGCAGGATGCTCTCGGCGAACTCCAGGAAGCACTGGTGTGCGTGATCGGCGTGGACTTCGCCCGCCTCATCGGCGTCCTTGGCGGTCAAACCGTTCAGCTCGGTCAGGGTTGCACCACCCTCGAGTTTTTCCAGGTAATTGAAAATTGCCTGCTTGATCAGCCAGTGCGGCGTGCGATCAATCGAGGTTGCGGCGGCCTTCAGGCGCTCGCGGGTCGGGTCATCGAGTTTGACCCCAAGGGTGGTGGTAGCCATATTTTTATCCTCATGGTTGCCACAGTTGCGTGGCATCAGCTGGCCGCAAGATTAGCCGTGCACTGAAAGAGGTGCAACCGGGTGCAACCCTTTTTTTGTCGGAATAATAGGCAGCTCGTCAGGAATTATTTTCTGGTACGAAAGTGCTGCTCCTGCTTGGTGCTTTTGCTTCTAGCAAAGGGCCATGACTGCCACAAAAGGGAGCAAAAACGGGGTGATTGTCGATAAATCCGACTAGGTGCAACTAATTCTCGCGAAACTGGTTGCACCTTATTTGATTTGTTGCATAGCATTCGCGCCCTAGGTGCAACCGGGAATAACCCGGTGTACCGGCTGATGGCTTTCCTGGGGAAACATCAGTCCTAAATGCGCGGGATCCCGGATCGTCTGCCAAACGTCGTCGTTTGCGTGCGGTTCACCACCGCCGCTACATAAAAACAAAGCCAGGGCGTAACTTAATGAGCGTTAGCAATCCAACCCTGATCACGTTCGTGATCTACATCGCAGCAATGGTGCTGATCGGCTTCATGGCCTATCGCTCCACCAACAACCTTTCTGACTATATTCTGGGCGGCCGTAGCCTGGGCAGCGTTGTTACGGCGCTATCTGCCGGTGCTTCCGACATGAGCGGCTGGTTGTTGATGGGCCTGCCGGGCGCCATCTACATGTCCGGTCTGTCCGAAAGCTGGATCGCCATCGGCTTGATCGTCGGTGCCTACCTGAACTGGTTGTTCGTTGCTGGCCGTCTGCGTGTGCAGACCGAGCACAACGGCGATGCTCTGACCCTGCCGGACTACTTCTCCAGCCGTTTCGAAGACAAAAGCGGCCTGCTGCGCATCATTTCGGCGATCGTGATTCTGGTGTTCTTCACCATTTACTGCGCTTCCGGCATCGTCGCTGGCGCCCGTCTGTTCGAAAGCACCTTCGGCATGTCCTACGAGACAGCGCTGTGGGCCGGTGCTGCGGCGACGATTGCCTACACCTTTGTCGGCGGTTTCCTCGCGGTGAGCTGGACTGACACCGTACAAGCCACGCTGATGATTTTCGCGCTGATCCTCACGCCGATCATCGTCCTGCTGGCCACCGGCGGCGTCGACACCACGTTCCTGGCCATCGAAGCCAATGATCCAAGCAACTTCGACATGCTCAAAGGCACCACTTTCATCGGCATCATCTCGCTGATGGGCTGGGGTCTGGGCTACTTCGGTCAGCCGCACATTCTGGCGCGCTTCATGGCCGCTGACTCGGTGAAGTCGATTGCCAACGCCCGTCGCATCTCCATGACCTGGATGATCCTGTGCCTGGGCGGCACCGTGGCTGTGGGCTTCTTCGGTATCGCTTACTTCTCGGCGCACCCGGAAGTTGCCGGTCCCGTGACCGAGAACCACGAGCGCGTGTTCATCGAACTGGCCAAGATCCTCTTCAATCCATGGATTGCCGGTGTGCTGCTGTCGGCCATTCTGGCTGCTGTGATGAGTACCCTGAGCTGCCAGTTGCTGGTGTGCTCGAGTGCCCTGACCGAAGACTTCTACAAAACCTTCCTGCGTAAATCCGCCTCCCAGGTTGAACTGGTCTGGGTCGGCCGCGCCATGGTGCTGTTGGTTGCACTGATCGCCATCGGCCTGGCTGCCAACCCGGAAAACCGCGTACTGGGCCTGGTGTCCTACGCTTGGGCTGGTTTCGGTGCTGCGTTCGGTCCGGTGGTGCTGATTTCGGTGATCTGGAAAGGCATGACCCGCGACGGCGCACTGGCCGGTATCCTGGTCGGCGCGATCACCGTGGTGGTCTGGAAGCATTTCGAACTGCTGGGTCTGTACGAAATCATTCCGGGCTTCATCTTCGCCAGCCTGGCCATCTTCATCGTCAGCAAACTCGGCGCGCCGACTGCTGGCATGGTGCAGCGCTTCGAAGCGGCGGAAAAAGATTTCCACCTGAACAAGTGATTGTTCTGAGCTAGCGCTCACGCGAAAACGGCCCGTTTCCTACAGGAGGCGGGCCGTTTTTTTGTGCCTGTGATTTATCTGATTCACCGCGCTCCCCTGTAGGAGTGAGCCTGCTCGCGATAGCGGTGTGTCAGTCGACATCATTGCTGAATGTCAGACCGCTTTCGCGAGCAGGCTCGCTCCCACAGGGTTCGGTGGTGGGTTTGGGGGATTTGTCTGTAGTTGAAGGCGCCGCTTTTTGCAGGGTTTTTCAACAATAGAAGTAGGAGAAATCTGATTTTCCCGTCACCCATTCATCACCCCTTGCCCCTCATGCAGAATCGCCCGCCCTCACACTGCAGAGAGACATCGGATGTTCGCGCCTGCCAATCAACCGCGTTTCACGTTGACCCTCGAAGGCGCCCAGCATGACCTCAAGGTCCTTGAGTTCACGGGCAAGGAAGCCATCAGCCAACCGTTTCGTTTCGAGCTGGAACTGGTCAGTGAGCGGCCCGATCTGGACCTCGAAAGCCTGCTGCACTGTCAGGCGTTTCTGAGTTTTGATGCTCAGGGCTCCGGCGTTCACGGTCAGATTTATCAGGTCGGGCAGGGCGATTCCGGGAAACGTCTGACGCGTTATCACTTAAGCCTTGTCCCGCGTCTGGCGTACCTCGCGCACCGCATCAATCAGCGGATCTTTCAGCATCAAACAGTGCCGCAAATCGTCGCGCAGGTACTCAAGGATCACTCGATCCTGCGCGATGCTTTTGAATTCCGCCTCGGCAGTGAATACCCGCCGCGTGAATATTGCGTGCAGTACGCCGAGAGTGATCTGGCGTTCATTCAGCGGCTGTGTGCCGAAGTCGGCATTCATTACCACTTTCAGCACAGTCCTGAAGGACATGTTTTGGTGTTCGGCGATGATCAGACGGTGTTTCCACGCCTCGCCGAACCAACGTTGTATTTGCCGGGCAGCGGCATGGCCGGTGGCGCGCCGGCGATCAATCGTTTCAACGTTCGCGTGGAAACCCGCACCAGCGTGGTGACCCGACGCGATTACAACTTCATCAAGCCGCGGCTGCAGTTGCAAAGCCGTGTCGACGGCGAGCAGCGCCCGGTGCTCGAGGACTATCACTTCCCCGGCCAATTCAACGATCGTGAAACCGGCAAGCACCTCGCTCAGCGCGCACTTGAGCGACATGTCGCCGATTTCCGTCAGGCCGAGGGCATCAGCGACGAATCCGCGTTGGTTTGCGGACATTTCCTGCAATTGATCGAGCATCCGCGCCACGACTGGAATGACCTGTGGCTGCTGACCACGGTTGAACACCATGGTCGCCAGCCGCAAGTGCTGGAGGAGTCGGTGACCAGCGATGGCGAAGCTTTCCAGGGTTACCGTAATACCTTTCTCGCGACGCCATGGGACGTGTTCTTCCGCCCGGCGCTGGGATCGGAGAAGCCGCGCATGCTCGGCTATCAACCGGCGGTGGTAACCGGGCCGAGCGATACTGAAATCCACTGCGACGAGTACGGTCGGGTCAAGGTGCAACTGGCCTGGGATCGCGACGGCGAGTTGAACGAACATTCCAGTTGCTGGCTGCGCGTTGCCACTAACTGGGCCCATGACCGTTACGGCAGCGTGTTGATTCCGCGAGTCGGCATGGAAGTACTGATCGGCTTCATCGATGCCGACGCCGACAAACCTCTGGTTATGGGCTGCCTGCCCAACGCCGCGACGCCGATCCCGCTGGATCTGCCCGCAGACAAGACCCGCAGCATTTTCCGCAGTCAGAGCAGCCCCGGCGGGGGCGGCTACAACGAACTGCGCATCGAGGATCGCAAGGGCGCCGAAGAAATCTACCTGCGCGCCCAGCGCAACTGGACGCAGCATGTGTTGCACGACCAGCAAGTGCAGGTCGACAACCAGCGCAGCATTGTCGTCACCGGCATCGCCAAACATGAATTGAAGGCCGACGAACGACGCATCACCCACGGCCAGCGGCAGACCGAAGTGAAGCAGGACGATCATCTGACGGTGGCGGGCGATCGACATATCCGCGTGAGCAATCAGGCGATCAGCGCCAGTAAGCAATTCCACGTCAGCGCCGGTCAGCAAGTGGTCATCGACGGTGGCGCGAGTGCGACGATTCAGGCCGGCGGGCAATGGATCAACATCGGCCCCGGCGGCATTTTCAGCAGCGTGCCGATTGTAGTGGGTGGTGCGCCGATGGCGGCGATGAGTGCCGCGCCGGTTGTACCGGGATTGCCGGAGAAACTCGCCGCCGCGCCGGCAGCCATGCTGACTGCCGCACAAATCATGAGCTTCAAGGGTGATGCGCCATTCTGCGAAGAGTGCGAGCGTTGCAAGGACGGTCTCTGTGCAGCCTGATTTTCTTTTGCCTGCTGATTGGTTGGCGCGGGAGCCGTTGAAAGTATCCGAGCAATTGTTCGCGGTGTTCAGCAATGCCTGCGAGGCGAAGCCGCTTGAGGGCTGGCCAGAAATGGCGAGTCCGATTTGGGCCGGTACGATCTATGCCGAGTGGGAAGCGGTGATGCCTTACGTGGGAATTGTCGCCGCCAACAGTGAGTTTCTGCATTGGGTCGCCACTACCGAGTCGCGGGATTGGGGATGGTTGGCGGTTTCTTCGGCGAGTCTAGAAGAGGTGGTGGCGCACTTTCGCAGCCTGACCCAAGTGCTGATGCCTGGCGGCAAAACGGTGTTTTTTCGTTTTTGGGACGGGCGGTTTCTGTTGCCGATTCTTCAGGCCGATGAGATGGATGCGGCGCAACTGTTTGCGCTGATCGGGCGTTGTTTGATCAATGGGCAGGCGCTGGAAATTGGTGGCAGGGCGCAGGTTTCAACGCGTGAGTTTCCGTGGTGGCAGGTACCGCTATCGGTGCTGGCGCAGCAGGGCGATCAGGTTCGAACCGCCAATGCGTTGCAGTGGTTGAGCGAAGAACATCCGACTCTTTTCGAGACCTTTCCCGAGGTGGTTTTGCGTTGCAAGGTGAGGCGGTTTTTTCAGGTTTCAATGTCGGAAGAATCGTCGCAATCGGCGTTGCTGGCGTTTTTGCTGGCAGAGTCGGAGTGAGTTTTCGGGGCGAAGGTCTCGGACGATTCCTTCGAGTTGCGGCGGTTTCCATGAACTGGTGGGCGGTGGGTTGCAGGGATAGTCTTTTCGTTGTCACTGCGAGAGCGGTGACAGGGCGTAGGACCCCTGTGAAATTCACCGCGCACCAGCGTTGTCGTTTGATTGCGGCACTTAATATGTGTCCGTTGCATCGTTTGCGGCAGCTGTGCGCGGGAACGCTTCGGCGTGACTGAGTTTGGTGGGTTTCTCAGTTTCCTACTCTCGCGTACGGCTGCCACCTATACCCGTAGGAAGGTCACTTGGCAGCCTCTCTAAACCTATTGAGGTAAAACTGATATGACTATGCTTAAACCCGATCCACCCTACGAAAAAATCATCCCCCATCCCGACAACCGCTTCATGGCCCTCACCGGCAATTGCAGTGACATGCCGACTCTGTTCATCGACACCCACGTGCCCCTCGACATCCTCATGGACGCCGCCAACCATCGCCTGCGCGCCGTGATCCAGGTGCTGGAAAACATGTGCATGCGCGGCTCGGTCGAATGCGACTCCGTCATCCTCAGCGACTTCGCCCAGCTCTGCGTAATTCCTTTGCGCGACGGCTGTGATGTGCTCGATGTCATCGGCAGGCGCCTGCGCAGCATGACCGCCTGAAAAAGATCAAAAGATCGTCCGAAGGCAGCTCCTACACCGGAATAACGTTCACCCTGTAGGAGCTGCCGAAGGCTGCGATCTTTTGATGTTGATGGCGATCGGAGCGTCAGTCGGAAATGTACGCGTCCTGAGTGTTGATAAAGCGGTTGAACGCCTCGGAGTTGTAGACCTTCAGGCACGCAAGGAACACTACTTTTTCATTCGAGTATTTGCTGTTTGAAGGTGTCTGCTCGTAAGCCGTCAACAGGTAGTTTCGGGTTTCTTTGTAGGGATCGTGCAGCACCTGCAGCGTGTCTTCATTTTGCAGAATGGTATGCATGCCTTTGCCCATGAACGAATAAGCATTGGCGGACAGTGCAATGTCTTTTTCCAGCGCGGAGCGTTCGTTGAATGGTTTCAGAATGCAGTGGCTCAGGCCGTAGTTCTTTAGTGTCTGGCGTGCCTGTTCAATGTGGGTTTCGTCGGCACGGGCGAGGTATGGGCTAAACAGGCTGAATAAGCAGATGATCAGATATCGCATGAGTTTTTGACTTCCTGTCGCTTATGTTTTGCCAGTGTAATGCCATAAAAGCAAAGCCCCTCACCCTAGCCCTCTCCCAGAGGGAGAGGGGACTGACCGAGTTGTCTGGGTGATGTACGCCGACTTGCGACTTCAGCGCTGATCTTCGCTTGGCCAAGCCTGGAGGTGGTGTTCTTTCTGGGGACTGACCGAGTCGTCTGGGTGATGTACGCCGACCTGCGACTTTAGTGGTGAACTTCGCTTGGCCAAGCCTTGATATGAGTTTTCTTCAGGGGGCTGACCGAGTTGTCAGGGTGATGTACGCCGTCCTGCGACTTTCGCGCTGATCTTCGCTTGGCCAAGCCTGAGACCACGCTGATCTTTCAGGTCGATGTCACTCGCAAGATCACCACCGTCAGTTCCCTCTCCCTCCGGGAGAGGGCTAGGGTGAGGGCAGGCTTTTGTCCGCTCGGCCGCCAACCCCTGACTTGCCGCGCGGTAAAAGGTAAACTTTGCGCCCTTCGCAGGAGCAGCCATGAATTATCGTCACGCCTTCCATGCCGGCAATCACGCCGATGTGTTCAAACACCTGACCTTGACCCGCCTCATCGCCCTGATGTCGCGCAAGGAGCAGCCGTTTGCCTATCTCGACACGCACGCCGGCATCGGTCTGTATGACTTGCAGGGCGATCAGGCCAATCGCACCGGCGAATATCTGGAAGGCATCGCGCGCTTGTGGGATCAGCCGGATCTGCCGGCGCTGACCGCCGACTACATGAAGGTGCTGCACGAGATGAACCCGGATGGCCAGTTGCGCTATTACCCGGGTTCGCCGGAGCTGGCGCGGCGTCTGACCCGGCCGCAGGATCGGGTGATGCTCAATGAGAAGCACCCGGAAGACGGCGTGCTGTTGAAAGACAACATGGCCGGTGATCGTCGGGTCAAGGTTCATCTGGGCGAGGGCTGGCACGTGCCGCGGGCGATGTTGCCGGTGCAGGAGAAGCGTGCGGTGATGTTGATCGACCCGCCGTTCGAACAACTCGATGAAATGCAGCGTTGCGCGGCGTCGTTGAAAGAGGCGATTGGTCGGATGCGTCAAACCGTGGCAGCGATCTGGTATCCGGTGAAGGATCAGCGTGCGTTGCGGCGTTTTTATCAGGACTTGGCCGGCACCGGTGCGCCGAAGTTGTTGCGCGTGGAGTTGCTGGTGCATCCGCTGGATACGCCGAACAGCTTGAACGGTTCCGGGATGGCGATTGCCAATCCGCCGTGGGGGCTGGAGGAAGAATTGCGTGAGCTGCTGCCGTGGTTGTCCAAAAAATTGGGCCAGACCCAGGGTGGGTGGCAGATGGATTGGTTGATTGCCGAGAGCTGATCAACGGCAAGATCAAAAGATCGCAGCCTGCGGCAGCTCCTACAGTGATCGTTCCCATGCTCTGCGTGGGAACGCCTCAATGGGCGCTCTGCGTCCGCTTTGGGACGCAGAGCGTCCCGGGCTGCATTCCCACGCGGAGCGTGGGAACGATCAACCGGCGGAGTTAGTTACCCGCCAGGCTCGCTGGCATGCACACGCCGGTGCCGCCAATCCCGCAGTAGCCTTCAGGATTCTTCGCCAGATACTGCTGGTGATACGTCTCGGCGAAGTACACGGTCGGTGCCTGTTCGATCTCGGTGCTGATTTCACCTAGGCCAGCCTTCGACAGTTCAGCCTGATAGGTCGCCTTGCTCTTCAGCGCCGCATCCAGATGCTCAGGCGAGGTCGCGTAGATCACCGAGCGGTACTGCGTGCCGATGTCGTTGCCTTGGCGCATGCCCTGCGTCGGGTTGTGCAGTTCCCAGAACATCGCCAGCAGCTCTTCGTAGCTGACTTTGGCCTTGTCATACACCACCAATACCACTTCAGCGTGGCCGGTCAGGCCCGAGCAGACTTCTTCGTAGGTCGGGTTCGGTGTGAAGCCGCCGGCATAACCGACGACCGTGCTGACCACGCCTTCACGCTGCCAGAAGCGCCGCTCGGCGCCCCAGAAGCAGCCCAGACCGAAGATCGCAAAATCGACGTCCTGAAAAAACGGGCCAAGCAACGGGGTTTCTTCGAAGACGAAGTGCTTTTCAGGCAGGGTCATCGCGGTTTCGCGGCCGGGCAGAGCTTGTTCTTTGGTCGGGAGCACGTTTTTGTTCACCAGAATTTCCGAGCGCAGAACCATGATCGTTCCTCTCAGTCAGGTTGGATGTAAAAAGTCAGACCGCCAGTGTGCCCAATGATGCCCGACTTCGCACTATCCAATGCAGGAGCTGCCGAAGGCTCGGGCCGCGATCGGACGATCTTTTGACCTTGTCTTTGAAAAACAGGATCAAAAGATCGCAGCCTGCGGCAGCTCCTACATGAGGGGTGGCGGGGGTTAGAGGCAGAGCGGGCCGCGCGGGTAGCGCTTGAGCGCCTGGATCAGCTCGCCGCCGGGGATCGGTCGGTCGAACAGGTAGCCCTGGCCGACGTCGCAACGGTGGCGGCGCAGGAACGCCAGTTGCTCGGCAGTCTCGATACCTTCGGCCACAACCTTGAGCTTGAGGTTGTGCGCCATGGCGATCACCGCTGAGGTGATTTCCATGTCGTCCTGGTTGTCGGGGATTTCGTGGATGAAGCTGCGATCGATCTTGATGATGTCGATCGGGAATTTCTTCAGATAGCTGAGCGACGAGTAACCGGTGCCGAAGTCGTCCATGGCCAGCGTCAGCCCGAGACGCTTGAGCTGATCGAGCTGCAAGTGGGTGTCTTCGGTGGCTTCCAGCAGCAGGCCTTCGGTCAGTTCCAGTTCGAGCAGGTGGGCCGGCAGCGCTTCTTCCTTGAGGATGTTGGCGATGGACGCCACCAGATCAGGATCGGAGAACTGCTTCGGCGACAGGTTGATCGCCACTTGCAGATTGCCCATACCGGCGGCGGTGAGCGATTTGCTCATGCGACAGGCCTGACGCGCAATCCACTTGCCGATCGGAATGATCAGGCCGGTTTCTTCCGCCACGCTGATGAATTGATCCGGGCGAATCATCCCGCGCTCCGGGTGGTTCCAGCGCAACAGTGCTTCCATGCCCAGCAAACGACCGCTGCGCAGGCATAGCTTCGGCTGATAGAACACATCCAGCTCATTCTGCGTCAGCGCGCGGCGCAGATTGTTCTCGACGAACAGTTTGTAGCTGGCCTCGGCGTTCAGCGCCTCGGTGAAGACTTGTACTTGATGCTTGCCGTTGGCCTTGGCCTTGTGCAGCGCCAGACCGGCGTTACGCATCAGGGTTTGCGGATCACGACCGTGCAGCGGCGCGCAGGCCAGGCCCACGGAGCCGGTGACGCTGATCAACTGGTTGTCGACGAACATCGGCTTGTCGAGGGTCGCCAGCAACTGGTTGGCGATTTTCTGGCCAGTCGCAAGGTCGGTCTCGTCGAGTAGCACGGCAAATTCGTTACTGGCGAAACGTGCGAGGCTGCCACTCGGGCTCAGGCTGTTGCGCAGACGCCGGGCCAGACTGATCAGCAGCTTGTCGCCGGTCTGGTGGCCGAGGCTGTCGTTGATCCGCTTGAAGTTGTCGATGTCGACCAGCAACAGGCTGATCGGGGTATCGCTATCCCGGGCGAAGCGTTCGTCCAGGTTACGGATAAACGCCGGGCGGTTACCGAGGTTGGTCAGGTTGTCGGTGTACGCCAGACGCTCGATGCGCTGCTGCGCCAGTTTGGTCTGGGTGATGTCTTCGTAGATGCCGATGTAGTGCGTCAGCTCACGGTTGTCGCCGTAGACCTTGGAGATCGACAACTGGCCCCAGTACGGTTCGAGGTTCTTCCGGCGGCTTTTGAATTCGCCCTGCCAACTGTTGCTCTTGGCCAGCGCGGAAGGCGCGTCGAATAGCAGCTCGCTGAGGTTTTCCAGCGCCGGTAGCTCGGACAGGCGCTGGCCGTGGACTTCTTCTGTGGTGTACTGGGTGATGGCGGTGAAGCTTGGGTTGACGTATTCGACCACGCCGTCGCAATTGACCAGCAAAAACGCGTTGGCGCTTTGCTCGACCGCCCGCTGGAACAGGTGCAGGGCGCTGGTGGCAGTGCGGCGGTTGTGGTTGTTGATGACTTGCGCGAACTGGTCGGCGAGCTCACCGGCAAAGGCGATTTCATCCGACTGCCAGGCACGGGTCATGCCTGTCTGCTCCAGACACAGCACGCCGACGACCTGGCCGTCGACACGGATGCTGGCATCGAGCATTGCGTTGACGTCCCGCGGGCGCAGCGCCTCGGCCATCTCGCGGGTGCGCGGGTCACGCATGGCATTGTGTGCGTCGATGGCGCGGCTGCTGTGCAACGCTTCCATGTAGTCAGGGAAGGTACTGATGTCGATCACGTCCGGCAGGATATATTCCTGCGTCGTGCGGTGATACGCGGAGATCGGTACCAGTTGCTGGCCTTCGAGGTTCCACAGGCTGGCGCAGTCGATTTCATAGATATCGCAGGCGCAGCGGGTAATCAGTTCGGCGGCTTCCTGAAACGAGTTGTGCGTGCTGTAGCGCTGACGCGCGAGCAACAGAATCAAGTCCTGTTGGGCACGTACGCGTTCGAGGTGTTGCAGTTGTTCCTGCTGGGCGCGCTGGTTCAGTTCGAGGGCGATTTGCAGGCGCGAGTTCTGGGTTTCCAGATCGACCGAAGGCTGTAGCGGCTCTTCGGCGAACACGTCATCGACCGCTAGCAGGTAGCCGCGCAACAGATGACGGTTGTGTTGTTTGTAGGCTTCGCCAAGTTCGAGGATGCTTAGCGCCCCGGCCGCAGTGTGCAGGGTATAGCGCACCAGATAATGTGGGCTGGCGGCCAGTTGTTGCTGGATCGCGTCATGCAGTTGATAGCGCGCTTCGGGCTCCATCAGGCTGGCGTAGGGTGAACCGACCAGAGCGCACAGCTCGACAGCCGGTTGACCGAATTGGCGTTCGCAGTTGGGATCGAGGAACAACATTGCCCAACTGGCTTCATTCAAGCGCTCGAAACGCAGCATGCCGAGCCGCGAGGGCACAGGCAACTGCGTCACTACCTCGGCCGCCATACGGCTGGCAGCATCGGGTTGGCTCTTCATGAAGGGAACTCGCTTGAAATATGCTGAACGCGGGGGCTCTCGCCCTCTTTAACGTTGCCTGCGGCAAGGTTGCATCATTGCGGCACTGACTGACAAGAGAGATGAAGGCCAAGTGCTATAAGAATGTGTCGGCTGCGTTGATCATTTCTCCAGCATGGGGGTGAAAAGAGCCAAACTTCGCAGCCTGCGGCAGCCCCTGCAGGGCAATGCGAGCAATGCAGGAGCTGCCGAAGGCTGCGATCTTTATCGCTTAGCGCAGTTTTATGGTGACCGACTGAAGTGGCTTGCCATCGCGATCATGGTAATTGATCAAAATATGATCACTCTCGACCAGCATATGAGCGAAGTTGTCCTGGCTGATGACTTCACTGGTCAATTCATGCACATAGTCACCCGCCGCCGTGCGCGCAAGGGGCTGATCGAGGACAAACGTTGACGCCTTGGCATACGGCAGCAGCTTGCTGTTGCACAGCGGCGAAGACACCACGGTGTGGATTTCGAAATCGGCATCCTCGCGATGGCGCAGGCGCGCAGTCAGCGAGCCGTGCACATCGCCGGAAACGATCACTACATTGTTTATCTTGTGCGTGCGCACGGTTTCCAGCAGCCGCAGTCGCTGCTCGGCAAAGCCTTGCCAGGCATCGTCGCCATTCGCCTGGCGATCCGGGAAGAACATCACGCTGGTGACGACAAACTTGACCCGCGCTTTGCTGTTGATCAGCCATTGGCATAAGGCATGTTCCTGAGCTTCATCGAAGATGCGGCGCTCAGCGCTCGACAGATCGCGTCGGCTGCGAGTGTCGGTGACAAACCATTCGATATCGGCATCGCTGAATTGATACCAGTAATGCTTGAGTGAAGCATGATCAAGTTGTCCGTTAGTTTTCAGTGCATAAGCCGGACTATGGCTGGCCTGGTATAACTCGTATGCCGCCATGGCGTTGCGATATAACTCTTCATCTGAAGTTTCGGCATTCGCCGGCCAGTTATCTTCGATTTCATGATCATCAAGTATCATGTAAGTCGATGTACCCGACATCAGTCGTTTTATGCCCGGCTGTGAAAAGGCTGCGCGGTATTTGATGAGGATGTCTTTATAACTTCGATCGGGGGCGATGCGGTTCAGGTCATCGACATAAATCTGGTCGCCGGTCATGACGGTAGCGCTGATTGGCGGTTGCTGGCCTTCGATCAACTGGTTGATCGACGTAAAGATCCGGTCCCCCAGTAATGGCAGTACCGGCACGCCTGCCGTCAGGCGCAGATAGCGGCAGGAGCCGAGAATATAAGCGTGTGGCCGCAAGGGCTGGCTGCTGCGGGTACGCAAGCGATAAATCTCCCGCGGCCATTGCAGCGGCAATTCTGCGACGCTGTCCACGGTGTGGACCGGGCTCATCGGGCTGAACCAGCCGGTTTGAAATTCATACTCGGTATCCTCCAGCAAGTCCTGCAGGATGAATACTTCACACATGTCGCGTAGTTCGCCAAGTCTGCAGAACAGGTTGTTTGACCATGCTTGTGAGTTGCTCGGCCGATAACGCAGTCCGGCAAATACTTGTAGATTCTTTTGATATTCACCACGGACGAATATGCGTGCGTGGTTAGTTGTGCTGTGGCCAATAATGGGGCCGATCGTAGGTTTTAACATATTCGAGTCCATTCGAATGAGTGAAGGAAAGCGCATGCGCTGCGCAAAAGTTGATGCCCTGACTTTGTTGTCGCAAGACTAGTTGCCGACAGAATAAAAATATCGGTGTGAAGTGGATTCAGGTCGTAGCCGATCTCAACGGGCTTTGTAGGAAAAGTACCAGTTGATAAAACTCAGGCAAAAAAAGCCCCGCCAAATTGACGGGGTTGAGGTGCGAGCGTGTGGCGCTCGAAAACGTGAAACACAAGCGGCCCGCCGTTACCGGAGGGCCGCCTGGGATTACAGCAGGATGGTGCGGATGTCCGCCAGCAGGCTGCCCAGACGCTGGGTGAAGCGTGCGGCAGCAGCGCCGTTGATCACACGGTGATCGTAGGACAACGACAGCGGCAGCATCAGTTTCGGCTGGAAGGCTTTGCCGTCCCAGACTGGCTGGATGGTTGCCTTGGAAACACCGAGGATCGCCACTTCCGGCGCGTTGACGATCGGCGTGAAGCCGGTGCCGCCAATGTGGCCGAGGCTGGAAATGGTGAAGCAGGCGCCCTGCATGTCGTCAGCAGTGAGCTTCTTGTCGCGGGCCTTGGCGGCCAGCGCAGCGGCTTCGGCTGCCAGTTGCAGCAGGCTCTTCTGGTCGACGTTCTTGATGACCGGTACCAGCAGGCCATCCGGGGTGTCGACGGCGAAGCCGATGTTGACGTATTTCTTGCGGATGATCGCTTTGCCGCTTGGCGCCAGCGAACTGTTGAAGTCCGGCAGTTCCTTGAGCATGTGCGCGCACGACTTGAGCAGCAGCGGCAGGATGGTCAGCTTGACGCCAGCCTTCTCTGCAACAGCTTTCTGCGCAACGCGGAAGGCTTCCAGCTCGGTGATATCAGCCGAATCGAACTGAGTCACGTGCGGGATGTTCAGCCAGCTGCGGTGCAGGCTGGACGCGCCGATCTGCATCAGGCGAGTCATCGGCACTTCTTCGATTTCGCCGAAACGGCTGAAATCGACGACCGGAATCGGCGGGATGCCCGCGCCACCGGTTGCGCCAGCAGCAGCGGCCGGTGCTTCCTTGGCCTTCTGCATCATCGCTTTGACGTAAACCTGCACGTCTTCTTTCAGGATACGACCGTGCGGGCCGCTGGCGCCGACAGCGTTCAGCTCGACGCCGAACTCACGGGCCAGTTGACGCACGGCTGGGCCGGCATGAACTTTCGCACCAGGCTTGGCCGGCGCGGCGGCTGGAGCGGCAGCAGGTGCAGGCGCAGCGGCAGCCGGAGCAGCAGCGGCAGGAGCACTTGGAGCAGCGGCGGCGGCAGCTGGCGCCGGGGCAGCAGCAGGGGCTGCGCCTTTGACTTTCAGCTTCAGAATCAGGTCGCCGGTACCGACTTCGTCATCCAGCTTGATGGAAACGCTTTCCACCACGCCAGCGGCAGGCGATGGAATTTCCATGCTCGCCTTGTCGGATTCCAGAGTGATCAGCGACTGGTCGGCTTCAACGCTGTCGCCAGCCTTGACCAACACTTCGATGATCTTGGCTTTGCCCGACGAACCGATGTCCGGAACGTGGATGTCCTGGACGCTGTCGGCAACCGGAGCTGCTGGCGCGGCTGCCGGAGCAGGCGCAGCGGCAGCGGCCGGAGCAGCAGCCTGAGCCGGAGCGGCAGCAGCAGGGGCCGCAGCACCCGCCACTTCCAGATCCAGAATCAGGTCGCCAGTGCCGACTTCGTCGTTGAGCTTGACGCTGATGGCCTTGACCACGCCAGCGGCAGGCGACGGGATTTCCATGCTCGCCTTGTCGGATTCCAGAGTGATCAACGATTGATCAGCCTCGACGGTATCGCCGACCTTGACCTGGATTTCGATGATCTGTGCCTTGCCCGACGAACCGATGTCCGGCACGTGCACTTGCTGAACCGATGCGGCAGCAGGGGCGGCGGCGGGTGCAGCGGCAGCAGGCGCGGCAGCCGGTTTGGCCTCCGCTTTTGCAGCCGGAGCAGCAGCCGGAGCAGGGGCCGCTTCAGCGGCGCCCTCGACTTCCAGCTCAAGCAGTTCGTCGCCTTCTTTCAGACGGTCGCCCAGCTTCACTTTCAGGCTCTTGATGACGCCGGCTTTCGGGGCCGGCACTTCCATGCTGGCCTTGTCCGATTCCAGGGTCAGGATGCTCTGGTCGGCTTCGATACGGTCGCCGACCTTCACAAACAGTTCAATTACTTCACCTTCACCGCTGCCGATGTCAGGTACGCGAATGAGTTCGCTCACAAAATGTCTCCTCAGCAGTCCAGTGGGTTGCGTTTTTCCGGGTCGATGCCGAACTTGGTGATGGCTTCAGCCACAACCTTAGGTTCGATATCACCACGGTCAGCCAGTGCTTCCAGGGCTGCCAACACCACGAAATGACGGTCGACTTCGA
>NZ_JBIUVX010000054.1:0-26020 GCF_044743175.1 Pseudomonas sp. NPDC087690
CGCCGCAGGTCTTCATTGACGTGAATGCAGTACTCCGGGGGTCGCCTTTATCTGGATACCAACATTGATCCCTGCAGTCGACTGCATTGGCCGCGTACGACGCACACGTAAAGACGATGGCAGCCAATGGACAGATGCGTAAAGCCGCAGTGTTTACGGGATTCGCCATTGGGGGGCCGGGTATTTCGCGATCAATGAAGCCGGTCGCGTCGAAGTTCGTCCGAACGGCCCGAGCAGCTCGCCTATCGACCTGTTCGAACAAGTCGACCAACTGCGCAAAAGCGGTTTGTCCTTGCCGTTGCTGGTCCGTTTCCCCGACATTCTGCAAGACCGCGTTCGCCAGTTGACCGGTGCCTTCGATGCGAACATCGAGCGCCTGGAATACCAGAGCAAGTACACCGCGCTGTACCCGATCAAGGTCAACCAGCAAGAAGCGGTGATCGAGAACATCATCGCCACCCAGGACGTGTCCATCGGTCTGGAAGCCGGCTCCAAGCCTGAGCTGCTGGCCGTGCTGGCACTGGCGCCGAAGGGCGGCACCATCGTCTGCAACGGTTACAAGGACCGCGAGTTCATTCGTCTGGCGCTGATGGGTCAGAAGCTTGGCCACAACGTGTTCATCGTCATCGAGAAAGAATCCGAAGTCGCTCTGGTGATCGAAGAAGCTGCCTCGCTGAAGGTCAAGCCACAGGTCGGCCTGCGCGTGCGTCTGTCGTCGCTGGCGTCGTCGAAGTGGGCGGACACCGGTGGCGAGAAATCCAAATTCGGTCTGTCGGCGGCGCAATTGCTGTCGGTGGTCGAGCGCTTCCGCGCGGCTGGCCTGGATCAAGGCATTCGCCTGCTGCACTTCCACATGGGTTCGCAGATTGCCAACCTCGCTGACTATCAGCACGGCTTCAAGGAAGCGATCCGTTACTACGGCGAGCTGCGCAACCTCGGTCTGCCGGTCGATCACATCGACGTTGGCGGCGGTCTGGGTGTCGACTACGACGGCACGCACTCGCGCAACGCCAGCTCGATCAACTACGACATGGACGATTACGCCGGTGTCGTGGTCGGCATGCTCAAGGAATTCTGCGACGCGCAGGCCCTGCCGCATCCGCACATCTTCTCCGAGAGCGGCCGCTCGCTGACCGCGCACCACGCGATGCTGGTGGTGCAGGTGACCGACGTCGAGAAGCACAACGACGAAATCCCGCAGATCGAAAACAAGGAAGCGCTGCCGGAAACCGTGCAGTGGCTGGTTGACCTGCTCGGCCCGACCGACATCGAAATGGTCACCGAAACCTACTGGCGCGCCACGCACTACATGAGCGACGTGGCGGCGCAGTACGCCGACGGCAAACTGACCCTGGCGGAAAAAGCCCTGGCCGAGCAGTGCTACTTCGCGGTGTGCCGTCGCCTGCACAACTCGCTGAAAGCCCGTCAGCGTTCGCACCGCCAAGTGCTCGACGAGCTCAACGACAAGCTGGCCGACAAGTACATCTGCAACTTCTCGGTATTCCAGAGCCTGCCGGACACCTGGGCAATCGACCAGGTGCTGCCAATCATCCCGCTGCACCGTCTCGACGAAGAGCCGCTGCGCCGCGCGGTGCTGCAGGATCTGACCTGCGACTCCGACGGCAAGATCAACCAGTACGTCGACGAGCAGAGCATCGAAACCAGCCTGCCGGTACACGGTTTGAATGAAGGCGAAGATTATCTGCTGGGCGTATTCCTCGTGGGCGCCTATCAGGAAATCCTCGGCGACATGCACAACCTGTTCGGTGACACCGACTCGGTGAACATCTACCAGAACGCCGATGGCAGCGTGTACCACGCCGGCATCGAGACCCACGACACCATCGAAGACATGCTGCGCTACGTGCACTTGTCGCCGGAAGAACTGATGACTCACTATCGCGACAAGTGCGCCAGTGCCCGCATCAGTGCCAGCGAGCGCACGCAGTTTCTCGATGCCTTGCGTCTGGGCCTGACCCGTTCCTCCTACCTGTCTTCCTGACGGCAGGTTGTCGTTTCACCGGGTTGTCCGAAGTTTTCCCCGCTAGCCGCGGAAAATTCGGAAGACCCGGTGGGACAAATCCCAAGTTCTGCGTGAAATCCTTGGCTATCGCTGCGAGCAAAGTCATCCGGTCTGCTTTTCGCGTAGGTCATTTCCTAAGTTGTACTTCGGCACTCTACTCGGCCATGCCTCTCGGCGAGAATCCCCGGCCGCCCCTCCTGTAGAGATCCGCCAATGTTCGATCCATTCAACGAGTCGTTGTTTCGTCTCGATGTAGCGGGTCTGTCCGACCCTCTCGAAGTTCTGGCCTTTACCGGTAACGAAGCGCTCAGTGAGCCGTTTGCGTTCGAGATCGATGTGTTGATCGACGACCCGCAACTGGACCTTGCCGGCTTGCTGTACCGATCGGCGTTTCTCTGTTTCGGCGCGTTGGGGGAGGGTGTGCACGGGCAGTTGCAAAGCCTTGTCCAGCACGAATACGGCCGTGCTTCGAGATTGTGCCGAGTGCGTCTGGGACCGAAGTTGAGCTGCCTGGGCCTGCGCTTCAGTCAACGCATTTTCAATGGCCGGTCGGTGCCGCAGATCCTTGATCAAGTGCTCAGGGAGCATGGGATCATTGGCGCACAGCGGCGCTTCGAGTGCCATCATGAGCATGCTGTCCGAACTTTCTGCACCCAGTATCACGAGTCGGATCAGCAATTGCTCCAACGCTTGTGCCAGCAGGCGCACATTCACTATTACTTCGAACATCGTCACGACGGGCATTGCCTGGTGTTTAGCGATGATCCGACGCAACTGCCGCAAGCCGTCGCAGCAGTGTTCTGCGCCGAAGGTGACGGGCAAAAAACGCCGCTTGCGGTGCACCAATGGCGTTTGCAGAACCAACGTCAGGGCCGGGCCAACAGCGCGCAGGCGACGCGCACGGCTGAAGGCCAAAGCGAGTTGGCGCGATTGCGCAGCGGCCGATGGCTGACTTTGAGCGGCCATCCGGTTGCTGAATGCAATCGGCGCTGGTTGTTGAATCGAATCGAACATCACGCCGATCAGCTTCAGGTACCGGCCTACAGCAACCGGATCTTTGCGGTGGAGCAGGCTTGGGTCGCTGCACCGTCGACGGTCGCTGTGCATCCGCGCATGCACAGTCTGCAACGGGCCTGGGTGGTGGCCGTCGATGAACCGCGTCCTGATCGGCTGCGCCCGGTGGCGGTGCAGTTCGACTGGTCGTACCAGGGCGAAGGTGCCGCCGACAGCCATTGCTGGCTGCCTTTGGCGCCAGCGCTGACCGAGGCGCCGTTGAATGCCCTGGTAGAGGGCGTCGAAGTAGTGGTGAGTTTCTTCGAAGGTGATCCGGATCAACCCATGATCACGGGAGTCCTGCAAGTCGCAGCGACGTCAGTCGTAGACAAGCCCTCGCCATTACCGCCGCCAATCCGGCTGAATGACGGGCTGCAACGCCTGCTGCTATCGGCCGAACCCTTGACGTTGCTGTGCCTGATGCCTGGCGGCGGTAGCTTCGTGCATTGTTCGCAGTCGGTGTGTACCTGTCGCCTGGTCACATCCCTTGAACAGAGCGGCGGACGATGAGCGGTGTAGCGCCCGGCGCCATTGCGCAGTGGTTGTTGCTCGACAGTGTCGATGCGCCGCGGGCATTGACCACGCTGCGAGCGGGCTTCGCTGGGGTGCAGTGTTTCTGGCTGTTCGACGGCACCGAGTTTCAATCCGTTCGTGAGCAAGGACCACTGTTGGTCAGCCTGCAGGGTTGCCCGGCATTGGCCGCGTTGTGTCACAGCGACCCTCAGACCTGGCGCGGCTTGCTGCTCGAAAGCGCAGCACCGGTGGCCCCTTTGCTCGGCCATTTGCGCCGCATGCTCACCGTTTCATTTGGCCTGAGCCATCGGGCCTTGCTGGGCTTTTACAACTGCCAGACCGCCAGCTACTTTTTCGATGCCTGCGATGCCCGGGAGTTGAGCCGCTGGCTCGGGCCGATTCTGCAGGTGCGCTGGTTCGGTGGAACCTGGGCGGATCGGGGTATCGGTTGTGAGGGCTGGCAACAGTTACGCAACCCTCGCCTGACCGTTGCAAGCCTGGAAATCGAGGAGGCGCTGAGCCAGCGCCAGCGCGAGCGCCTGCAGACTTGCCTGCTGGAGCAACATATCTGGCGCTGGAGTCAATCCATGCGTGTCGCCTATGCGCAGTTGTGGTTGCATGCCCAGCAAGGCATGGCGCTGGGATTTACCGAGCGTGCAGTGCTCGATGGCTGGTTGTGGCTACGCTTGCAGCATCCGCGTGCAGTGTTGGTGCCGCTGCCGGGAGGGCTGACGCAACAGGAGCGGCTCGACCATTTGCGTCGACACTGGCAGAACGACAAAACCTGAGGGTGAGCCTCCATGAGCGGTGCTTTGAGACATTGGTTCGGTGCAACCTGGTTGGGTGCTACATGGTTCAGTCTAGTCAGCAGCGCCTTGCTGATGCTGAGCCTCGGCGGCTGTTCACCGGTGAAAGTCCTCAATGCCCTGACGCCGGACAACACCTTCAGCCGCACGACGGGCATCGCCTATGGGGCTGATCCACGGCACAAGCTCGACGTCTACGTACCACGTCAGCCGCTCGCCGATGCCCCGGTGGTGGTGTTTTTCTACGGAGGCAGCTGGAACAGTGGCGACCGCAGTGACTACACCTTCGTCGGCGAAGCGTTGGCCTCGCGGGGGATTGTTGCTGTGGTAGCGGATTATCGCCTGTACCCGCAGGTGCGCTATCCGCGGTTTCTGGAAGATGGCGCGCAGGCGGTGGCGTGGACCAGGGCGCATATCCGCGAGTATTCCGGCAACCCGCAACGCTTGTATTTGCTCGGTCACAGTTCTGGCGGATACAACGCGGCGATGCTCGCCCTCGATGCGGATTTTCTCGCGGCGGTGGGCATGTCGCCCAACGATCTGCGCGGCTGGATCGGGCTGGCTGGGCCTTACGATTTCCTGCCAATCGAAAATCCTGAAGTGCGCCCGGTATTTTTCTGGCCGGATTCGCCGCCTCAATCGCAGCCGATCAACCACGTCAGTCGCGGCGCACCGCCGGCCTTGCTGATGGCGGCGACTGAGGATGATCTGGTCGACCCGACACGCAACACCGGCGGTCTGGCGCGCAAGTTGCGCGAGGCCGGGGTGCCGGTGCAGGACTTGTATTACTCGCGGCCCAGCCATGTGACGCTGATTGCGACGTTATCGCGGCCGCTGCGGCGATTGGCGCCGGTGCTCGATCAAATCGTCGGTTTCATCCAGCACACGCCCACTCAGTGAACGCCGCCGGTGAACCAACCGTCATTGCGCTTGAGCCACCAGGCCATCGCCCCGAGCGTAAGGCTGCGCAGCACCATGAACAGCAGAAACGACAGCCACAGACCGTGATTGCCCAAACCTTGCAGCGCCCAGGCGAACGGCAGCAGCAGGGCAACGGTGAGGAGCATGCCGTTGCGCATTTCCCGGGCGCGGGTGGCACCGATGAACAGACCGTCGAGCAAATAACTCCACACTGCAATCAATGGCAGCACAGCCAGATAGGGCAGGTAGATAAACGCCGTGTCGCGGACGCTCTGGATATTGGTCTGCATCTCGATGAACAGGTGCCCGGCCAGGAGAAACAACGCAGCAAAACCGAGGCTTGCGATCATTGACCAGCCGCCGGCCACCACCAGCGAACGGCGCAGGGCCAGACGATCACGCGCGCCGATGGCATGGCCGCACAGCGCCTCCACGGCATGAGCAAGACCGTCCAGTGCATGGGCGGTGAGCAGCAGGCCGTTGAGCAGCAGTGCGTTGGCCGCGACCGTCGCATCGCCGAGTCGGGCGCCCTGTACGGTGATCATGAAAAACACCGATTGCAGTGCCAGGCTGCGGATAAAAATGTCGCGGTTGACCGCCAGCAACGGCCGCCAGCTCTGCCAGACTTTCAATGCAGCCCAGACGATGTGCCCCGGATACGCGCGCAGTGCCTTGCGGGTCAACAGCAGACCGAGAAGGGCGCCGCTCCACTCGGCAATCACCGAGGCGCGGGCCGAACCGACCACGCCCCAGTCCAGGCCGATGACGAACCACAGATTGAGGGCGATGTTGATCAGGTTGGTGGTCAGCAGAATCGCCAGCGGTGCCCGGGCGTTTTGCGTGCCGAGGAACCAGCCGACCAATGCGTAACTGGCCAGCGCTGCCGGCAGACCGAACAGCCGCGTGTGGAAAAAATCGCGGGTGAGCTGATCGAGTTCCGCCGACGGCTGCATGAAGTGCAGCGCGATCCCGCTCAACGGTACGCCGAGCGTGCCCAGCACCAGCGCCAGGCCCATCGCCAGCAGCAGCCCTTGCAAGAGAATCTGCCGCAACGCCGCACCATCGCTGCGCCCGGCCGCTTGCGCGGCAAAGCCGGTGGTGCCCATGCGCAGAAACCCCATGGCCCAGGCGAGAAAGGTGTACAGGCTGGCGCCAACCGCCACCGCTCCCAATTGATGGGCGTGGGGCAAATGGCCGATGACGGTGCTGTCGACCAGCGCCACCAGCGGCACGGAAATATTGGAAAGAATCATCGGCGCGGCCAGCGCCCAGACCTTGCGGTGAGTCGGGCGGTCGCGCCAGTCGGCGATCAGAGTGGACATGCGGGCTCCTTGGGGAGCGGCATTGTAGCGGAAGAAGCCACCCTCATCGGAACGCCGCCCGCCCAGCCCTCTCTCGGAGGGAGAGGGAACCGATCTCTGGCGTTTTCAAAACCTGAATTCGACTCGGTATCGCAAGTCGGCGTATTTCTGCAGAACAACCCGGTCAGTCCCCTCTCCCTCCGGGAGAGGGTTAGGGTGAGGGGCTCTTCAAAGGCCTAATGAATAATCCAGCTAAGCAGCCACAATCCCAGCAACAACCAGATGATCCCGGCAATGATCGAGGCATTCATGAACGCGCGAATCGCCGACCACAGCAGCATCAGCCCGACGATCAGCGCGATGATGCTGATGATCGACGTGTCCATGCCCAGCGTCTTCGCCAGCCCGTCGACGAAGTTGCCGCCGGCATTGCTCAAAATATTGAAAAGCCCACTGAGCCCGTCGACGATAAAGCGGATGATCGAACCGAGCGCCTGGCCGAGCCATTCGAAAAAGCTTTCTACCTGCATGTGTTCATCCTGATGAAAGAGCTGAGCCTTGGGCCACAACGCAGGTGGCCGAGTTCCCTGTCACGAGTATGGCCCATGCTGCGCCGAACGGAAAACCGGTAGGAGCTGCCGCAGGCTGCGATCTTTTGATGGTGTTTTTCAAAACCAAGGTCAAAAGATCGCAGCCTGCGGCAGCTCCTACATGGGCCTTGCCTTCAGGGCGCATCCCCCCGAAGCTATACGCCTCCAGGAGAACCCGATGAACCTTGTTGAACTGACCGAACGCCTGCACGCCATCCGCGACCGCAATGACTGGCGGCAATTTCACAGCCCGAAAAACCTCGCCATGGCCGCCAGCGTCGAGATGTCCGAACTGGTGGAAATCTTCCAGTGGCTGAGCGAAGACCAGTCGCGCCAGTTGCCCGCGGACAAGCTCGCCCACGCCGGGCAGGAAGTCGGCGATATCGTCCTGTATCTGTTGCTGCTGTGCAGCGAATTGGGGTTGGACATGAATGAAGTGGTGCGCAGCAAGCTCGCCGACAGCGAACGGCGGTTCAGCTGATGAGCGACCGGCATTTCGATCAGTTGGCGACCCGTTTCGCCGAAAAAATCTACGGTGGCGCCAAGGGTGCGATACGCCTCGCGGTGTTGCAGGCTGACCTTGCCGAAACCCTGCCGGATCGCCCGTTGCGGGTGCTCGACATCGGCGGTGGTCTCGGCCACATGTCGCTGTGGCTGGCCGAACGTGGCCACGAAGTGACCTTCACCGAACCGGCGCAACCGATGCTCGAAGGCGCCCGCCAGCGATTCGCCGAAGCCGGGCAGACCGCGACCTTCATTCAGGCGCCGTGGCAGGAATTGCTCGGGCAACTCACCGAACCTTACGATCTGGTGATCTGCCACGCCGTGCTCGAATGGCTCGCCGAACCCCACGCGATCCTGCCGGTGCTGCATCAACTGACCAAGCCCGGCGGCTGGCTGTCGCTGGCGTTCTACAACCGCGACGCGCTGATCTACCGCAACCTGCTCAAAGGCCATTTCAAGAAAATGCGCAAGAACCACATGGCCGGTGAAAAGCAGAGCCTGACCCCGCAACAGCCCCTCGATCCTCGGGAATTGGCAACGCAACTCGAAGGGTTGTGGCAGGTCGAAACCCAGAGTGGCATCCGGGTTTTCCACGACTACATGCCGGTGGAGTTTCAGGCCCGTGCCGAACTCGTCGATTTGCTCGAGATGGAGCTCGCTCACCGTCGCCACCCAAGCTTCGCCGGGCTTGGGCGTTACTTGCACTGGATCTGCCGGCCGGTCTGATCGGAGCACGAAATGAAAGCTCAATCCGGGTTATTGCTGATCTGTCTGGGGTTGGCCGCCTGCCAGGGCAGCAATCCTTACGTGGCGCAGTCGCGGCCCTTGCCGCCGGCACCGCCGCAAGCCGCCAAGACCTTTGATCGCAGCGCCTACCCGGCGCCGCCGCGCGATTATGGGCGTTACCGCAGTTGGGCCTGGCTCAACGGGCAACTGCCGCCGGGCACCGCGTGGGCCGATTCGGCGCAGGTGGCCGAAGCCGTGAGCAATGCGCTGGATCAGCGCGGCCTGCGTCCGCTGCATGACAATCGTCCGGCCGACCTGTTGGTCAGCGCTCGTCTGAGTCTGCAAACCCGTTTGCGCCAGGTCCAGGACGATTATGGCTACTACGGCGGCGGATACGGCGGCTATGATCGTTATGGACGCGGTTACGGCATGTACAACACGATGCCGGTGGTGCGCACGTACTCGGAACAGGTTGTCGTGGTTCAGGTCGATCTGTTCGACGCCGGCACCGGCCAACCGGTGTGGAGTGCCAGCGCTGAAACCGGCGCCAAGGGCAATCAGATCGATGGCACGGATGCGATTCGCGAGGCTGTGGAAAAAGCCATGTCGGCGTATCCTCCCAGTTAGCTTTGTGCAAATGAGAAGCTCCAGCAGGTTCATGTCTTCCACCGGAGAAAAACCATGTTCCGCCGTCTCGTTCTACTGACCATGGCCGCGCTGCTCAGCGCCTGTGCCGCCAACCAGGTCAATCATGACTTCGATGCCAGTCGCGACTTTGCCGCTTATCGCAGCTGGAGCTGGAAAGACCCCGCGTTGCAATATCGCCCCGATGATCCACGGATCAAAAGTGATCTGACCGAACAACGCATCCGTCAGGCCGTTACCGATCAACTCGATCAGCGTGGCTTGCGGCCTGCCGCTGCCGGCGCCAAGGGTGACTTGAGCGTGCAGACTTACCTGATCGTCGAGGATCGTCAGCAGCAAGTGACGACCAATTACGGCGGCGGTTGGGGCGGCCCGTGGAACGGCTACTGGGGCGCGCCGATGTACAACGAAACGCGCAACATCACCTACAAGGTCGCGACCATCCAGATCGACCTGCTCGACGGCAAGGACGGCAAACTGGTGTGGCGTGGCAGCGATGAACAGATGCTCGCCAGCAAACCGAACCCGGAAGATCGCAGCAATGCCATCCGCGAGACGGTCGCCCGCATTCTCACCAACTATCCACCGCGCTGAAAATTAAAAAAACGGGGAGCCACTGAGCTCCCCCGTTTTATTGGCTTGCACAGATCCCTGTAGGAGTGAGCCTGCTCGCGATGGCGGTGTGTCAGGCGAATCAGCGCGGCATGACGCACCGCTATCGCGAGCAGGCTCACTCCTATAGTTATCCAAGGTGAGCCCCAGGATTGTGAGTAAATGGCGCGTTGCCAGCAGCTTCACTGAGCCCGTCTACACTCATCTGCACCAATGGAGGTAACGGCAAAGGAGTGCGCCATGTCGCCTCGCTCGCATTTCAACGGCCCGGCCCGGCAGCACGGGGCGATCGGCCTGATGGCGGCGCTGACCCTCGGTCTTGCGCTGGTGTGCATGGTGCTGGTGGTCGACAGCGGTCGCCTGTACATGGAGCAACGCCGCTTGCAGCGGGTGGTCGATGTCGCCGCGCTCGAGGCCGTTTCGCGTAGCGGTGATTGCCTGACCGGGCTCAGCGCGGCGGCTTATGCCACCGCCAGTGCGGCGCGCAACGGTTTTACCGTGGCACCGGACACGACCCTCACCGTGACCTGTGGCACCGTGCAACCCGGCGCAAACAATCTGCGCGCCTTCACGATGGATGCGAGCAAAAAAGCGGCAATCAGCGTCGTCGCCACACGCGTGGTGCCCACCAGTGTGGCTGCCGCTCTGTATGCGCTGTTCCAGCCGGGCAGGGTGTCGCCAACGACACGTCTGCATGCAACGGCGGTCGGCACTTCGGCCATTTTGCCGCCGCTGGCGCAACTGACCATTGGCACTACCGCACTGACGGTCGACGCGAGCAAGTCGGCGGCGTTGAATGCGCTGTGGGGCGGTTTGCTCGGGGGCAGCCTCAACCTCAGCGTTGGCGGTTGGCAAGGCCTCGTCGATACCAATATCAGTCTGCTCGGTTACCTGAACCAACTGGCACTCGATCTGCACGTGGACGCCGGCAACTACACGCAGGTGTTGAGCCAGAGCATCCAGGTCAACCAACTGCTCGACACCGCCATCACCGTATTGACCAAGGGCGGCACCACCACCAGTGTCGCGGTCAGTGGACTGGTCGGATTGAAAGCCATCGTCGGCAACACTTCGGTGGTGCTCGGGCAATTGCTGCAACTGCAGACCGGTGCGACATCGGCCGCACTCAATGCCAATCTGCAAGTGTTCCAGTTGCTCGAAGCCGTGGTGCAACTGGCCAACAGTCAGAACGCCCTGACGGCCACGGTGCCGCTGAGTATTCCGGGGCTGGTCAACGGCTCGGTGAAAGTCAAAGTCATCCAGCCGCCGCAATTGTCGGCAGTGGGCAATCCGGCGCTGGCCAAGGCCGACCCGATGGGCGCCAATCGTATCTACGTGAAAACCGCGCAGGTACGCACGTTGATCTCACTGAATCTGCCGCTGCTGTCCGGTGTTGCCGGCCTCGCCAGCGCCATCGTCAGTACGCCGCTGGTGGGTGGCTTGACCGATACCCTCAACAACCTGCTGCACCTGAACATCGCCGGTACGCTGAACTCGTTGTTCTGCACCTTGGGCGGCACTTGTCAGCGTACCCATCTGCAGATTCTGCCCACCTCTACCATCGACATCCTGCTCGAGGCCGCCGCTGCCGACAGCCATGTCACCGATTTCAACTGCGTCAGCGACGCCACGAAAAGCCTGACCACCCAGACCAACTCCTCATTGGTCAAGCTCAAGGTCGGCAAGATCGACGCCGCCAATGCCTTTTCCTCTTCGGCCGATGTCACCGTGCAGCCGCTGGCATTGATCGATGTTGGCGTCATCACCTGCACCATTCCTTTACTCGGGCTGGGCTCGGCGACGTGTGATCAGAGCACGCGCAAAGCGTTTTATGGCGGCGGTCTGGGGGTGAAGGTTGATACCTCGGTGGCGAGCATGCAAAACATTCACACCTACAATCAGCCACCGGAAATCAAGCAAACGCCAATGACCTACAGCTTCGGCACACAAAGCGTGGTCAACAGTTTGAAAGGCACATTGAGCGGGGTTCAGGTGCAGGCCTACAAACCCACCGGTTCGAGTTTGCTGGGCGGTTTGCTCACCACCACGGCAGACGTGCTGGCGGGCGTCAACAACACGCTCGGCGTGGTCATCGACAACCTGCTCAGCCCGGTACTCGACCCGATTCTCGATGGCTTGCTGGCCAACCTCGGCATCACCCTGAACAAGGTTGACGTCGGTGCCAACCTCAGTTGCAAGCCACCAGGGCAACCGATGCTGGCGATCTAATCGGGCAGCGCAATCGGTAGCTCGATACAAAACTGCGCGCCCTCATCGCCGTTGCGCACGCTCAGGCGACCGCCCATGTTTTCGACAATGCCATAACTCACCGACAAGCCCAGACCGGTGCCGACGCCGACCGGTTTTGTGGTGAAAAAAGGCTCGAATATCCGCTCCAGCAAACGTGGATCGATACCACCGCCGTTGTCCTCGACCCATAGCCGCACCACGTGTTCGTCGCACTCGGCGTGCAACGCAATCCACGGCTGAAAGTCGCGGTTGGCTTCGCGCTTGCCGAGCAACGCGTCGCGGGCGTTGACCATCAGGTTGATCAGTACTTGTTCGAGCTGATCGACGTAGCCGCGCACCTGAACCTGGAAGTCCGCTTCCTTGATCCGCAACTCCACGCCTTTGCCGCGCAAGCCTTCCGACAGCAGCGACAGCGTGCCTTCGATCGCCTCCAGTGGATTGAACGGCTGTTGTTCGATTTCCGAACGCCGCCCGAACACGCGCATGTGATCCACCACCCGCGCTGCGCGTTGCACCTGCGCATCGATGCGTTTGAGTTTGTCGGTCAGGTAGTCGATCTGCACATCACCGTTGCTCAGGCGCTTGAGCACATTGACGATGGCCATGCGCATCACGTTCAGCGGCTGGTTGATCTCATGGGCAAGCCCCGTGGCCATTTCGCCGAGGGTGGCCATTTTTGCGCTTTGCGTCAGTTGCTGCTGCGAGCGCCGCACTTCGGTGTTGTCGCGGCCCACCGCTTGCACCTCGACCAGCGTGCCGTGCTCATCGAACACCCCGCGATCCGACCAGACCCACCACGCGTGTTCGCGACCCGGCAGGCGCAGGCTGATTTCAGCTGTACTCACCGGCAGTTCCGGGGTCAGTTGCGCCAGGCGCTGCACGAAGGCTTCGCGCTGTTCATCGGACATCCAGCTGCCCAGGTTCACCCCGGGCAATTGCTCGGATGCGCACTCCAGATACATCGCCAGTGGCCGGTTGCCGAACGTCAGGGTCAAGTCCGGACGATAACGGCAAATCATTGCTGGCGAGTCTTCCACCAGAATCCGGTAACGCTCTTCACTGACCTTGATCTGTTCGGCGGCGAGAGTGGCTTCGGTGACGTCCAGCCACAGACCGACGGCCTCCACCGGCAAGCCGAGATCGTCGCGCAGCAATTTGGCCTCATCGAGCAGCCAGTGCGCATTGCCCTGACGGTCGAGCACCCGATAGCGTGCGCTCACCGAACCTTCGCGCAGCAATTGCCGGTTACGCTCGAAATAGCGCGGACGGTCTTCCGGGTGCACGTGTTCAACCAGTCGACCGTCGTCACAATCGACGAGACTCCAGCCTAAAAGCGCTTGCAGACTGGCGCTGAAAAAACTCGGTTGCAGCGCGCCTGCCACGTAGCGCTGTACGTAGATCACCGCCGGTGAACTGGCGATCAGGTTGTCCAGCCGCGCATGGGCGGCGGCGGCCTGTTGCTGTTGGTTCTTGATGTCGCTGATGTCGAGCATGAACCCTACCAGTCGACGCTGGGCACCGATGCCCAAAGACTGGCCTTGCAGGCGATACCATAATGGCAACGGTTGCCCGGCGGTTTGCCAGCGCACGCACACTTCCAGAGGCGCTCCGTTATCCTGCAACGCTTGCAGGCGACTGCGCAGCTCATCGCGGTCGGCGGGATGCACCTGATTGAACCAGTCCTGAATCGGCAACTGCGTTGTCATCAAGCCGAGACTGTGCGCCAGTGTCGGTGCCAATTGCACTTGGTTGCTGTCGCTGAACACTTCCCACCAACCGGTGCCAAGCAGCGCTTGCAGGGTGTCCAGGCGTTCCAGTTGCTGTTGATGACGATGCTCGCGCAGCCGTTCCAGTAACGGCGCGGCCACGGCGGCGGCGAGTAGAAGCCAGTCATGATCACTGAGGTCGGGCGCCTGTTGCTGCACGTTGTAGTCGGCGCACAACAGCCAGGCAGCCACACCCTGAGCGTCGCGATAGGGCACGGCAAAACCTTCGTTCAAACCGAAAATGGCACTCAGGCGCGGCCGCTCGCTGCTCAGCAAACGCTGGGGGGACGCACCGTCGAGGCTGTCGAGCGCGGTGCCCAGAGGCTGCTGTTCACGCCACAGGCAGGGCGCGTTCAATGCCGCGTAGTGCTGATGAATCTGCCAGCCAAGGCCTTGCTCATCGAGCAGCGCCACGGCCAGACACGGGATATGCAAGTGTTGACTGAGCCGTTGCAATTGCTCGCCCAGCGCATCAGGCAGACGTGCAAGGCTGCAAAGGCGTAACTGATCGCGAATCTGCGTGGCGAGCAACTGCGATTGTTCGCGGCTGCGCGCCTGGCGTCGCTCACCGAGCAAGTCGCCGATGTCGAGCAGTTGCAGCAGCCAGCCGCCGTCCTGCGCCTGCACCCAACCGCGCAAGTGCAGAGGCGGCCCGGCCTGGCTGAAAAAATCGAGATCGAGCATCTGGCCTTGCCAGTCGGCCGGTTGGCCTTCGACGCTCAGGCTGCTGTGCGGCAGCAAATACGTCAGCAGATGCGCGGGTTGCGCACTCGACAGCTGCGCGGCCAACACATGGCGCAACGGCCCGCTCAGATGATTGACGTAGCCGTCGCCATCCAGATACAGCTGCAGGCCGACGCTTTGCACTACCGCCGTTTGCTGAGTCGGGGAAACGCCGAGAGGTCGATTGAGCAGGCGGCCGAACAGCTTGTCACCGGAACTCAAAATTGCAGGCTCGACGAGGCGCGCAATGTCGCGGGCAGACGCGGCACCGTGCCGACACCGGGCAGCACCAGAAACGGCAGCGCCTGATTCAATTTGCTCGTGGGGTAATTGATGGTCACCGTCAGCACGCCGCCGGTATAGGTGATGGTGCTGTCAGTGGCGGCATTGAAATTCAGCGCGGCGGGCAACCAGGCCAATTGCCTGCCGAGTTCGGTGCGCGCGGTCGTGGTAATGACGGTCGAATAATTCGCCGAGGCAGGATCCAGCGCCACGCTGCGGCGCACGGCTTCGGCGGTGGACTCGTTGAATGATTGCATCAACAACAGCGGCAAGCTGTAGCTGACCAAGCCATAAAACACGGCGAAAAAGATCACGAACACCAAGGCGAATTCGATGGCGACAGCGCCTTTTTGTTTACGGGGGAGGCCGGATTTCATGAGTGCGTCTACCCTGACATTCACTACGTAATATCAGCATAGAATCATTCAGCCAAAACGGACGTTTTTTACCGCATGCACTGCTTTGTCGTTCTGATCTGGCTGACGCTATGCGCGGCGCAGGATGCTCGTCAGCGGCATATCGCCAACGTGCTGACCTTGGGTGTCGGTGGGTTGGCGGCGGTGTATCTGCTGGTCACTGGCCACACTTGGCTGGGGGCCGAAGCGGTGCAGGGTGGCTGGGCGTTTTTACTGGCGCTGTTGTTGACGCTGCCCGGTTACTGGCTGAAGCGTTTCGGCGCCGGTGATGTGAAACTAATGACAGCTTTGGGCCTTGCGACGGACGGTCATCACCTGCTCGGTGCATTCATCGGCGCGGCACTTGTCAGCGCCTTGTGGATCGTAGTGGTGCCAAAACTCTGGCTGCATATGAGTCAACGGCTTAGGGAATGTCTTCGATATCTAGCCCCTGGAAAGTCAAAAAAGCTGCCATTTGCACCGTTCGTGCTGATGGGGACGATCCTGACGTTAATCTGGATCCATTAGTCGCCCCATGCCACTAGTCCTATGTACATAGTCGGAAAGTGGGTCTACTTTCAAATCAGCGTTATTACAGGAACGGTCAGCCTTTGGCCTGGGCATGGAGTGGCAAGTGAACAAGCTTACGTCTGCTGTGAAAGTTCTGGTCGTCGACGATCAGCCGTTGATCGTTGAAGAGCTCTGCGAATTCATCGAGAGCAGCGGCTACCGTTGCGTGCCATGCGAATCGAGCCAACAGGCGATCGAGCAATTCAGCCAGGATCCGGCCATCGGTCTGGTGCTGTGCGACCTGCACATGCCCGACATGGATGGCATCCAGCTCGTCCAGGAACTGCAACGGCTGGCAGGCAAACAGCGGATGTTCGAAGCCATCATGCTGACCGGGCGTGCCGACAAGCAGGATGTGATCAAAGCGTTGCGTGCCGGGATCGCCGACTACTACCAGAAACCGGTGGATCTGGACGAACTGCTTGAAGGGCTGCGCCGCCAGGAAGTGGTATTGGCGGAGCGTCAGAAAACCCTGCAACTCGGCCACCTGAATCAGAAGCTGCAATACCTCTCCGAGTCGATCGACGATCTTTATCAGGACCTCGACAAAGTCCGCCGTGGTCCCGCACCAGCCGGTGAAGAAGCGCAAGGCGAGGGCGAAGGTGTGGAGATCCCGGCGATCTTCAATCAGCTGTCGCCACGCCAGCTCGACGTTGCACGGTTGGTGGGCAAAGGCCAGACCAACTATCAGATCGCCTGTGAACTGGGGATTACCGAGAACACAGTCAAACTCTATGTCTCGCAAGTGCTGCGCCTGACTCACATGCATAACCGCACCCAACTGGCCCTGGCGTTATCGCCAAGCAACTCGGGCATGCGTCAACGGGTGACTGCGCACTGAACTCCATTGACCCCGGCCACCACCGGGGTGCAAAACCTCAACCGCTGTGAGCCTTGGACTTGGGAAACAGGTTGTCGAGGGTTTCCAGCAATCGCACGTGATAGATCGGCTTGCGGAACAGGTCCAGCACCTGCAGGCGCAACATATCGCTGACATCCTCCATATCGGCATGCCCGGACGTCACGATCACAGGCAGATGCTGACGCGAAGTATGTTCACGCAGGCGCTTGATCAGCGACATGCCGCTTTCTTCCGGCATGCGCAGATCGGTAATCACCAGGGCGATATCGGGATGGCGAGTCAGGTGGTGCAAGGCAAGTTTCACCGACGTTGCGGTATGACAGGTGAAGCCTTCGCCCTCCAGTAACTCCGCCAGCTCCAGCAGTGCGTCCTCCTCATCGTCGACGAGGAG
Source organism: Pseudomonas sp. NPDC087690 (assembly GCF_044743175.1). Lineage (NCBI taxonomy): Bacteria > Pseudomonadati > Pseudomonadota > Gammaproteobacteria > Pseudomonadales > Pseudomonadaceae > Pseudomonas > Pseudomonas sp. NPDC087690. Next base: position 16,934 of record NZ_JBIUVX010000054.1, read on the forward strand.
CAACTGCTGGCGAGGAGTGTGTGGAGAGTTCATAGGCAACACCTGCAATGGACTGAGTGCTGACGTTAGAACCCAATGGCCGCATTGACAAGTAACCGGGGCGATCAGGGAGTCGGTGTGAGTGCAGTCTGGATAGCCGTCAGAACCGCGGTGACCTGGGTGCCGATGCCGTTACCGAAGGCTGCAATCACCAGCGCGACAAGACCGACGACCAGCGCATATTCAATGGCTGATGCGCCTTCGGTGTCTTTGGCCAGGCCTTTGAAGAAAGCAATCTCGGCTTTGAATTTTTTAACCATTTGGGAATACGACATGAGGATTCTCCTTGAGCACGCCAGGTGTTGCGCGTTCGCAACATGATTTCCCTGTGCCAGCATCAGCATTGTCGGCATTCCCCGGCCCTACAACTGTAAGAACGAATTAACCCGAAAGTATTAGTTGGCGCAATTACACTAAAAAACCATGTTTGGCGCTTTAGCCTCCTACTTTCGTTGGATATTTCATCGCTGTTAATGGCGTTTTGTTCGCGCTGGACTACCGTCAAATAGCGAAATAGTTACTTGTTCATAGCTGCCTGATTGCGAATTTATCTCGTTGGAAGTTTACGGGTCATTGCATAAGAAAGAACGCGCAGCGGGAAAGGGAGAGCCGTCATGAACAGTCGCGTCACGCTGGGTCTGGCCGGATTGTTTTTGCTGGGCGCCATCATTGCCGGGTATTGGGGGCTGACCTTGAGCCGCCAGCCGGCCGTCGAACCGGTCGCAGCACCCGTCGCCGTCACCCAGGACGTAACGCCTGCGGTGCCTGCGCAACCTGTTGAAGATCCGACCCGTCAACCCGTGGTGGTATTGCTGCGCGACATTGCGCCGTTCGTGAAAATCACCGCAGCCGATGTCACCGTGGAAAAACTGCGCACCGCGCCCGCTGGCAGCCTGAGCACTGTCGAACAAGTCATTGGCCGCACGCCGTGGCGGCCGTTGAGCGCCGGCAGTTGGCTGAATGAAGAAAGCTTTGCACCGGGCAGCCAACTGGCGCGAATGATCCGGCCCGGTGAACGCGCACTGGCGGTGTCTGTGGATGAAGTGATCAGCGTCGGCGGGCAAGTGGCGCCGGGCGATTACGTCGATGTGCTGCTGTTTCTGCGCAAGGACGAAAACAATCCACAGGCCTCGGCGCAATTGGTGGTGCCGGCGGTGCGCGTGCTCGGTGTCGGCAGCCAGATGGGCCTGACCAACGATGGTCAATCCGCCAGCCCCGCGCGCAGTGACGATGAACGACTCAAGCAGGAACAACAGCGCATGGCAGCGCGCAGCGTGGTGCTGGCGGTGCCGGAAGCGTTGCTCAGCCGTTTGATGCTGGCATCGGGTGCCGGTGCCTTGCGCCTGGCGGTACGCAGCGCCGATGAGCAACAACTGGCGAAATACTGGGCCGGCGAAAACGATGTCGCCACGCAACTCGACACGCCGCGTCGCGCGTTGCTCGAGTTCAGCCAGTTATCACTTGCGCCCGCGCCCAAACCACTTGCCGTAGCCGGGCAACCGACGGCGCGCAAACCGACCGTGGAAGTTATCCGTGGTGCCGAAAACGCTCAACCCACTCCCTGATTCGAGCAAGGACGCCTTTACATGCGCAAATGCTTCACGCCCCTGTTCAACGGCTTGCTCCGGGCCTCGCTGCTGAGCGTTGCTTCGATCGGCACTGCCGTCGCCGCTGCCGGCAATTGCGCCGCGCTAGGCCCTTTGCCGGCGGCCCTGGAAGTCGGCGAAGGTCTGCAACAGGCACTGCAATCGCCGGTGGCGATCACCCGCGTGGCGGTGGGCGACCCGAAAATTGCCGACGTGCGCGTGACCGGCGATCAAGGCGTATTGCTCACCGGTGTCGCCCCCGGCGCCACCACGTTGATGATCTGGACGGCCTGCACCAACGCACCGCGTCAGAGCATGGTGTTTGTGCAGGGCAAGGCCAGTGCGGCAATGACGGTCTCGTTGCCTGCCACGGACGATCCGACGTTGCCTTCGCAGGTGCAGACCGACATTCGCTTTGTCGAAGTCAGTCGCACCAAATTGAAGGAGGCCGGCACGCAGATCTTCGGCAAGGGCTCGAATAACTTTCTCTTCGGTGCTCCGGGTACGGTGCCCGGCACGGGCGTAACGCCCGGCGTTGTGCCTTTGCGCAACATCGACCCGCGCATCGCCGTGCCGAGCATCCCGTTGGTTAACGACGCGTTCAACATTGTCTGGGGCGGTGGCAGCAGCAAATTCCTCGGCATCGTCAATGCGCTGGAAGGCAGTGGTTTCGCCTACACCCTGGCGCGGCCGAGCCTGGTGGCGTTGAGCGGGCAGAGCGCGAGCTTCCTCGCCGGTGGCGAAATTCCGATTCCGGTACCGAGCGCCAACAGCAACAGCTACTCCATCGAGTACAAGGAATTCGGCATTCGTCTGACCCTGACGCCGACCGTCGTCGGCCGTGATCGCATCGCCCTCAAGGTCGCGCCGGAAGTCAGCGAGCTGGACTACAACAATGGCGTGACCATCGGCGGCACCACCGTGCCGGCGTTTACCATCCGCCGCACCGACACCAGCATTTCGCTGGCCGATGGCGAAAGCTTCGTGATCAGCGGTTTGATCAGCACACAGAATGCTTCCCAGGTGAACAAGTTTCCCGGCCTGGGCGACATCCCGATCATTGGTGCGTTTTTCCGCAACTCGTCGATCAACCGCGAAGAGCGCGAACTGCTGATGATCGTCACGCCGCACCTGGTGCAGCCGCTGGCCGCCAACGCGCCGTTGCCGTCGCTGCCGGGTGAAAAACTGCGTAACTACGACCCGAACTGGTATCGCCTGTACTTCCTTGAAAACGGCAACTTCGATAAACGCAGCGGGTTATCGCAATGAGCCAGAGCCTGAGTCAGACCTTCCTCGCCATCACCCGTAACGACACCGATCTTGAGTGGTTGCAAGGTGCGCTCGCGCCGCTCGGTCAGGTGGTCAGCGCCGGAGGCGGCAGCCTTGACGAGTTGCTCGCGCTGGTTGACGTGACCTTCGCCAGCCTGGTGTTCGTCGGGCTGGATCGCGATCATCTGGTCGCGCAAAGCGCGTTGATCGAAGGCGTGCTCGAAGCCAAACCGATGCTCGCCATCGTCGCCCTCGGCGACGGCATGGACAATCAACTGGTGCTCAACGCGATGCGCGCCGGTGCGCGGGATTTCGTCGCTTACGGTTCGCGTTCCAGTGAGGTGGCGGGTCTGGTGCGGCGTTTGAGCAAACGCCTGCCGGCCGTCACGCCGAATACCCAACTCGGTGGTCTGACTGTGCTTTATGGCGTGCAAAGCAACGCTGACGGCGCACTGTTGGCCAACCACATGGCGCTGGTGGTGCAGAAGAGCGGGCAGCAGACGTTGCTACTCGATCTGGGTTTGCCGCGCGGCGACAGCCTGGCCTTGCTTGGCCTGGAAAGCTCGTTCCATTTCGGCGATGCGTTGCGCCACTTGCGGCGTCTCGATGCAACCCTGATCGACAGCGCGTTCACCAGTGCCGAAGCGGGCCTGCGCATCCTCGCTTACGCCAGCTCCGACGAGCCGCTGGAGCGCACCAGCGCCGCCGAGTTGTACATGTTGCTCAGCGCCTTGCGCCAACATTTCCAGCACATCGTCGTCAACCTCACCGGCCAGCCCGACAGCGAAGCGCTGCGCACGTTCGTCAGCCATTGCGACAAGCTGCTCTGGTACACCGATCAGAACGTGCTCGACTGCCGGCGCAACCTTGCCGTGCTCAATTTGTGGCGTGAGAAGGGCATGAAGCTTGATCATGGCCGATTGCTGATCGACCGCTATCTGCGCAACGTCGCACCGGATTCCGACACCCTCGGCAAGACCTTCGGCCTGGAGGTGATTGCCGTGCTCGCCTACAGCCCGGAGATTCGCCTCAACGCGAAAAACCAAGGCGTGACCCTGTTCGAACTGGCCCCGCGCGAAGCCATCAGCCAAAGCCTGCGCACCCTCGGCGAACGCCTGGCAAAACGTTCCGAAGGCCTGGCCAAACCCAAGGCTAACTGGTTCAACCGCTTGCGAGGCACCTCATGAGCAGCGAACAACTGTTCGGTGGCCCGCAGCGCCACGCGAGCGGCAACACCGACCACGATGGCCTGAAACTGGTGTTGCATCGCTACATCATCGACGCCATCGAAGAGTCCGGGAAAAACCTGCTGGAAGGCTCGCGGCAGGTGCTCTCGCAGTTCGTCATCGACAAAGTCGCCGAATACATCGCGCGCCTGCACCTGGCGATTTCCCGTTATGAAATGGAGCGTCTGGCCGAAGAAATCGTCGATGAGCTGACCGGTTTCGGCCCGCTCGAAGTGCTGCTGCGCGACAGCGCCGTGACCGAGATTCTGGTCAACGGCCCGCACCGGGTGTTTATCGAACGCGATGGCGTGCTGCACTTGAGTGATCTGCGCTTTATCGATGCGCACCACGTCGAGCGGGTCATGCAGCGCATTCTCGCGCCACTGGGGCGACGTCTCGACGAATCGTCGCCGATGGTCGATGCACGCCTGCCGGATGGCAGCCGGGTCAACGCGATCATCCCGCCGATCGCCCTCGACGGGCCGTGCCTGTCGATCCGCAAATTTCGCAAGGACATGCTCAAAAGCACCGACCTGATGGCGATGCAAACCATTGATCAGGCGATCTACGACTTCATCGAAGAAGCGGTGGGCAAGCGCTGCAACATCCTTATCAGCGGCGGTACTGGTACCGGCAAGACCACGCTGCTGAACATTCTCAGCCAGTTGATCAATCCGCATGAGCGGCTGGTGACCATCGAAGACGTCGCCGAATTGCAGCTCGGCCACCCACACGTCGTGCGCCTGGAAACCCGTCCGCCGAATGCCGAGGGCCACGGCGAAGTGAAGGCCAGCGACCTGATCCGCAACGCCCTGCGCATGCGCCCCGACCGCATCATCCTCGGTGAGATTCGCGGCGTCGAAGTGGTCGATGTGCTGACCGCGATGAACACCGGCCACGACGGTTCGATGAGCACCGTGCACGCCAACAACGCGCAAGACGCCTTGCTGCGCCTGGAAACCCTGGTCGGCCTGACCGGCCGCACCATCGCCGAACGCACGTTGCGGCAGATGATCTGTGCTGCCCTTGATGTGGTGATTCAACTGACGCGCATGCCCGACGGACGCCGCTGCGTCAGCGAAGTAGTGGAAGTGGTCGGCGTACGCGAGGACGTCTACGTCACCAACACGTTGTTCCGCCTCGACCGGCGCACCGGCTTCGGTTTCCTGCGCGAAGCGGTCAACCCGGCGGGCGACAAGCTGCGTCGCGAATCGACGCTTGCGCACTGAGGGCCACGGCATGCTCAAACCGCTGCTGCTGATCGTGATTTGCCTGACGCTGCTGGGGTTGTCACTGCGTCTGTTCTACAACGGCTGGCGTCAGGGCGGGACCGAGCGCGTGATCGATCGGTTGAATCAAGGACAACCGCAACTGGCGGTGGAAGCGCCGCGCTGGGTCGGCCTTGAACGGGCGTTTTTACGTGCCGGCCTCGGTCGGCCGACGGATCGAATCGGCCTGTGGATGCTGTTGTGGGCGTTCGGCGTGCTGACCGGTTTCGCCCTCGCCGGGGTGATCGGTTTGTTGGTGTTGCTCGTTGTCCCGCCGCTGGCTTTGCGCCTGTTTGTCAGTTGGCGCTATCAACGTCGGCTGCGGCGGATGATCGAACAATTGCCGCAACTGCTCGATTACACCGTGCGCAGTTTGAAGTCCGGACGCACCCTCGCCGATGCCGTACTGGGCGGCATCGAGACCAGCGAAGATCCATTGAAAAATGCCATGGGCCGGGTGCAGCGCAACGTGCAGTTGGGCGTGAGTCTGCCGGATGCGGTGTCGGATCTGGCCGAGCTGTACGAACGTGATGAATTTCGCCTGTTCGCCCTCGGCCTCAAGGTCAATCACCGTTACGGCGGCAACGCCAGCGAGCTGCTGGAGAACCTGATCAAGATGATTCGCGAGCGCGATCAGGCCTCGCGTCAGTTACGGGCGATGACCGGCGAAACCCGCCTCACCGCGTGGGTCCTGGGTTTGCTGCCGATTGCCATGGCCGGGTATTTCCTGATGGCCAATCCGATCTATCTGGTCGCCATGTGGCATGACCCCTCCGGGCAGCGGATGCTGGCCACGGCGTTCGGCATGCAGGTGATCGGCAGTCTGTTGCTCTGGCGGATGTTGCGCAGCCTATGACCACGCCCTTGATGATCAGCGCGCTGTTACTGCTCGGCGCTGCCGCGTTGCTCCTGACCAGTCTGCTGGAGCAGCGTCGGCGGGCGCGGCAGATCAGTCGTCGACTGGAGGGCGACCTGATCCGCGAGAACCGTTTCGGCAACCTGTTGCAAGTGCTCGGCGACAGCAAGGTCGGTCAGCACAGCGTCAAACTCGACAATGAAACCCAGTCGCTTCTCAACCGCCTCGGCTGGCGCAGTGCGCGTCAGCGTTCGCTTTTCGCAGCCTGTCAGATCGGCTCGCCACTGTTGCTGCTGGCGCTGACGCTGCTGCTGCAATCGGTGTTTTTTCCTGCTGTGGAAAAACAATGGATCGCGCCGTTGTTCGCCCTCGGCGTCGGCTATCTGTTGCCCAAACGTCTGCTGGTGATCGCCGTGACGCGTCGGCAAAAACAACTGGCCAGCGAGATCGGCACGTTCATTCCGCTGCTGCGCATTCTTTTCGAATCAGGCATGGCCGTGGAGCAGGCGTTGCGCGTGCTCAGTCATGAAGGTCAGGCACTGTTGCCAGTACTGACGTACGAATTGCGCCTGGTGCTGAGTCGCGTTGACTCCGGCCTGGAACTGGGCGAGGAGCTGAACAAGGCCACGCAGTTATTGGCGGTGGATGAGTTCACCGACACCTGCGTGATTCTTCAGCAGTTGCTGTATCAGGGCGGCGGCGCGATGAAGTCGTTGCTGGCGCTCAAGCAACTGCTTGATGACCGGCGCCTGACGCGCCTGCAGGAATACATCTCCAAGATGTCCGCAAAAATGTCCGTCGTGATGATGCTGTTTCTCTTCCCGGCGTTATTGATTGTCCTGGCCGGCCCGGGCTTCACTGCCCTGGCGAAGGCGTTGGGAGCCTAGAGGGATCGTGATGAAAGCAATGATTGCAGGTGCCTGTTTTCTGCTGCTCGGAGGTTGTGCCAACACCGGGCAAACGCCGTGGGATGCGCTGACCAATTCCGCCAGTTGTGCCAAGTTGAGCTCCGATCAACAACTGTCGCTGAACCTGGCCGACGACATGGCCAACGACGGTAAACTGCACGCCAGCCTCGCCAACCTGCAAAGCCTGCCGGACAACATTGCCGACGTGCGTCTGCGCAAGGCCAAGGTCTATCGCTTGCTCGGGCGCAGCGAGGCCGAGCCGCTGTATCGCAGCCTGCTCGGTTCGTGTCTGGCGGCAGAAGCCGAGCACGGTTTGGGGCAACTCGCTGCGGCCAAATCCGATTACGGTCAGGCGCAGGCGCATTTGCAACGCGCCGCGCGGCTGGCACCTACCGACGAAAAAATCCGCAATGACCTTGGTGTGGTTTACCTCAATCAACTGCGCCTTGAAGATGCGCGCTTCGAGTTTCTCACCGCCATGGAGCTCAAGCAGAGTGATCAGTTGGCGGCGCTGAATCTGGTGACTCTGTTGTTGTATCAGGACGACTGGAGTCGTGCGGCTGAACTGGTTAGTCGTCTTGGCCTTAGCCCGGCGCAATTCAGCGAGGCGCAGGGGCGTGCGGAGAAACTCAAGCTGCCGAACCGGTCCACCGTTGCCGTTACGGCGATGCTCAAGTAGGGGGCGCGATGATGAAAGCTATCCTTGTCTGTCTTGGTTTGTTCGCTGTGCCGCTGATCAGCCATGCCATTGATGCGGGTCCGGCTTCGGCTCAGCAGCAGGAAACCGAGGGCTGGTTGCAATTGCAGGCGCGTAACAAGGTTGCTTCGCCGACCCTGCAGACGTTGACCCCGGCGGAACGGGAGTTGGTCATGCAGCGGTGGTTGAAAAGTTATCAGCATGAGATACCGGAGTTTTTTGATCAGGAGCAGGGGGGTAAGGTTGATAGTGGTTCGGGGGGTGGTGGTTGATTGCCTGTAGGAGCTGCCGAAGGCTGCGATCTTTGCTCTTTTTGTGGGGGAACCGAGTACATATCCGTTGCTGCGGTCACGGCCGCTCAGGGTTCCGCCCTTACGGCGGGTCACTTTTTCCAGACGCCCGGAATGCCGGCCCAGTCAAAAGTAACCAAAAAGGCTTGCTCCTACGTACGGCCCGCTCGCTAGAGCTCGGGGTTCCTTCGCTCCGGGATCGATCCGGGGGGCATCGCCTACGGTTTGCTTCGCTGCACCTCCTCTCGATGTGTTTGGCTGCGCCAAACGGTCGCTGCGCTCCCACCCCCGGATCAACCCCTCCACTCAGCCTTCGACGTCGCCCGTGGATCAAGATCAAAAGCGAGGCGAGCTGACACTCGGCCTATTGGCTGACTTCACTCAATCCCTGTGGGAGCTGGCTTGCCAGCGATGGCGGCCTGACAGCCGACCAATCTCCAACTGATGTACCCGATCCACCTGTAGGAGTGAGCCTGCTCGCGATGGCGCCTACCGGCCAACCCATTTCTTGCAGGCAGCATGCAATTCCTGTGGGAGCTGGCCTGCCAGAAATGCCACCCTGACACCCAACCGTTCTCCACTGATGTACACGGCGCTGGCGATTCAGCAAATCGTGAGGCTGGCCGAACTGGCAGTGAGCCGGGCACTCGACCGGATTGACCTGCAAACCTGAGCTACCCCTGTAGGAGCTGCCGAAGGCTGCGATCTTTGCTCTTTTTGAAGGGGGACCGAGTACATATCCGTTGCTGCGGTAACGGCCGCTCAGGGTTCCGCCCTTACGGCGGGTCACTTTTTCCAGACGCCGAAAAAGTAACCAAAAAGGCTTGCTCCTACGTACGGCCCGCTCGCTAGAGCTCGGGGTTCCTTCGCTCCGGGATCGATCCGGGGGGCATCGCCTACGGTTTGCTTCGCTGCACCTCCTCTCGATGTGTTTGGCTGCGCCAAACG
>NZ_JBIUVX010000055.1:0-24008 GCF_044743175.1 Pseudomonas sp. NPDC087690
CACTTCGAGATCGAGGTGCAACAGCCAGCGATAAATCACTTCCTTGCGTTCACGTACGGCATGGTTCTGCGGCAACAACTCGCAGCAACTGTGCAGCAGGTGCAGCACTTCCAATGCAAGATCGGGCTCCCAGGCGTGCAGGCCTGAGTCCTGTAATGTCTGATCGAGGGTTTCCAGCTGGTTCTTGGCCAGTTCGTATTTCTTGGCCATGAAGCACAGTCGGGCGAGCGCGAACTGCCAGAAGAAGCGTTCGCGGCCACCGTGAGCGGATTGCAAACCCTGCTTGAGCGTCTGCACGGCAGGCTTCAGGCCTTCCTTGCGCAGCAGCGGCAAAACTTCTTCGAGGGCTTTTTCCCAGGCCGGCTGGGTTTCGACGTTTTCGCTTTCGACCTTGCGCGGCGCACTCGCGCTTTGCAGGTGCGGCATGACGTTGGCGGCGATCCACGCCCGGGTGGACGGATCGGCAAACGGCGCGCCGTCATGGAAGCGCAACTCGACAATGCCGGGCAGACGCTGAATCAAAAGCGCGAAGTGGATCTCCACTTCGCGCATTGCCAACTCGGCGTTGAGGTTCTGGAGACATTCCCAGACCATCCTCTGGCCATCGAACCAGAACGGCGCCTTCGCCAGGCTCGCCTCCAGTTCCACCAGCAGGTCGGCGTATTTACCCTGATCGAAACGGTCCTGATAGAGCTTGAGTTTTTCCAGCGGCAGGCCGCGCAGTACGGTGATCTGCTCAGCGTTGCGCTCGGGCACCGCGTCGATGGTCATCCACAGCAGCGTGCGGTTCAGACGCAGGGCGCGCAGGTCGGTGGCTTTCTGTTTGAGCCACCATGCGCACAACGGCCGAGCGCTTTCCTGCTGGGCGCGCAGAGCTTTATGGGCGTCTCGTTCGTTGTCGATCGGTGCGCCGGGGGTGAGCAACTGGCTCGCAGCCTGTTTGACCTGCGCCACTGCCGCACCGACCACACCGGGGGCCGGCTGATTGTCGGCCGCGCGCTGGATCATGGTTTTCAGGCGACGGGAGATCGGCAGCAACAGCGGCGAATCATCGCCCAAGTGCTCAGCACACGCCGCTTCGAGACCGGACAGGTGCTCGGAGAGCTGCCGGAACATCGGCAACTGTTCCTTGATCGCGATGTTTTCAGTGATGACCTGCTCAAGGCGCGGCACCAGCCAGCCAATGGCGGCGGCACGGGTACGGGCTTTGAGCGGGTGAACGTCGGCCCAGTTGTTTTCCGACAGATGGTGCAGCAACCCGAGGCCGGCGAGCAGTCCGGGGAAGGATTCGCGCTGGTACAGCGACCATGTCAGCCAGGCGCCGACACGCAAATCCTTGGATTGGGTACGCAACAGATTTTCGCTGTTTTCGCGAATTTTCAGCCAGTCGATCTGCCCGCTTTCGTGCATCGACGAGGCTTTGGCCAGCTCGCTTTCCAGGGCCTCGAATTCGCTCGAGAAACGAACGTCTTCGCCCGCGAAATTCTCTTTGGAAACAGAGACTTTAGCGAGTTCGAGGTAATGGGCGGAAAGTTTGCTTGAGTAGGACATCCATGGCCTTTATTAAGGATTACAGTCAGGCGCCTGTTGGAATAACCGCGGCGCGGGACAGTATCGAAGAGCGGTGCAGCGACTCATCCAATTGAGATGTGCTCTTTCAAGTGGGCGCATCGTAATCACAATGATGGCCACTAGCAAGCATCTGATTAAACAACAAGACGAAGTGTTCATTGGGGCCTGTAGGAGATTGCCCTATATGTCGCAAGGGAATCCCTGAGAGTCATTTATATTCGCCGCATTTTCCTATCCCCCGCCAAAACCTTGAGCTAGAGGGCTCTGTTCCTCCGAAAAGGCATCTTGCCGCTTGCCCACCCCAATACACGGCGGCAAGCATGACAACTCTTGAAAAAAATAGAAGTAGGACTCTTCCTAAAATTCATCGGCTTCTTTGAACAATTCGGCGAAGACAATGACATATGGGAAAAGTGCCATCAATTTGATGGCAAATTACTTTGTGAAACTTTCAGCAGGCCGGAAACACTGCACATTCGTGCTAATTCAATAGTTATCGAACTCTCCCTCCTAAGTCATTTCCTTCAATTCATACAACACCTTACAACCCGGAAGACTCTGACAAATGTCAGAGACGGTTCTTACATCAATTTATTTCCCCCGCAGCTAGCGTGCCTTGGCAAATTTTTTACGCGTGGCGATCAGGGACGATCAAACACCGCGCATCGACTCATTTTGCTTAAGGACAAGCGTATGTTCAGCACGGGCAGTTGCGCGCCTTTTACCCTGCAGATTCCCGGAGTTCGCCACGACTTCAAGGTGCTCGCATTTGATGGTGATGAAGCCATCAGCTGCCTGTACGCCATCCGGGTCGAACTGATCAGTGAACAAGCGAATATCGATCTGGAAGGCCTGCTCAGTCAGCCAGCATTTCTGCAATTCGGGTTCAACAACGAAGGTATTCATGGGCGCATTGAAGATGTGCGGGTCGGTGAAAGCGGAAAACGCCTGACCCACTATGAGCTGAAGCTAGTGCCTGCCTTGCATTATTTGCAGTTCAGTCATGACCAGAGGATTTTCCAGCAGCGTACGGTGCCGCAGATCATCGCGCAGGTGCTCCAAAAGCACGGTATTCAAGGTGATGCGTTCACTTTTCATGTCACCCCGAACCCGCCACGCGACTATTGCACTCAGTACGCGGAAAGCGACTTTGAATTTATCCAGAGGCTGTGCGCTGAAGACGGGATCGCCTGGCATCACCAGCATTCGGCGGACGGCCATTTGCTGGTGTTCACCGATGACCGGGTGTTTCTCCCCAAGTTGGCCGCGCTGCCATATCTGCAGAAATCCGGCATGGTGGCCGAGCATCAGGTTATCAGCCGATTCTGGGTGCGCAACAGTACGCGCACGAGCACCGTCACCCGTCGTGACTACGACCTGAAACGCCCGAGCCTGTTGCTTGAAAGCAGCTTCACCGCCGGATTCACTCCAACGCTGGAGGACTACTTTTATCCGCTGCTGATCGAGAACGAAAGGCGCGGCAAGCAAATTGCTCGGCAGGCACTCGAGCGCCACCGTAGCGATTACGAACTGGGCGACGGCGAAAGCGATCAGACGAATCTGCGTTGTGGCCACCTGTTTGAGCTGACCGGACACCCGCGTAAAAAGTGCAACGACCTGTGGCTTTTGCTCAGCGTCAGCCATGAAGGCCGACAGCCACAAGTGCTTGAGGAGTTCGGCCCCAGCGACGTCAAAACCGCCGATGGTTTCACCCAAGGCTACCGAAATCGCTTTAGCGTGATTCCCGCTGAGGTGGTTTTCCGGCCACCGCTGCCTGCACCACGCCGCCCGCTGGTGATCCAGACCGCACGGGTCACCGGCCCCGAAGACGAAGAGATTTACTGCGATGAGTTAGGTCGCGTGAAGATCGAACTTCCCTGGGATCGCAAAGAACTCAACAGTGAGCGCAGCAGTTGCTGGGTACGCGTGGCGAGCAGTTGGGCCGGAGATCATTTTGGAGCCGTGACCATTCCGCGGGTCGGCATGGAAGTCGTGGTGTCCTTTTTGGAGGGTGACCCGGACAAACCGCTGATCACCGGGTGTGTGGCCAACAGAGTTACCACGCCGCCCTACTCTTTACCCGACCACAAAACCAGAACCGTCTTGCGCAGCGAAAGCTCGCCGCGCAATGGCGGCTACAACGAACTGTCGATTGAAGATCGCGCCGGACAGGAACTGATCTACCTGCGCGCGCAACGCGACATGGCACAGAAAATCGGCAATAGCCTTCAACTGGAAGTGGGCAACGAACGCCGCGAAACCATCAATGGCAGCAGTTACACCCAGGCTGGAAAGTCTCTCGACATCGAGGCCGGCCAGCAAGTGCACCTGAAGGCCGGCGCCAGTGTGGTGCTGGATGCCGGCGCCAGCATCACGCTGAAAGCCGGCGGCCATCACCTAGTGATCGATGCGGGCGGCATTTTCAGCAGCACGGAAATCGAAACGGGCCGCAAGCCACACGACAGTGAAGCCCCCCATCTGCTGCTGCCTGGACTGGATAGCGCATTACGCGTTGCGCCAGCGGTAAACGCGCGTGCAGAGGAAGAGCTCGAGGAAGAGGAGGAAGAAGTCGACCTGGACGATGAGACGCCGGGGGGAATTACTCTGCGTATCGGCGTGTTTTTCGATGGCACCGGGAATAACAAGGACAACAGCGAGACGGTCGCCGCGTGCTACGCCGCAGACGCCAATCTCGCGGAAGCGGCTGCAGAGATCCAGCAGCACTGCGCCACCTACGGTTACGACGGAAACGGGAGTTCGCCGGACAACAGTTATGGAAATGATGCGAGCAATATTGTGCGGCTGTATGAGCTGTATACGGATCATTCCTTCGAAACACTGTCGGAGAAAACGAGAAACGCCTCTTTGCGCGTGTACATCGAAGGTATTGGCACAACAGCTGACGCAGGTGACTCACTTTACGCACAAGCGACAGGCCGAGGAGAGACTGGCGTATCAGCTCGTGTGGAGCAGAGCCCTGAAAAAATTATCGGTCAAGTGCGCTCACTGATCGGTAAGAATCCCAATCTACTTATAGAAAAGATCGAGTTCGATATTTTCGGCTTCAGTCGTGGTGCCGCCGCGGCTCGACACTTTGCAAATGAGGTTCTCAAAGGCGAGCGCAGTATTCTCGCAGATGCGCTTCCAGCAGGTTCTCCGGCACTCTCAAGCACCTTTGACTGGCGTCCGCAATCGAGCATCAGCATCAATTTCATTGGTCTGTTTGACACCGTTGCAGCAATCGCCAACCCATGGCTGTTCGATTTTACCGGCGCTAACAGCAGAAACTCCGGACTCGATTTAAAGCTGCCTGATGGTTGCGCCAACAAAGTAGTCCATCTGGTTGCGCGCGATGAATATCGCGAGAACTTTGCACTCAACAGCCTGGGCGACATCGATCTGGTTTTGCCCGGCGCTCACTCGGATCTGGGCGGCGGCTACTTGCCCAGAGCCAAGGAAAAACTTCTGCTGAGCAACCCGATCACCAGCACTATCAGCCGAGACAAGGACGCGACCCGCAGTGCAGCCTATGTTGCTGCCGAGAAAGAAGCATTTGCCTGGTTTGCAAAAGGCGTCATCGATGAGGACCTCCCGGGCAGTCATTTGCGCGTGGATTTTTGGGAAAGAGCCGTTACTCAATCAACAGCAAATGGTAGATCAAGCCCGGATCCTCAAAAGCGGGTTTACGCGGCGACCAGCATTGAGCGGCCAGTACATAGCGAGCTGTCGCTGGTGTATCTGCGCATCATGCGTGAGCTTGCGGTCAGAGCAAATGTGCCGTTCAAGGTCATCCCAGATACGCCGAATCTGAATCTGCCCGAAGAGTTGGTCCCCATTCACAGGAAGCTCCAGTCCTACGCCTTGGGCGAGTCTCCCGTCGAAGGCCTGACTATCAAAGAAAGGTCATTGTTACGTAGCCGCTATATACATCTCTCTGCTCACTGGAATGCGGCCAAGGGCTTGAACAGCAGCGACTTGAATATTGTTTTCATCAACCGACCAACCAAGAACAACCAACGAGTGGTGCACCCCCATGAATGACTTCACTCGACCTATCAGGAAAACAATGTACTTCCTTCTAGGCATATTATTGGCCGGCTGCGGACTAGACGTCTCCCAAGCTGCGGACAAGCATCCATGGTTCCTTGGCTTTGGAGCACCGGACTACATGGAGGTCTGGATTGAAACCGCCGATGTGGTGGATATTCGAGAGCGAGTATTCCGACGTGCCGGAGCCGGGATTGCTTCGGTAAGAGCTCCCGCTGATAACAAAGGCACGCCCGCAGGGTGGCCAGAAAACCCCGGAAGTGGCGCAGGACGGGATATCACCGGCGCCGACCTGCCCCGCTTGATCTACGTACGATGGCAATCCCTGGCAGAACCTCAAACCTATGAGGCTTACATCACCATTTCCGAATCGGCTCGGGAAATCATGCGAAAGCCGGAAAAAGCTTTCTGCAGGGCTGATGGAAAATGGATCACGGACTACCGCGATAACATGGGTATTGGCTTGGCACCCGGCGGTATTGCAAAGGTCTGGCTAGGGGCCGCTTGCCTCGAGTCTGTCGAGATTACTCGGGTCGAAGGGAGTGTAATGAAGGTAGGCCCGTATCAAGGAAAAAACGAGGGGCGGTACGCACTGTCTCTATCACCTGAATCTAAAGCCTACATCGAAAAATTCGGCATTCCCTTCGGGAGCTGGTAAGGAGCATTACCTCATGGAATTGAAACCGCTGTTGTTCGCTGCGCTGATGTGGCTTCCCGTTACCCACGCATCCGCAGACACCTCGCCACTGGACGGTCATTACTACCTGTCTGGTGCCATGGAAATGGCCGCCGAGTTGCTGTTGCGTAAGGACGGCACTTTTTCTGCTGGTATCGCCTACGGATCGGCTGGCGGTGTCGCCAAGGGAAACTGGTATGTCGAGGAAAACACTCTCATGCTGGAGCAAGAGCCTGCTGCCCAGCCAGCAAAGAAGCTTTCCTACAATCTTTCACGCGAGAGAACTCTGGTCGAACTCAAGGAATATGCCGACAGAGAAAAAAATGAGTTGGCTAAAGAGAGCTACGTTTTAGAGCTACGGTACGATCACCAGCCTCCGCCGCCGCCCCTGAAGCCCGTGATGGTCAGTCTTGAGTTCAATTCAGGCCCACCGGGTCAATTGCTCTTGAACTCGAATCAACAAACAGACCTCTGGTTTCCTTACGATCACCAGAGAACGCTGAAAAAAATTGGCTTTGGCACAGATCCTAATCGTGGAGCTTATCAATGGTTCGATGTCGCGGGGGACAGCCGAGCCTTCAACATTGGCTGGAAGAAACGAAAAAACCAGCCCTTAACGTTCGAACAACCAATCGGATTTGATCTGGCGACCACCAGCCAATATCTGACTCCAGAAGAGCGAGAACGAGTTGACCATAACTATTGGTTGACGTTTTATCACTTCGATCCGGTCTCACCACCTGCGATCCATCCAGTGGAAGTTCATTGGCAATTCGAAGACGGTTCGACGTTGAAGGAGGTTTGGACAGACTCGCAGCAAAACACGCTGACAGTGCCGTTTTCCCCAAACAACGCATTGGCGAAAATCGGCTTACATACACAAAATTCTCCTGATGAAATCGAGTGGTTCACCGTCATGCCGAAAACTAGATGGGCGACGCTGGACTGGCAAGCCTATCCTGACCCTGCCAACGGCGATCTTTCTGTGTTGTTCAAAGATCTGCAATTGGCCGTTGAGCCAAATTGCCTGGCAGTGGATTTTGGCAACGGCAAAGCCTGCTTCCGCCGCCAATAACCTGGCTTGCAGCCACAAAAAATGGGCACCCGACCGCAATCGGTGTGCCCATTTTTTATTACGGTGTTCCCCCGCTATTCAGGGGATCCGCCGCAATTATGGATTAACGCTGTCTTTCAACGACTTGCCTGGCTTGAACGCAACGGTGTTGCTGGCCTTGATTTTGACCGGTTCGCCGGTTTGCGGGTTTTTGCCGGTGCGGGCGCCGCGGTGGCGTTGCAGGAAGGTGCCGAAGCCTACCAGCGTCACGCTGTCCTTGCGGTGCAGAGCGCCGGTGATTTCTTCGAGAACGGCGTTGAGTACGCGGTTGGCCTGTTCTTTGGTCAGATCTGCTTTTTCAGCGATTGCAGCGGCGAGTTCTGGTTTACGCATTAGTGAAGCCCCTTTGACGGTTTTTTGTTGTTATGTCCGTGCTGTTCTCGTTGGAACAGCGCCCAAGGCGCCGCAGGCTCTACTCTGCGGCAGACGGGAGTGAGAATGGCACGCGGATACCGGCGGCGCCAGTCTCCCCGCGACCTTTGTAGGGGCAAAAGCGGGGTGATTCCGACAGAACGACCGGTATTTACGCCAGCAAGGCCGGAAGCTGTTTGTTCAGGGCGAGTTTTTCCATCACCGCGGCGCCGGTCAGCGCATAACCAAGCAACTGACCGTCGGCGCTGTGGCACAGCGCCTTGATGTCGGCGCCCTGCCCTTCGATTGTCCAAACACCTTCGCTACCACGTGGCGGTGGCGAAACCACCAAGGGACAAACCGGGGTTTTCACAGTAATCGGCATCGGGCCGTAGCTCACCGCCGCAAGGTTTCCAGCCAGGGTTTGTGCCAGCGCTCGCGCACAGCTCATGAGGGGCATCACGTACAACAGATTCAGCCCGTCGACTTCCGCGCAGTCACCCAAGGCGTAGATATTGGCGTGAGAAGTCTTCAGGTGACGATCGACGACGACACCACGGTTGACCTGTACGCCGGCGGCTGCCGCCAGATCGATGCGTGGACGCAGGCCGATCGCCGACACCACTACGTCGCACAGGATGACCTGACCGTCGGACAGATGCGCTTCCAGACCGTCAGCGACTTTTTGCAGGCGGGTCAGCACCGGGCCGAGATGGAATTTCGCACCAATGCTTTCCAACCCTGCCTGCACCGCCGCCGCAGCCGCTGGGTGCAGCAGAGTCGGCATGACTTGTTCGCACGGCGCAACCAGTTGCACGTCGTAGCCACCGAGGATCAGGTCGTTGGCGAATTCACAGCCGATCAGGCCGGCGCCCAGCAGCAGCACCCGGCGCTTGCCCGCCGCAGCGGCACGGAAACGCGCATAGTCTTCGAGGTCATTGATCGGGAACACCAGATCGCTGCCATCGCCTTCAATCGGCACGCGCACGGTTTCTGCGCCCCAGGCGAGGATCAGATCACGGTAATAAACCGCTTCTTCGCCGATCCATAGGCGTTTATGGCCAGCGTCGATGCCGCTGATGCGCGTATGAGTGCGCACCTCGGCCTTCAACTGCTCGGCCATGGCGCCCGGCTCGGCCATGCTCAGACCATCGGCGTCCTTGTTCTTGCCGAAACCGGTAGAGAGCATCGGTTTGGAGTAAGAGCGGCCGTCATCGGCAGTGATCAGCAGCAGCGGGGTTTCGCTATCAAGCTTGCGAAACTCGCGGGCCAGGTTGTAGCCCGCAAGCCCGGTGCCAATGATTACGACAGGTGCGCTCATGCCTTACTCCCTTGTTTTGCTTAGTTGATTTCTATCATTTCAAAGTCCATCTTGCCGACGCCGCAGTCCGGGCACAGCCAGTCTTCCGGCACGTCCTGCCACAGGGTGCCCGGCGCAATGCCGTCATCCGGCCAGCCGTCGGCTTCGTTGTAGATCAGGCCGCAGACCACACATTGCCACTTTTTCATTCAGGTACTTCCTCAGGGTTCAGGCTTATTGCCGGCGCGGATAGTCGATGGGTGTTGCGCTGCCATCCGGCTCAGGGCGTTTTGTACTGATGGAGCCGGGCAGATGCAAGCCTGTTCGGCGCAATGGCACCCCGGATCAATCAATGTCGCTGCCCGCCATGGTAAGCTCGGCGCCTCATTTGCGGCCAATAATGACTCATTGTGCAACAGACAAATTCCGGCCCGGCCCCGCTCTGGCTGACTCAAAACCGACTGACGCCTCTCCCCGATTCGCTGACGCTGGACTGGTTGTTCGACGAAGGCTCCCTGACCCGCCGACTCACGCGTTTGTCCAACGATGGCTTCAGCGTCACGCCATTGTTCGAGGGCTGGGACACCCTGCGCGCCGACGAATGCGCTGCGCTGGATCTGGCCGAAGGCAGCGAGGGCTGGGTGCGCGAAGTGTATTTGCGCGGCCACGGCGAAGCCTGGGTCTTCGCCCGTAGCGTGGCCTCGCGCGCCGCTCTGCAGGGCGACGGTTTGCACATGGACGAACTGGGCAGTCGCTCGCTGGGCGAACTGCTGTTTTGTGATCAGGCGTTCCAGCGCCGCGCCCTCGAAGTTTGCCACTACCCTGAAGAATGGTTGCCGCAGGCCGCCAAAGCGCCCGGTTTATGGGGACGTCGCTCCCGGTTCGACCGTGGCGCGCTGAGCGTACTGGTGGCGGAAATCTTTCTGCCGAGCCTGTGGAGCGCCGCCGGCGCCCATCCGGAGAACTGCTGATGTATCAAAGCCTGCTCAAGTCCCTGAACCGCTTGAACCCGCGCGCGTGGGATTTCATTCAGTTGACGCGCATGGACAAGCCGATCGGCATCTATCTGCTGCTGTGGCCGACGCTGTGGGCGTTGTGGATTGCCGGCAAAGGCTCGCCGTCGTTGGCCAACGTGGTGATTTTCGTCCTCGGCGTGGTGCTGACCCGCGCCGGTGGCTGCGTGATCAATGACTGGGCGGATCGCAAGGTCGACGGCCACGTCAAACGCACCGCACAACGGCCTTTAGCTGCGGGCAGAATCAGTTCGAAAGAAGCCTTGGTGTTCTTCGCGCTGTTGATGGGTGTGAGTTTTCTGCTGGTGCTGTGCACCAACGCACCGACCATCTGGCTGTCGCTGGGCGGTCTGGCGCTGGCGTTCACTTATCCGTTCATGAAGCGCTACACCTATTACCCGCAAGTGGTGCTGGGCGCGGCGTTCTCCTGGGGCATGCCAATGGCGTTCACCGCCGAAACCGGCGAGCTGCCGGCGGCGGCGTGGCTGCTGTGGATCGCCAACCTGCTGTGGACGGTGGGTTACGACACCTATTACGCGATGACCGACCGCGATGACGACTTGAAGATTGGCGTGAAGTCGACGGCGATTCTGTTTGGCGAAGCGGATCGGGTGATCATCCTGAGTTTGCAGGCGCTGTCGCTGGGCTGTCTGTTGCTGGCGGGGTCGAAGTTCGAGTTGGGCGTCTGGTTCCATCTCGGCTTGCTGGTGGCTGCCGGGTGTTATGCGTGGGAGTTCTGGTACACGCGAGATCGCGACCGGATGCGCTGCTTCAAGGCGTTCTTGCACAACCATTGGGCCGGGTTGGCGATATTCGTCGGGATCGTGCTGGATTACGCGTTGCGTTAAACACAAATCAATGTAGGAGTGAGCCTGCTCGCGATAGCGGTGTGTCAGAAACGAAAATGCTGACTGACACACCGCTATCGCGAGCAGGCTCACTCCTACAGGGGGACCGCGTTTATTTGGCTTTGGCGACTTTCCACGCGCCGTCCATTTTGCCGTCACCGGTCATGTCACCGGCTTTCTTGTCCATCACGAAGGTGTACAGCGGCATGCCTTGGTAAGCCCATTGCATTGAGCCGTCGTCACGCTTGATCACCGTCCAGTCGCCCATCGACTTATCGCCGGCCTCAGCCTTCAACGGCGGCCAATTCGCAGCGCATTTGTCGTTACAAGCGGATTTGCCGGCAGAGTCCTTGGCGAAGGTATACAGGGTCATGCCCTTGTGATCGGTGTACATGCCGTCCTTCTCCATCGCCGGATCCGCAGCCAGTGCAAATCCAGGCAGCGTCAGGGCGGCAGCCATCAGCAGTGCTTTGAAAGAAACAGTCATTTGAGTCATGGAAACCTTCTTTTGTGGTTGTCAGGATTCGGACTAAGAGCTTAGTTCAGGATTCGTCCAATCGCCGCCGGACTAAAATACTGTCACACGACTGCAATAATTCCGTTATCTAATGCGGCGCAAGACAGTTAAATGACAAGAGGATTAAGGCATGGTTGGCAGGAGCATTCTGATCGTCGACGACGTAGCGCCCATTCTCTAAATGATCGCCGTTGCGTTGGAAATGGCCGGCTATGACTGCCTTGAGGCAGAGAACTCGCAGCAGGCACACGCCATCATCGTCGACCGCAAGCCGGACCTTATCCTGCTCGACTGGATGCTGCCCGGCACCTCCGGCATCGAACTGGCCCGCCGCTTGAAACGCGATGAGCTGACCGGGGACATCCCGATCATCATGCTCACCGCCAAGGGCGAAGAGGACAACAAGATCCAGGGTCTGGAAGTCGGCGCCGACGACTACATCACCAAACCGTTTTCCCCGCGTGAACTGGTTGCCCGTCTCAAAGCGGTGCTGCGCCGCGCCGGTCCGACCGATGGCGAAGCGCCGATCGAAGTCGGCGGCCTGCTGCTCGACCCGATCAGCCACCGCGTGACCATCGACGGCAAACCCGCCGAGATGGGCCCGACCGAATACCGTCTGCTGCAATTCTTCATGACCCACCAGGAACGCGCCTATACCCGTGGCCAGTTGCTCGATCAGGTCTGGGGCGGCAACGTCTACGTTGAAGAGCGCACCGTCGACGTGCACATACGCCGCCTGCGCAAGGCCCTCGGCGACGCCTACGAAAATCTGGTACAAACCGTGCGCGGCACCGGCTACCGGTTTTCCACCAAGGCATAAAAAAGCAGCTGCAAGCTTCTAGCTATAAGCGGCAAGTAAAAGCCGATCCGCTTTAGCTTGAAGCTTGCGGCTTGAAACTCGAAGCTGCGTAAGGACGCTCCGTGAATCAAAACTGGCATGGCACCCTGATTCGCCACATGCTGTTGCTGGTCACCGCTTGCCTGGTGATCGGCCTGATCACCGGCTATTACGGCTGGAGCCTCGCGGCGGGACTGGGGATTTATCTGGGCTGGACGCTCAAGCAATTGCTGCGGCTGCACGAGTGGCTGCGTCAGCACCAACCCGATGAAGCACCGCCCGACGGCTATGGCCTGTGGGGCGAAGTGTTCGACAGCATCTACCACCTGCAACGCCGCGACCAACGCGTGCGCGGGCGCTTGCAGGCGGTGATCGACCGGGTGCAGGAGTCCACCGCAGCGCTGAAAGACGCGGTGATCATGCTCGACAGCGACGGCAACCTGGAATGGTGGAACCGCGCTGCTGAAACCCTGCTCGGCCTCAAGACCCCGCAAGACAGTGGTCAACCGGTAACCAACCTGGTGCGGCATCCGCGCTTCAAGGAATATTTCGAGCAGGACAGCTACGCCGAACCGCTGGAAATCCCCTCGCCGACCAATGATCGCGTACGCATTCAGCTGTACCTGACCCGCTACGGCAACAACGAGCACTTGATGCTGGTGCGCGACGTTACGCGCATCCATCAGCTGGAGCAGATGCGCAAAGACTTCATCGCCAACGTCTCCCACGAATTGCGCACGCCGCTAACGGTGATCTGCGGCTATCTGGAAACCCTGCTCGACAACGTCGAGGAAGTGAATCCGCGCTGGAGCCGCGCCCTGCAGCAAATGCAACAACAGGGCGGGCGCATGCAGACGCTGCTCAACGATTTGTTGTTGCTGGCGAAACTGGAAGCCACCGATTACCCGTCGGACAACCAACCCGTGCAGGTCGACACCTTGCTGCAATCGATCAAAAGCGATGCGCAGCAATTGTCCGGCTCGAAGAATCAACGCATCACCCTCGAAGCCGACGCCGGCCTCCTGCTCAAGGGTAGCGAGGCGGAATTGCGCAGCGCGTTTTCCAATCTGGTGTTCAACGCCGTGAAGTACACCCCGGCCGAGGGCAACATCCGCATTCGCTGGTGGGGCGACGATCAGGGCGCACACCTGAGCGTGCAGGATTCCGGGATCGGCATCGACAGCAAACATCTGCCGCGCCTGACCGAACGCTTCTACCGCGTCGACTCCAGCCGCAACTCCAACACCGGCGGCACCGGCCTTGGCCTGGCCATCGTCAAACACGTGTTGCTGCGCCACCGCGCGCGCATGGAGATCAGCAGCGTGCCCGGTCATGGCAGCACCTTCACCTGCCATTTCGCCCCGGCGCAAGTGGCCAGCGCACGGGCGATCAGCACCGCTGAGTAATGTCGCACTAGGCAATCGCCAGGTCAGCCGCTACATTGGCTGACTTGTGCCTGCCTTTCAGGCGCGACTTTTCTCTCTTTTGAATCACACGGAACCCGCAAAACTCCATCATGGACCCTTCCCCTGGCTTGTCCCTCGCAACAATATTCGCCGATTTCGGCATGATTCTTTTTGCTCTGATCCTGGTTTTGCTCAACGGCTTCTTCGTTGCGGCGGAATTCGCCATGGTCAAACTGCGCTCGACCCGGGTCGAGGCCATCGCTGATCAGAACGGCTGGCGCGGACATATCCTGCGCACCGTGCACAGTCAGCTCGATGCGTACCTCTCGGCGTGTCAACTCGGTATTACTCTTGCCTCCCTCGGCCTCGGCTGGGTCGGTGAGCCGGCGTTTGCGCACATTCTCGAGCCGCTGCTGAGTGCGGTCGGCGTGCAGTCGCCAGAGATCATCAAGGGCGTATCGTTCTTCACTGCGTTCTTCATCATTTCCTACCTGCACATCGTGGTCGGCGAACTGGCCCCGAAATCCTGGGCGATCCGCAAACCCGAGCTGCTGTCGCTGTGGACGGCGGTGCCGCTGTACCTGTTCTACTGGGCGATGTACCCGGCGATCTACCTGCTCAATGCCAGCGCCAACGCGATTCTGCGCATCGCCGGCCAGGGCGAACCCGGTCCGCACCATGAACACCATTACAGCCGCGAAGAACTGAAACTGATCCTGCACTCCAGCCGTGGCCAGGATCCGAGCGATCAGGGCATGCGCGTATTGGCCTCGGCAGTCGAGATGGGCGAGCTGGAAGTGGTCGACTGGGCCAACTCCCGCGAAGACCTGATCACGCTGGAATTCAACGCACCGCTGAAAGAAATCCTGGCGATGTTCCGCCGCCACAAGTTCAGCCGTTATCCGGTGTACGACAGCGAGCGCCAGGAGTTCGTCGGCCTGCTGCACATCAAGGATCTGCTGCTGGAACTGGCGGCACTGGACCACATTCCCGAGTCGTTCAACCTGGCCGAGCTGACCCGTCCGCTGGAGCGCGTGTCGCGGCATATGCCGCTGTCGCAGTTGCTGGAGCAGTTCCGCAAGGGCGGCTCGCACTTCGCCGTGGTCGAGGAGGCTGACGGCAACATCATCGGCTACCTGACCATGGAAGACGTGCTGGAGGTGCTGGTCGGCGACATTCAGGACGAACACCGCAAGGCTGAGCGCGGGATCCTCGCCTATCAGCCGGGCAAGCTTTTGGTTCGCGGTGATACGCCGCTGTTCAAGGTGGAACGCCTGCTGGGCATCGACCTTGACCACATTGAAGCGGAAACCCTTGCCGGACTGATCTACGAAACCCTGAAACGGGTGCCGGAAGAGGAAGAAGTGCTGGAAGTCGAAGGTCTGCGCATCATCATCAAGAAGATGAAAGGGCCGAAGATTGTGCTGGCGAAGGTGTTGATGCTGGATTGAGTGCAATGCGGGTGACCGCATTGCCTGTTAAAAGATCGCAGCCTTCGGCAGCTCCTACAGGGGATCGCATTCCAATGTAGGAGCTGCCGAAGGCTGCGATCTTTTGCTTTTTACTGCTTGCCCAGCGCAAAGTTGGGCAACGCCCCCAGCGGCTGGCTGAACTGATACGGAATCGACACCAGCCCCTCGCCAGTATTGCGCTGCACCACAAAGTGCAGGTGCGGGCCGCTGCTGTTGCCGGTATTACCGGACAGCGCCAACGGACTGCCCACCGCTACCCGTTGCCCTTCGCGCACGCTCACCGAACCTTGCTTGAGGTGCAGGTACACGCCCATCGTGCCGTCATCGTGCAGCACCCGCACGAAATTGCCGGAGGCATCATTGCCGCGCCCGCTCTGCGCGTTTTCGGTTTTCACCACCACCCCGGCCCGCGCGGCAATGATCGGCGTGCCCACCGGCATGGCGATGTCCATCGCATACTTGTTCTTCGGCCCATAGTGGCTGTACTGGCCGTTGGCGCCCTGGCTCAGACGAAACGGTCCGCCACGCCATGGCAGTGGATAGCGATAGCCCTGCGCGGTGCCTGTGGGGTCGCCGAGGGAGTAATGGAACTGCGGCGTATACACCAACGGTTTGCCACCGCTAATCGCCGTCAGCAGCGCCAGACGCGTATTGCTGCGCGCGGGCAGCACCCGGCGGATGGTTTGTGCCGGCGCGCCGCGGACGTTACTCATCCCGGTAAACGCCAGCGCCACCTCGACCGGTGCATACAGATCGTTGCGCACGAACACCACGTCAGTGCCCTTCTGTTTTTTGATGTCGAGATAGACCTGCCGCTCGAGGCGCTCGACCATGCGGTCCTGAAAAACGAACACCTGCGCGCCTTTGCTCGGCCGGTCACTGTACGAGACCACGCCGTTGGCATCGGTGGATTTGTAAATGGTCATGGCCACAGCCGAGGTGGAGGCCATGAAGAGACCACAGAAAAACAGCAGGCGCGCGAGCATGGGCAAGAGTCTGTCGAAAGGAAGGCCTGGAAATGAGCCTAGCAGGTGAAGCAGACCAGGCTAGTCGACAGATGTTTCAATTTGCCCAGCGCACAAAGCAAAAGATCGCAGCCTTCGGCAGCTCCTACAGGGAAAATGCATTCCAATGTAGGAGCTGCCGAAGGCTGCGATCTTTTCACAGACGCCGATTACGCGCCCGGAACGAAGTGCTTCTGCGCCGTGCCGCGTGCGATCAGGCGGGAGATGTAGTCGAGCTTCTGAGCGTCCTGATCGACGAAACGGAAGGTCAGTTGCAGCCAGTCGCTGTCCGGTTTCGGCTCGAACGCGACAACCGCGTGCAAGTAACCGTTGAGACGGGCGATTTCAGCGTTGTCGCCCTGCTCCAGATCGAGTACGGCGCTGTCGAGGATCTGCGGCAGGGTGTCGGTGCGTTTCACCACCAACAACGCTTCCTTGATGCTCAGAGCCTTGATCACGCATTGCTGAGTACCGCTTGGCAGGCGCAATTGGCCCTGACCTCGGCCACTGGCCGGTGCCGACGCGGCGGCGGGTGCCTTGACCGGCGGGCTGTTGAGCAGGCCACGGGATGGCGCAGCAGCGGGCGCTGGCGCGGCAGCAACCGGTTTGGCAAACGGGTTGACCGCCGCCGCTGCCGGAGCGCCGCCGACCACGGCAGGCTTGCCGCCGGTCAAGGCGCTCAGGGAATCGTTGCCGAACGCCGAGTTCATCTTGGTTGGCGCGCTGTTCATCAGGGTGTCGAGCTTGCCGACCTTGTTCAGCGCCTGCTTGACCTTGGTCAGCAGTTGCTCGTTGGTGAACGGCTTGCTGACGTAGCCGGAAACACCGGCCTGAATCGCCTGCACGACGTTTTCCTTGTCGCCACGGCTGGTGACCATGACGAACGGCATGGTCTTGAGGTTGTCTTGCTCGCGGCACCAGGTCAGCAGTTCGAGACCGGACATTTCCGGCATTTCCCAGTCGCACAGGACCAGGTCGAAGGCTTCCCTGGCCAGCATGGCCTGGGCCTTTTTACCGTTGACGGCGTCCTCGGTGCGGATCCCCGGGAAGTAATTACGCAGGCACTTTTTCACCAGGTCACGAATGAACGAAGCATCGTCCACGACCAACACACTGATCTTGCTCATCCAACACCCCTATTAAAATCCCGGCAAGCATAACGCTGGCTGATGGCACATTGCCAAAACTCTTCAGTCACGCCGGGACTTTTCGTTCGCGGGTGCTGCTTTTTAATTCGAATCTGCCCATGAAAAGCACAAACAAAAACGCCCGGCCAAAGGGCCGGGCGCTTTTCTCAGGCAATCTTACTTATCGTCAGCATTGCCCGGAACATTAGCGGTTTCGCCGCTTGTGCCTTCAACTTCTTCCTTCATGCGCTTGAGGCCCATGTGGCGCACGTCGGTGCCGCGCACCAGGTAAATGACCAATTCGGAGATATTGCGCGCGTGGTCGCCGATACGCTCCAGCGAACGCAGCACCCAGATAATGCTCAAGACCCGCGAGATAGAGCGCGGGTCTTCCATCATGTAGGTCGCCAGCTCGCGCAGGGCGGTCTTGTATTCGCGGTCGATGATCTTGTCGTATTGCGCCACCGACAACGCCAGATCGGCGTCGAAACGGGCAAACGCGTCCAGTGCATCGCGAACCATGTTGCGCACCTGATCGCCAATGTGGCGAACCTCGACGTAACCGCGCGGCGCTTCGCCTTCTTCACACAGTTGAATGGCGCGACGGGCGATCTTGGTCGCTTCGTCACCGATGCGCTCAAGGTCGATCACCGACTTGGAAATGCTGATGATCAAACGCAGGTCGGACGCCGCAGGCTGACGACGGGCCAGAATGCGCAGGCATTCTTCGTCGATGTTGCGTTCCATCTGGTTGATCTGGTCATCGATCTCGCGCACCTGCTGAGCCAGGCCGGAGTCAGCTTCGATCAGCGCGGTCACCGCGTCGTTGACCTGCTTCTCGACCAGCCCGCCCATGGCCAGGAGGTGGCTGCGCACTTCCTCAAGCTCAGCGTTGAACTGCGCGGAGATGTGATGGGTAAGGCCTTCTTTACTAATCATGTTGGCGTCCTTGGAGCGTCCGGTAAGGTGCGGTGGGCCGCAGCGTCAATTCTGTGAATAACCCGCAACTGTCAGCCATAACGACCGGTGATGTAGTCTTCGGTCTGCTTCTTCGCCGGATTGGTGAACAGGGTATCGGTGTCGCCGAATTCCACCAGTTTGCCCATGTACATGAACGCCGTGTAGTCGGACACCCGCGCGGCCTGTTGCATGTTGTGGGTCACGATGACGATGGTGAACTTGGACTTCAACTCGTAGATCAGCTCTTCGACTTTCAGGGTCGAGATCGGGTCGAGGGCCGAGCACGGTTCATCGAGCAGCAGCACTTCCGGCTCAACCGCGATGGTGCGGGCGATGACCAGACGCTGTTGCTGACCACCGGACAGGCCGAGAGCCGACTCATGCAGGCGATCTTTGACTTCGTCCCACAGCGCCGCACCTTTCAACGCCCACTCGACCGCTTCGTCGAGGATGCGCTTCTTGTTGATGCCTTGGATGCGCAGACCGTAAACGACGTTTTCGTAGATGGTCTTCGGGAACGGGTTGGGCTTCTGGAACACCATGCCGACGCGACGACGCAGCTCAGCCACGTCTTCGCCCTTGCGATAGATGTTGTTGCCGTACAGGTTGATCGCGCCTTCGACGCGGCAGCCGTCAACCAGATCGTTCATGCGGTTGAAGGTGCGCAGCAAGGTCGACTTGCCGCAGCCGGACGGACCGATGAACGCGGTCACGCGCTGCTTCGGGATGTTCATGCTGACGTCGAACAGCGCTTGTTTCTCGCCGTAGTACAAGCTCAGGCCCGGTACTTCGATGGCCACGGTTTCCTGTTCGAGATTCAGGCTCTGCTTGTCGCGGCCCAGGGCAGACATGTTGATGCCGTGGCTATGTGTTTCGTGCTGCATGGGAGGCTCCCTGTGCTAACAAATTCGGTTTGTTGAACCGCTGGCCTAGCCAGCGGGTAACGCAAATTCAGTGTTTGTCGCGGCCCTTGTGGGAGCTGGCTTGCCAGCGATGGCATCACCGCGGTGTAACTGAAACACCGCGTCGCCTGCATCGCTGGCAAGCCAGCTCCCACAGGGTTTGTGTTAACTGTCCAAAGCTTTGTATTTTTCACGCAGGTGGTTACGGATATACACCGCCGACAGGTTCAAGGTCGCGATGACCAACACCAGCAACAGCGCCGTGGCGTACACCAGCGGACGCGCCGCCTCGACGTTCGGGCTCTGGAAGCCGACGTCATAGATGTGGAAGCCCAGGTGCATGATCTTCTGGTCCAGGTGCAGGTACGGGTAGTTGCCGTCCACCGGCAGCGACGGCGCCAGTTTCACCACACCCACCAGCATCAGCGGCGCCACTTCACCGGCGGCGCGAGCCACGGCGAGGATCATGCCGGTCATCATTGCCGGGCTGGCCATCGGGATGACGATCTTCCACAAGGTTTCAGCCTTGGTAGCGCCGAGGGCCAACGAGCCTTCGCGCACGGTGCGCGGGATACGTGCCAGACCTTCCTCGGTCGCGACGATCACCACCGGCACCGCCAGCAGTGCCAACGTCAACGACGCCCAGAGCAGACCCGGTGTACCGAAGGTCGGTGCCGGCAGCGCTTCGGGGAAGAACAAGCGGTCAACCGAACCACCCAACACATAAACGAAGAAGCCCAGACCGAACACGCCGTAAACGATCGCCGGTACGCCGGCGAGGTTGTTCACCGCGATACGGATGATCCGCGTCAGGGTGTTCTGCTTGGCGTATTCACGCAGGTACACCGCTGCCAACACGCCGAACGGGGTGACGATCATCGCCATGATCAACGTCATCATCACGGTGCCGAAGATCGCCGGGAAAATACCGCCTTCGGTGTTCGCTTCACGCGGGTCGTCCGAAAGGAATTCCCAGATCTTGCTGAAGTAGAAACCGACTTTGGTAAAGGTGCTCATCGCGTTTGGCTGGTAGGCGTGAACCACTTTGCCCAGACCGATTTCGATCTCTTTGCCGTTGGCATCGCGAGCGGTCAGGGCATCGCGGTTGAACTGCGCATGCAGGTCGGCCAGACGCGCTTCGATGTCCTGATAACGCGCATTCAGCTCGGCACGCTCGGACTCCATGTCCGCTTGCGCGGTGGCGTCGAGCTTGCCTTCCAGTTCCAGTTTGCGACCGTGCAGACGGATGCGCTCCAGACCTGCGTTGATTGCACCGATGTCAGTCTTTTCCAGCGACTTCAGCTGTGCCGCCAGACCGTTCACCCGGTTGATCCGCGCCTGCAGCTCAGGCCATGCAGCTTCGCCCTCGGCGATGACCTTGCCGTCCTGTTTGACGTTGACCAGGTAGCCGTAGAAGTTGCCCCACTCGCGACGTTCGATCGCCATCAGCTCCGGCGGCGTGGTCTGGTTGGTCAGCCACTCGCCGACGATCCAGGTGAAGTCGTTGCCGTTCAAATCACGGTTGCCGACCTTGATCAGCTCGCGGGTCATGAATTCCGGGCCTTCATCGGGCACCGGCAAACCGGCGCTCTTCAGACGGGCACGGGGCACTTCTTCTTTCTGTACCACTTCACCGATGACCAGGTGATTGGCCTGGCCCGGTACGTCGTAATTGGCATGGACCAGGTCCGCCGGCCAGAAGTGACCCAGACCGCGCACGGCAATCACGGCCAACAGGCCAATGGTCATGATGACCGCGATGGACACCGCGCCACCGCTGATCCAGACGCCCGGGGCGCCGCTCTTGAACCATCCTTTCAGGGAGTTCTGTTTCACAGACTTCTACCTTTGCTTAAAGCGACGAGTATTTCTTGCGCAGACGCTGACGAATCAGTTCTGCCAGGGTGTTCATGACGAAGGTGAACAACAGCAACACCAGCGCCGAGAGGAACAGCACGCGGTAGTGGCTGCCGCCGACTTCCGACTCGGGCATTTCCACCGCAACGTTGGCGGCCAGGGTACGCAGGCCTTCGAACAGGTTCATTTCCATGACCGGGGTGTTGCCGGTGGCCATCAGCACGATCATGGTTTCGCCGACCGCACGGCCCATGCCGATCATCAGCGCCGAGAAGATCCCCGGGCTGGCGGTCAGGATCACCACGCGAGTCATGGTCTGCCACGGTGTGGCACCGAGGGCCAGCGAGCCAAGGGTCAGGCCGCGCGGCACACTGAACACGGCGTCTTCAGCAATCGAGTAGATGTTCGGGATCACCGCAAAACCCATGGCCAGACCGACCACCAGAGCGTTGCGCTGGTCGTAGGTGATGCCCAGGTCGTGGGAGATCCACATGCGCATGTCACCGCCAAAGAACCAGTTCTCCATGAACGGACTCATGTACAGCGACAGCCAGCCCACAAACAGAATCACCGGGATCAACAGCGCACTTTCCCAGCCATCCGGGACTTTCAGGCGGATCGATTCAGGCAGACGGCTGAAGGTGAAACCGGCGACCAGAATGCCGATCGGCAACAGCATCAGCAGGCTGAAAATACCCGGCAGATGCCCTTCTACATACGGTGCGAGGAACAAGCCAGCGAAGAAGCCGAGGATCACCGTCGGCATCGCTTCCATCAGCTCGATCACCGGTTTGACCTTGCGGCGCATGCCCGGGGCCATGAAGTAAGCGGTGTAGATTGCAGCAGCAACCGCCAGCGGCGCGGCCAGCAGCATCGCGTAGAACGCGGCTTTCAGGGTGCCGAAGGTCAGCGGTGAGAGGCTCAGTTTCGGTTCGAAATCGGTGTTGGCCGCAGTCGATTGCCAGACGTATTTAGGTTCGTCGTAGTTCTCGTACCAGACCTTGCTCCACAGCGCGCTCCACGATACTTCCGGGTGCGGGTTGTCGAGCAACAGCGGTTGCAGCTTGCCGTCGGCTTCGACGATCACGCGGTTAGCGCGTGGCGACAGACCGAACAGGCCTTGGCCTTCGACCACCTGATCGACCAGCAAGGTGCGGTGCGCGGTGCTATGGAACACACCGAGCTTGCCGCTGGCATCCAGTGCAAGGAAGCCTTTGCGACGCTCTTCGGCGGTGATTTCAACGATCGGCGTGGTGCCCATCTGGAAGGTGCGGATCTGCTTCAGACGCAGCTCGCCATCGGTGTCACGGGCCATGAACCACTGCGCCAGACCACCCTTGGAGTCACCGACGATCAGCGAGATGCCACCGACCAGTTGCGCGGTCGCAGTGACTTCGGCATCAGCGTTTTCCAGCAGTTTGTAGCGACCGTTGAGGCTCTTGTCGCGCAGGCTGAACACGTCAGCCTGCGCGCGACCGTTGACCACGTACAGCCACTGTTGGCGCGGGTCGACGAAGATGTTTTTCACCGGCTCGGTCATCTGCGGCAGATCGATACGCTTCTGCTCGTTGGTGACTTCGCCGGTCATCATGTTTTCTTCGCTGGTCAGCGACAGCACATTGAGTTGCGAGCCGGTCGAGCCGACCAGCATCAGGGTCGTGTCGGTGGCATTCAAGCTGACATGCTCAAGCGCGCCGCCGGCTTCGTTCAGCGCGATTGGTGCCTCGCCATACGGATATTCGATGGCCGGGCTGATGGTTTTCTTGCCATCGGGGTAGCTGACTTTATAGGTGTGACGGAACACCAGCGCCTGGCCGTTGGACAGGCCCACGGCCACCAGCGGATGGCCTGGCTGGTCTTCACCAATGGAGGTCACGGTGGCACCGGCAGGAACCGGCAGATCGACGCGCTTCAGCTCAGCGCCACTGTCGATATCAAAGAACAATGCCTGACCTTTGTCGGAAACACGCATGGCCACCTGATTCTGCTCTTCGAGCGAAATCATCAGCGGCTTGCCGGCGTCCTGCATCCAGGCCGGGGTGATCGAGTCTTTCGCGGTCAGGTCGGCACCCTGGAACAGCGGCGCAACCACGTAGGCGAGGAAGAAAAAGATCAGGGTAATGGCTGCCAGCACCGCGAGACCGCCAACGAGGACGTACCAGCGAGTGAAGCGATCCTTGAGCGCGCGAATGCGGCGCTTGCGTTGCAGCTCAGGCGTATTGAAATCAATGCGCTTGGGAGGATTAGTAGTCATTTGGGAATTGGCCAGATCATTCATGCGCTCACCCTAGCGATCCTGTATGACAGAAAGATGACAATGCAGTGACGCAGCAAATCCACCGCCAGCGGGACTGGCAGAGGATCAAAAATTTGAGGTATGGAAAAGGCCGGCCTGCGTGCAGATCCGGCCTTTTACCTGAGTCCGGTGGGGTTCACCCTGGACTCAATTTGTTACTTCTTTGCGACAGCGCCGCCTTCCTGCAGACCCAGGTCAGCCAGTGCTTTTGCAGCAACCTTGGCTGGCAGTGGGATGTAACCGTCTTTCACCACAACTTCCTGGCCCTGTTTCGACAGCACCAGTTTCACGAACTCGGCTTCCAGCGGAGCCAGAGGCTTGTTCGGGGCTTTGTTGACGTAAACGTAGAGGAAACGCGACAGCGGGTATTTGCCGTTCAGGGCGTTTTCTTCGGTGTCTTCGATGAAGTCAGTGCTGCCTTTCTTGGCCAATGGCACGGTTTTCACACTGGCGGTCTTGTAACCGATGCCCGAGTAACCGATGCCGTTCAGCGAGGAGCTGATCGACTGCACCACCGACGCCGAACCTGGTTGTTCGTTGACGTTTGGTTTGTAGTCGCCTTTGCACAGGGCTTCTTCTTTGAAGTAGCCGTAGGTGCCGGATACCGAGTTACGACCGAACAGCTGAACCGGCTTGTTGGCCAGGTCGCCGGTCACACCCAGGGCGCGCCAGGGTTTCACGGCGGGTGTCGCGCCGCACAGTCGGGAC
>NZ_JBIUVX010000056.1:0-23943 GCF_044743175.1 Pseudomonas sp. NPDC087690
TCCGGCTGGGGCTGGCTGGTGAAAAAGGCTGACGGTTCCCTGGCTCTGGCCAGCACCATCGGCGCCGGCAACCCGCTGACCAGCGGCGACACCCCGCTGCTGACCTGCGACGTCTGGGAACACGCTTACTACATCGACTACCGCAACGTTCGTCCTAAGTATGTCGAAGCGTTCTGGAACCTGGTCAACTGGAAGTTCGTCGCTGAGCAGTTCGAAGGCAAAACCTTCACCGCTTAAGCTGCGCGCCAGTCAAAAAACCCGGCTTTTGCCGGGTTTTTTTATGCCTGTGATTTATACGCACGGACGAAACCTGCGAACACTCAACGCTTTTGACTTCCTGTAGGAGCTGCCGAAGGCTGCGATCTTTGACGTATTCAAGTACGCCGAAGATCAAAAGATCGCAGCCTTCGGCAGCTCCTACATTGGGGTCGGTTTTTTCCCACTGCTTTGGCTTGCTGCCGCCGTACAGAGGGCTAACATCAAAACAGCGGAAAAAATGCTGCGAACCGCTCAAGTTGAGGGGCGAAACTACCGACATAGTACAAATTAGGGCTAATACTCCAGACAGCAGCATTTCGGCCAGGGCCACAGGCAAATTATCCTGGGCCTGATTGTCCCTTTGACTGCCAACTCGGGATTGCCAATACTCATGGCAAACTGACGCTACCCGCACGGAACAAGGAATAACCCTTTGAAGCTGGAACTCAAGAACAGCTTGTCGGTGAAGTTGCTCCGGGTCGTGCTCCTGTCGGCATTGATCGTCGGTGTGGTCTTGAGCTGCGCGCAGATTGTTTTCGATGCCTATAAAACCCGTCAGGCGGTCGCCGGCGACGCTGAACGAATCCTCGACATGTTCCGCGATCCGTCCACCCAGGCCGTGTATAGCCTGGACCGGGAGATGGGCATGCAGGTGATTGAAGGCTTGTTCCAGGACGACGCGGTGCGTCAGGCTTCCATCGGCCACCCCAACGAAGCCATGCTCGCGCAGAAATCCCGCGACCTGCAGCACTCCAACAGCCGCTGGCTGACCGACCTGATCCTCGGCCAGGAGCGCACTTTCACCACGCAATTGGTGGGACGCGGCCCGTACAGCGAATATTACGGTGACTTGAGCATCACCCTCGACACCGCCACCTATGGCGAGGGTTTTATCATCAGTTCGGTGATCATTTTCATTTCTGGCGTATTGCGCGCACTGGCCATGGGCCTGGTGTTGTATCTGGTCTATCACTGGCTGCTGACCAAACCGCTGTCGCGGATCATCGAACATCTCACCGAGATCAATCCCGATCGCCCCAGCGAACACAAGATTCCGCAGCTCAAGGGCCACGAGAAAAACGAACTGGGTATCTGGATCAACACCGCCAATCAGCTTCTCGAATCAATCGAACGCAACACCCATCTACGCCACGAAGCGGAAAACAGCCTGCTGCGCATGGCTCAGTACGACTTCCTCACCGGCCTGCCGAATCGCCAGCAATTGCAGCAACAACTGGACAAGATTCTGGTCGACGCCGGCAAGCTGCAGCGCCGGGTCGCGGTGTTATGTGTAGGGCTGGATGATTTCAAGGGCATCAACGAACAATTCAGCTACCAGACCGGCGACCAGTTGCTGTTGGCGCTGGCTGATCGCCTGCGCGCCCATAGCGGCCGCCTCGGTGCCCTCGCCCGTCTGGGTGGCGACCAGTTCGCCCTGGTGCAGGCCGATATAGAACAGCCTTACGAAGCGGCAGAACTGGCACAAAGCATTCTCGATGACCTGGAAGCGCCGTTCGCCCTCGAGAATCAGGAAATCCGCCTGCGTGCGACCATCGGCATCACCCTGTTCCCGGAGGATGGTGACAGCACCGAGAAGTTGCTGCAGAAAGCCGAACAGACCATGACTCTGGCCAAGACTCGCTCGCGCAACCGCTATCAGTTCTACATCGCCAGCGTCGACAGCGAGATGCGTCGCCGCCGCGAACTGGAAAAGGATTTGCGCGATGCCTTGCTGCGCGACCAGTTCTACCTCGTCTATCAGCCGCAGATCAGCTATCGCGACCACCGCGTAGTGGGCGTCGAGGCGCTGATTCGCTGGCAACACCCGGAGCACGGTCTGGTGCCGCCGGATCTGTTCATCCCGCTGGCGGAACAAAACGGCACAATCATCGCCATCGGCGAATGGGTGCTCGATCAGGCCTGCAAGCAATTGCGTGACTGGCACGATCAGGGCTTCGCCGATCTGCGCATGGCGGTGAACCTGTCGACCGTACAACTGCACCATGCCGAGTTGCCACGGGTGGTCAACAACCTGATGCAGATGTACCGCCTGCCGCCACGCAGCCTGGAGCTGGAAGTCACCGAAACCGGCCTGATGGAAGACATCAGCACCGCCGCCCAGCACTTGCTGAGCCTGCGTCGCTCCGGCGCACTGATTGCCATCGACGATTTCGGTACGGGCTATTCGTCGCTGAGTTATCTGAAAAGCCTGCCGCTGGACAAGATCAAGATCGACAAGAGCTTCGTTCAGGATCTGCTCGATGACGACGACGATGCGACCATCGTTCGCGCGATCATTCAACTGGGTAAAAGCCTGGGCATGCAGGTGATTGCCGAGGGGGTGGAAACCGCCGAGCAGGAAAGCTACATCATCTCCGAGGGCTGTCATGAAGGTCAGGGTTACCACTACAGCAAGCCGTTGCCGGCGCGTGAGTTGAGTGCCTACCTCAAGCAGGCGCAACGCAGTAACGCGGCCATTCTCTAGAAGGTCAAAAGATCGCAGCCTGCGGCAGCTCCTACATTTGGAATGTGTTCCCCCTGTAGGAGCTGCCGCAGGCTGCGATCTTTTGATCCTGGTGCGTGAATAAGAAATATTTCCAAGCACTCCCTTTACACATAATGCGAAAGATTTGCATTATGTCGCAGTTTTGCGCACCCCCGCGCCTGTCCTATAAACCACCGAAGCAGGATGTTCGCCATGATTCGTATGCCTCTGGCTACCGCCAGTCTGCTGGCCATCGCTATTTCCCTCGCCGGTTGCGGCGAAGGCAAAGACAAGGCCGCCGCTCCGGCCGCACCGACGCCAGCCGCCAGCACCACCGCACCAGCGGCGGCGCCTGCCGCTGCCGGTAAAGTCGACGAAGCCGCCGCCAAGGCTGTGGTCGCGCACTACGCCGACATCGTCTTCGCGGTTTACAGCGATGCCGAATCCACCGCGAAAACCCTGCAGACCGCCGTCGACGCATTCCTCGCCAAGCCGAACGCCGACACCCTGAAAGCTGCCAAGGCTGCCTGGGTCGCCGCGCGCGTTCCGTACCTGCAGAGTGAAGTGTTCCGCTTCGGCAACACCATCATCGACGATTGGGAAGGTCAGGTTAACGCCTGGCCACTGGACGAGGGTCTGATCGACTACGTCGACAAATCCTACGAGCACGCACTGGGTAACCCGGGCGCTACCGCCAACATCATCGCCAACACCGAAGTTCAGGTCGGCGAAGACAAGGTCGACGTCAAAGACATCACCCCGGAAAAACTCGCCAGCCTCAACGAGCTGGGCGGTTCCGAAGCCAACGTCGCCACCGGCTACCACGCCATCGAATTCCTGCTCTGGGGCCAGGACCTCAACGGTACCGGCCCTGGCGCTGGCAACCGTCCTGCTTCGGACTACCTCGAAGGCGCCGGCGCCACTGGCGGTCACAACGATCGTCGTCGTGCCTACCTGAAGTCGGTGACCCAACTGCTGGTCAGCGACCTGGAAGAAATGGTCGGCAACTGGAAGCCGAACGTGGCTGACAACTACCGCGCCACCCTGGAAGCCGAACCGGGCGAAACCGGTCTGCGCAAAATGCTCTTCGGCATGGGCAGCCTGTCCCTTGGCGAACTGGCGGGCGAGCGCATGAAGGTTTCCCTGGAAGCCAACTCCCCTGAAGACGAGCAGGACTGCTTCAGCGACAACACGCACAACTCGCACTTCTACGATGCCAAAGGCATTCGTAACGTCTACCTGGGCGAGTACACCCGTGTTGACGGCACCAAGATGACCGGCGCCAGCCTGTCGTCGCTGGTGGCCAAGGCTGACCCGGCTGCCGACACCGCGCTGAAAGCCGATCTGGCTGCCACCGAAGCGAAGATCCAGGTCATGGTCGATCACGCCAACAAGGGTGAGCACTACGACCAGTTGATCGCAGCCGGCAACACCGCTGGCAACCAGATCGTTCGCGACGCGATCGCGTCCTTGGTCAAGCAGACCGGTTCGATCGAAGCCGCTGCCGGCAAACTGGGCATCAGCGACCTGAACCCGGACAACGCTGATCACGAGTTCTGATCACAGCGTCCGCGTTAAAAAAGGCGACCTTCGGGTCGCCTTTTTCATACCTGCCAAACACAGCCCTTTGTAGGAGTGAGCCTGCTCGCGATAGCGGAGTGTCAGCCAGAAGTTAGTCGACTGACACTCCGCTATCGCGAGCAGGCTCACTCCTACAGGGGTTTTGCATTGCTCTTCAGATTTGCGCTGTATCAAGCAAACGATAATTCCTCTTATTCAAACCCCCTCGCCCTGTTAGACTTTGCGCCTTTATTTTCGCCCGTCCGCAGGATGTCTGATGCCCTCGCTGCCTCTTCGCTTGTCCGCACTGTTTCTGGCCTTGGGCCTGAGTGCCTGCGATGACGCCCCGCGTTTCACCAAGGCCGAGCCCGGTGAAGCACGTTCCGGCGGTGCGGCGACCGTGCGCAAGACCGATCAGAATGCATTCTCCCTGCCCTCTGCCAACCTGCCGCCATCGCGGCGGGTGGATTTCAGCGTCGGCAACAGCTTCTTTCGCAGCCCGTGGGTGATCGCCCCGTCGACGACTACCGCACGCGATGGCCTCGGGCCGTTGTTCAACACCAACGCCTGTCAGGGCTGCCACATCAAGGACGGTCGCGGTCATCCGCCACCGCCGGATGCGCCCAACGCCGTGTCGATGCTGGTGCGTCTGTCGATTCCCGATGCGCCGGAGTTTGCCAAAGTCATTGAACAGGTCGGCGTGGTGCCGGAGCCGGTGTACGGCGGTCAGTTCCAGGACATGGCGGTGCCCGGTGTCACGCCGGAAGGCAAAGTGCGCGTTGAGTACACACCAGTGCCCGTGCGCTTCAAGGACGGCACCGAAGTCGAACTGCGCAAACCGCTGTTGCAGATCACTCAACTCGGTTACGGCCCGATGCACCCGGACACGCGTTTCTCAGCCCGAGTAGCCCCGCCAATGATCGGTCTGGGCCTGCTCGAAGCGATCCCCGAAGAAGCCATCCTCGCCAACGCCGCTGCGCAAGCCAAAGCGAAAAACGGCATCCATGGGCGGCCCAATCAGGTCTGGGATGACGCGCTGCAAAAAACCGTCATGGGCAGATTTGGCTGGAAAGCCGGGCAACCGAACCTCAATCAACAGAATGTTCACGCGTTTTCGGGTGATATGGGCCTCACCACCAGCCTGAGACCCTTCGATGACTGCACCGACGCGCAAACCGCCTGCAAGCAGGCGCCGAACGGCAATGGTCCGAACGGCGAACCGGAAGTCAGCGATAACATCCTGCGTCTGGTGCTGTTCTACAG
Organism: Pseudomonas sp. NPDC087690; assembly: GCF_044743175.1. Classification (NCBI taxonomy): domain Bacteria; kingdom Pseudomonadati; phylum Pseudomonadota; class Gammaproteobacteria; order Pseudomonadales; family Pseudomonadaceae; genus Pseudomonas; species Pseudomonas sp. NPDC087690. The sequence continues at coordinate 5,567 of NZ_JBIUVX010000056.1, forward strand.
CCGCAACCTCGCCGTGCCTGCACGCCGTGGCGTTAACGATGCTGACGTCATCGCCGGCAAGAACCTGTTTTTCCAGGCCGGCTGCGATTCCTGCCACACGCCGAAATACACCACCGCCGCCAACGCCGCCGAACCTGAACTGGCCAATCAGGTTATTCGCCCGTACAGCGATCTGCTACTGCATGACATGGGCGACGGCCTGGCTGACAACCGCACTGAATTCCAGGCCTCTGGCCGCGACTGGCGCACCCCGCCATTGTGGGGGATTGGCTTGACGCAAGCAGTCAGCGGTCATACACAGTTTTTGCATGACGGTCGCGCACGCAATCTGCTCGAAGCGGTGCTCTGGCACGGCGGCGAAGCGACAGCGGCGCAGCAACAGGTTTTATCCTTCAATGCCGAGCAGCGTGCCGCGCTGCTGGCGTTTCTGAATTCACTTTAAACATTGATAAAGAATCGGGAGCCCGACATGTTCCGTCCCAAGCTACTGTTCACCAGCCTTGCCGCGCTCGCCCTCGGCGCCTGCTCGCCGCAGGATCCGCAAGCGGTCACCTCGGCGGCCATCGCCAAATCGGTGATCCTGCCGACCTACACCCGCTGGGTCGAAGCCGACAAGCAACTGGCGGTCAGCGCCCTCGCCTACTGTCAGGGCAAAGAAACCCTGGAGACCGCCCGCGCCGACTTCCTCCACGCGCAGAAAGCCTGGGCCGAGCTGCAACCGCTGCTGATCGGTCCGTTGGCCGAGGGCAATCGTTCGTGGCAGGTGCAGTTCTGGCCTGACAAGAAAAACCTCGTCGGCCGTCAGGTCGAGCAACTGGTGGTGGCGCAGCCACAGATCGATGCCGCCGCACTGGCCAAATCGAGTGTTGTGGTGCAAGGCCTGTCGGCCTACGAATACATCCTGTTCGACGCCAAGCCTGACGTCGCCAACGCCGAGCAGAAAGCCAAGTACTGCCCACTGCTGATCGCCATCGGCGAGCGTCAGAAGCAACTGGCCGAAGAGATTCTGCAAAACTGGAACAACACCGACGGCATGCTTGCGCAGATGACCAAGTTCCCCAACCAGCGTTATGCCGACTCCCACGAAGCGATCGCCGATCTGCTGCGTGTGCAAGTCACCGCGCTGGACACCCTGAAGAAAAAACTCGGCACGCCAATGGGCCGCCAGAGCAAAGGCGTGCCACAGCCGTTCCAGGCCGATGCATGGCGCAGCCAGTCTTCGCTGACCGCACTGGAAGCCAGCCTCGCGGCGGCGAAAACCGTGTGGGAAGGCGTCGACAACAAAGGCCTGCGCGGTCTGTTGCCGGCTGAGCAAAAGCCATTGGCCGACAAGATCGACGCCGCTTATGCCGCTTCGCTGAAACTGTTCGACAGCACTCAGCGCTCGCTCGGCGAAATGCTCGAAGACGACGCCGGTCGCCAGCAACTCAACGATATCTACGACAGCCTCAACGTCGTCCATCGCCTGCACGAAGGCGAGCTGGCCAAGGCGCTGGGCATCCAGCTGGGCTTCAACGCCAACGACGGTGACTGATGAGGGCAAGTGCCATGCTGCGACGCCAGGTTCTGACTTTAGGTAGTGCACTGCTGGGAGCAGTGACGCTGGGCGGCTGGACGCTGTTCAAACGCAAGGATCAGAGCCCGCTGTTGCTGTCGGCGCGCGACGATACCGACGGCAAGCACTACGCCGTCGGTTATCGGCTGGACGGCACGCGCGTGTTCGCCACCGAAGTCGGGCAGCGCTGCCACGACATCATCAACCACCCGACGCAGCCGATTGCGCTGTTCGTCGCACGGCGTCCGGGCACTGAAAGCTATCTGATCGACCTGCGCGACGGCGCGCTGTTGCAGACCGTGACCTCGCAGCCGAACCGGCATTTCTACGGGCATGCCGTGGTGCACAAGGATGGTGAGTACCTGTACGCCACCGAGAACGACACGACCGATCCTGGCCGTGGTTTGCTCGGCGTATACAAGTTCGAAGGCGAACGGCTGGTGCACACCGGCGAGATTTCCACCCACGGTCTCGGCCCGCATCAAGTGTCGTGGATGCCCGACGGCGAGACGCTGGTGGTGGCCAATGGCGGGATTCGTACCGAGGCGGAAAGCCGCGTCGACATGAACCTCAACGCCATGGAGCCGAGTCTGGTCTTGATGCAACGCGACGGTACGTTGCTGAGCAAGGAAACCCTCGCCCAGCAGATGAACAGCGTGCGCCATCTGGGCATCGCCAGCGACGGCACCATCGTTGCCGGTCAGCAATTCATGGGCGCCTCGCACGAGCGTTCGGAGTTGCTGGCGATCAAGCGACCGGGGCAGCCATTCGTGGCGTTCCCGGTGCCGGAGCATCAGTTGCAGTCGATGGGGCATTACACCGCCAGTGTTGCGGTGCATAGCGATTTGCGTCTGGTTGCACTGACGGCGCCACGTGGCAACCGCTTCTTTATCTGGGATCTGGACAGCGGTGAAGTGCGCCTCGATGCGCCGTTGCCAGATTGCGCGGGCGTGGGGGCGGTGCAGGACGGCTTTGTCGTGACCTCCGGTCAGGGTCGTTGCCGCTATTACGATTGCCGTCAGGATGAACTGTTGGCCAAGCCGCTGGAGTTGCCGGCGGGGCTCTGGGACAACCATCTGCATCTGATGGCCTGAAACAGCCTTAAAAGATCGCAGCCTTCGTCAGCTCTTACATTGGAATACACTCCTCTGTAGGAGCTGCCGAAGGCTGCGATCTTTTTGCGCCCCCTTGTAATAACTGCCAGTTGGAATCCCCCCTGTACTCGGAGTAATGTGCCCGCCTGTCTCACCTGATTTATCCAAGGAACTGGAAATATGCTGCGTCGCCGCATGCTGATCATGTTGGGTGTTGTGTTACTGATCGTCCTGGTGCTGGGCGGGTACAAAGCCTTTTCGATCTATACGATGATCCAGGGCTTTTCCAAGCCAAAGCCGCCGATCAGTGTCGCCGTGGCCAACGCGACCGAACAGCCGTGGCAGATGCGCCTGCCCACCGTCGGCACGCTCAAGGCGCTGCAAGGCGTCGAGCTGAGCCTGGAAGTCGCCGGCACCGTCACCGAACTCAAATTCGAATCCGGACAGAAGGTCAAGGCCGGGCAACCGCTGCTGCAACTCGACAGCGCCGTCGAAACCGCATTGCTGGAAACCGCCAAGGCTGATCTGGGTCTGGCGCAACTGGACTTCGGCCGTGGCAGTCAACTGGTCGACAGCCGCGCGATCTCCAAAGGCGAATACGACCGCCTCTCCGCCGTGCTGCAAAAGAACAAAGCCACGGTCAATCAGCTCAACGCTTCGCTGGCGAAAAAACGCATCCTCGCGCCGTTCAGCGGCACCATCGGCATCCGTCAGGTCGACGTCGGCGACTACCTTGCCAGCGGCACCAAAATTGCCACATTGCAGGATTTGAGCAGCCTCTACGCCGACTTCTACCTGCCCGAACAATCGGTGCCGAAACTGGCCATCGGTCAACCGGTGCAAATCTCGGTCTCCGCTTACCCCGGGCAAAACTTCGCCGGCAAGATCAGCGCGATCAACCCGATCGTCGAAAGCACCACGCGCAACATTCTGATCCGCGCCACCCTGGGCAACCCGGACGGTAAATTGCTGCCTGGCATGTTCACCAGCCTTGAAGTGCTGCTGCCCGATCCGCAGAAACACATCGTCGTGCCGGAAAGCGCGATCACCTACACCCTTTACGGCAACTCGATCTACGTGGTCGGGCAGAAGAAAGCCGAGGACGGCAACGTCGAGAAAGACGACAAAGGCCAACCAGTACTGATCGCCGAACGCCGCTTCATCGAAACCGGTGAACGCCGCGACGGCTTGGTGATGATCAACAAGGGCGTGCAGAGCGGCGAACAAGTGGTGACGGCCGGCCAGATCAAACTGGACAACGGCGCACACATTGCCATCAGCGACGACAAGACCCTCGGCGAGCAGAACAGTCCGCCTCGCGCTGACTGATCAAGGAATCCCCATGGCTTTTACCGATCCGTTCATCCGCCGCCCGGTGCTCGCCACCGTGGTCAGCCTGTTGATTGTGCTGCTGGGTTTTCAGGCCTGGAGCAAGCTGCCGCTGCGCCAATACCCGCAAATGGAAAACGCCCTGATCACGGTGACCACCGCTTACCCGGGGGCCAACGCCGAAACCATTCAGGGTTACATCACCCAGCCGATGCAACAGAGTCTGGCCAGCGCCGAGGGCATCGACTACATGACCTCGGTCAGCCGGCAGAACTTCTCGGTGATCTCGATTTATGCGCGCATCGGCGCCAACACCGACCGTTTGTTCACCGAATTGCTGGCCAAGGCCAATGAAGTCAAAAACAAGCTGCCGCAGGACGCCGAAGACCCGGTGTTGAGCAAGGAATCCGCCGACGCTTCGGCGCTGATGTACATCAGCTTCTTCAGCAAGGATTTGAGCAACCCGCAGATCACCGACTACCTGTCACGGGTGATCCAGCCAAAACTGGCGACGCTGCCGGGCATGGCCGAAGCGGAGATTCTCGGCAATCAGGTGTTCGCCATGCGCCTGTGGCTCGACCCGGTGAAACTCGCCGGTTTCGGCCTCAGCGCAAGTGATGTGACCAACGCCGTGCGCCAGTACAACTTCCTCTCCGCCGCCGGCGAGGTGAAAGGCGAATACGTGGTCACCAGCATCAACGCCAACACCGAACTGAAATCCGCCGAGGCGTTTGCGGCCATTCCGCTCAAGGTCAGTGGCGACAGCCGGGTGCTGCTCAGCGATGTCGCGCGGGTGGAAATGGGTGCGGAAAACTACGATTCGATCAGCTCGTTCGGCGGCACGCCGTCGGTGTACATCGGCATCAAGGCGACGCCGGGCGCCAACCCGCTGGACGTGATCAAGGAAGTGCGCAAGCTGATGCCGGAGCTGGAAGCGCAACTGCCGCCGAACCTGAAAAGCGAGATCGCCTACGACGCCACGCTGTTCATCCAAGCCTCGATCGACGAGGTGGTGAAAACCCTGTTCGAAGCGGTACTGATCGTGATCGTCGTGGTGTTCCTGTTCCTCGGTGCGCTGCGTTCGGTGGTGATCCCGGTGGTGACCATTCCGCTGTCGATGATCGGCGTGATGTTTTTCATGCAGATGATGGGCTACTCGATGAACCTGCTGACGCTGCTGGCGATGGTACTGGCCATCGGTCTGGTGGTCGACGATGCAATTGTTGTGGTGGAAAACATCCACCGGCACATCGAGGAAGGCAAGACGCCGTTTGATGCGGCGCTGGAAGGCGCGCGGGAAATTGCCATGCCGGTGGTGTCGATGACCATCACTCTGGCGGCGGTGTATGCGCCGATCGGGTTTCTCACCGGCCTCACCGGGGCGCTGTTCAAGGAGTTTGCGTTGACCCTCGCCGGCGCTGTGGTGATTTCCGGCATCGTCGCGCTGACCCTGTCGCCGATGATGTGCGCCTATCTGCTGCGCCATGAGCAAAACCCCAGCGGCCTCGCCCATCGTCTCGACCGCATCTTCGACGGCCTCAAGCGCCGCTACCAGAGCATGCTGCACGGCACGCTGAACACGCGGCCGGTGGTGCTGGTGTTCGCGGTGATCGTGCTGTGCCTGATCCCGGTGTTCCTCAAGTTCACCAAATCGGAACTGGCGCCGGACGAGGATCAGGGCATTATTTTCATGATGGCCACCGCCCCGCAGCCGACCAACCTTGATTACCTGAGCACCTACACCGACGAATTCATCAAGATCTTCAAGGAATTCCCGGAGTACTACTCCTCGTTCCAGATCAACGGCTACAACGGTGTACAGGCGGGCATCGGCGGCTTCCTGCTCAAGCCATGGAACGAGCGCAGCCGCACGCAGATGCAGATCCTCCCCGAGGTACAAGGCAAACTGGGTGCGATCCCGGGATTGCAGATTTTCGGTTTCAACCTGCCCTCCCTGCCCGGCACCGGTGAGGGCCTGCCGTTCGAGTTCGTGGTCAATACGGCCAACGATTACGAACTGCTGCTGCAAGTCGCCGACCGGATCAAGAAGCGCGCCATGGAGTCGGGCAAGTTTGCCTTCGTCGACCTTGATCTGGCGTTCGACAAACCCGAAGTCGTCGTCGATATCGACCGCGCCAAAGCGGCGCAGATGGGCGTGTCGATGCAGGACTTGGGCGGCACGCTGGCAACGCTGCTGGGCGAGGCGGAAATCAACCGTTTCACCATTGATGGGCGCAGCTACAAGGTGATTGCTCAGGTTGAACGGCCCTATCGCGACAATCCGGACTGGCTGAACAGTTACTACGTGAAAAACACCCAGGGCGAATTGCTGCCGTTGTCGACGCTGATCAAAGTCAGTGACCGCGCACGACCGCGCCAGCTCAACCAGTTCCAGCAACTCAACGCGGCGAAGATTTCCGGCTTTCCGCTGGTGAGCATGGGCGAAGCCATCGACACCGTGCTGCAGATCGCCCGCGAAGAGGCACCGGCCGGGTTTGCCTTCGACTATGGCGGTGCATCGCGACAATTCGTCCAGGAAGGCAGTGCCTTGTGGGTGACGTTCGCCTTGGCGCTGGCGATCATCTTTCTGGTGCTGGCAGCGCAGTTCGAGAGTTTCCGCGATCCGCTGGTGATTCTGGTGACGGTGCCGCTGTCGATCTGCGGGGCGCTGATTCCGCTGTTCCTTGGCTGGTCGAGCATGAACATCTACACCCAGGTCGGGCTGGTAACGTTGATCGGTCTGATCAGCAAACACGGGATCCTGATCGTCGAATTCGCCAACCAGTTGCGCAAGGACAAGGGGCTGACCGCACGCGAGGCGGTTGAGGAAGCCGCGGCCATTCGTTTGCGCCCGGTGTTGATGACCACGGCGGCGATGGTGTTTGGCATGGTGCCGTTGATTCTCGCCACGGGTGCCGGTGCGGTCAGCCGTTTTGATATCGGTATGGTGATTGCCACGGGGATGTCGATCGGCACATTGTTTACGCTGTTTGTGCTGCCGTGCGTTTACACCTTGCTGGCGAAACCTGATAAGCCTTGAAAGCAAAAAGATCGCAGCCTTCAGCAGCTCCTACACCGATCCATGTAGGAGCTGCCGAAGGCTGCGATCGTTTGATCTTGCTTGCATAAAAAAGGCCTCGCATCTGCGAGGCCTTTTATGTGGGCTTCAATCGGTTCAACTCTGCGGCCTCATCCCTTGGGAAAGTCCGAACATGAACAGCAACAGATCATGATCGGGTTTGGTCGCCACGGAGGCTTTTGCCACCCGCGGTACTGCGCAGTGGGCGTCGTCGAACGACGCACCCACAACCTGCATGCGGGGCTGCTCCCAGGCTGCCACCGCCAATGATGCAACTGCCAAGGCTCCAACCAGAAACAAACCTCGTGCAATTTCTAGTTTCATCGCTATAAACCTTTGATAGCGCTGCCAAACGCCGTCTCATAAAAATAGACGAGTTTTTTCCAGTCTGTTTCGCTGAACGACGAATGGCGGCGCAATTGCTTCATGTCGTGGGAGGCGGCGCGATGAGCGGTCAGACGCTGGCGGCATTTCTCCAGATCGATCAGCGCAACTTCGACCTTGGCCGAATCGCCTTCGCCAGTGACCCGCACGAACACGTGTTTGATATAGATGCAGCTGTGCTGCCAACGACCCTTGTGCATGCGCGCGAGGTTTTCGGCGAGGTCTTTCAATACGCGTTCGTAAACGGCTTCACCGTATTGCGCACGCCCGCCTGCCGCTTCCCATTTTTCCAGCTCGTCAAAGCCATCCAGCGACTTGGTCACCAACAGCGCACGCCACTTGTACTGCGGATCAGGCTGAGCGCCGCAGAAAACGATTTCCGGCACCCGCACCCCGATTTTGCTGACGCCGGTCAGGGCATCCAGCTCACGCAATACCGTCGGGCGACCGAAAGGGTGCAACCAGCTGCGATAGATATGCCCGGTCTGGCGCTTTGCATACAACAACTGGCCGTCACGTCCCATGACCCGTTGCACACCACTTTCGCCACCACGGCGGACGTTGGGCTCTTCTACCCACTCACCGTGCTGGTTCCAGTAATAGTCAAAGCGATCCTGCGGAGCGACGCCCGTTTCTGCTGCAAATTGCACTGCCATCCCACTACCTCTTGCGTAATACGTAAACCCGCCACATGGCATAGAGCGGGATGAAATCCAATTGTTCCTGAATGCGGAACCCTGCGGCCTCGAATTCTTTCTCGACCGTAGCGGCCGGTAACACAAAACGGTTCTGGTAACCTTCCTGCCCACGCTTGGCCTCGGCCTTTTTGCGTTTCCAGGCCTTGAAGTTGCCATCCACCCACAGCGAAATGATCACGCTGTCGCGGGTGACGCGCTCGAACTCACGCAGAATGGCCCGTCGATGCTCGGCTTCACCGATGTGATGGAGCAAACGCATGCAGAAAATGCTATCGACGGCATTATCAGGCAAAGCAATGTCGAACGCAGATGTGTGCAAGGGTTGTACCCGCTTCACCACATCGGCCGCTTGCGCCTGCATCGCCGTCTTGATCATCGATTCGGAGTTGTCCGCGCCAATGATCACCCGATTCGGTTTTTCTGCCAGTAGTGGCCAGAAACGCCCCGCACCGCACGGCAAATCCAGCACCAGCCCTGGTTCACCGGCCAACGTCAGCGCTTTTCGGGCCAACTGTTCGTCACGCCAATGGGACAACCGCCGACCGAGATTGGCTTGATGCTTGCGCAAATATTTTTGCGCGTGCTTGTCGTCGTACTTTTCGGAAAAATCGAGTTTGATCGGGCCGGCCATCACCAGGACTCCTGAATTGCTGTTGTCACCACCTTAGGGAGCAGCGTGTCAGCGTCAGGTCATCCATTTGTGAAAAAATTGTTGGGTAAACCGCCAAACTATTTCAAGGTTATACAGGATTTAGACAGGTTGGCGGGAGTGGCTGGGTGCCACCACCGCCTCTCAGGCTTTGCCCAGATCAACTTCGAAGCGACAGCCATTGGGCTCCATGGTGCTCAAGGACACCGTCCAGCCCTGGTCTTCGCAGATGCGCTGTACCAGTGACAAGCCCAGCCCCAATCCCTCTCCCCGCTTCTCACTGCCACGGACAAACGGCTCGAACATCGCCTCGCGTTTTTCTTCGGGGATACCCACGCCCGAATCCTCGACCACAAACCCGTTGGCATTGAGCGCCAGGCGAATGAAGCCCTGCTCGGTGTAATGCAATGCATTGCGCAACAGGTTGCCCATGACAGCATTCAACAGGGTCGCGTTATAACGGGTATCCCGCAGACTGCCCGGCTCATAAAGCAGTTTCAGACCTTTGCTTTGAATGGGCCCGCGCCACAGACAAAGCAGGTTTTCGGCTACTTGGGCAAGGTTTTGCTGAGGCGCCATGCCAGCGTCTTCATGCTGAGCGCGAGCAAGCATGAGGAAAGTCTGTACCAGCTCGCGCATCTCTTCGCTGGCACGAGCGATGCGCTCAACCTGAGAACGTCCACGCTGATCGATGCCCGGGTTTTCCAGTAACAATTCACAGGAGCTCGCCAGCACCATCAGCGGCGTTCGCAATTCATGGCTGACGTCACTGGTAAACAAGCGCTCGCGGGTCAGCGCCTGCCGTAAACGTCCCAGTGTGGCATCGAAAGCCACCGCCAATTCCCCGACTTCGTCAGCCGCGTAATCGGGCGCCAGCGGTGGCGCCAATCCGAGCAGTTGATCACGATGGCGCACCTGCCGTGCAAGGCGTACAACCGGCGCCATCACTTTGCGTGCCAGCACCCAGCCAAGGAATACCGCCAGCGCCAGACTGAGCACAAAACCCACCAGCACTACGGCAAACAAAACACGCTCGCGCTCTTCGAAATCGCTTTGATCCTGCAGCAGCACATAACGGCGACCGTCGACGATTTCGACCATTGCGTGGTACGACAGCTGCTCGCGAAAGACTTCGTGGAAACCCGAATCGAGGTGACGCAGATCCTTCGGCAGTTCGAAATCGCCCGGCCCACCACTGAAATAGAACAGTTGATCGGGCTCCGGCCGGTGGCTCCAGTCCGAGACGTTGTCCATCAAAAGCAGACGCTGCAGGTCACCGCCCAGCCCCGCCGAAATCAGCTTTTCTTCCACCAGATGCACGGTCGCGACGATGCCCATGGCGAAGGCGCCAGCCACCAGCGCACTCATCAGCGCGAAGGCGATGATGATCCGTTGGGAAAGGCTCTGTCTAAACTCCATTACGCATCGGCCAGGCGGTAACCCACGCCGTGCACGGTATGCAGCAGTGGTTTGGCAAAAGGTTTGTCGATCACTTGGCGCAGCTGGTGCACATGGCTGCGCAGGCTGTCGCTGTCCGGGCAATCATCGCCCCACAGCGCTTCTTCGAGGACTTCACGGCGCAAGACGTGCGGGCTTTTCTGCATCAACACGGCCAGCAATTTGAGGCCGACCGGATTAAGTTTGAGCAGCTTGCCGTCGCGCGTCACTTCCAGCGTATCAAGGTCATAGCTCAAATCCGCCACTTGCAACGCCCGTCGTCCGCCGCCCTGTGCACGGCGCATCACCGCTTCGACGCGTGCCGCCAGCTCGGACAAGGCGAACGGTTTGATCAGGTAATCATCGGCACCGGACTTGAAACCCTGCAAACGGTCATCAAGCTGATCGCGGGCGGTGAGCATGATCACTGGCGTGTCGCGGCGGGCATCTTCACGCAGACGTTTGCACAGGGTGTAGCCGTCGATCCCCGGCAACATGATGTCGAGCACGATCAGGTCGTAATGCTCGGTGGCCGCCAGATGCAGTCCCGACAGACCGTCCTGGGCACAATCGACGGTATAGCCCTTGAGGCCCAGATAATCGGCCAGATTGGCCAGGATGTCGCGGTTGTCTTCGACCACTAGGATTCGCATGGGCACCTCTTCCGTACACGGTAACGGCCGTCTTGGCCCGCGCAGCTTAAGGCCAAGTGTGGCTTACCGCTAGGCATGTGTTGGGTTGTTTGCGGAGAAAATCGTTCATTGTGCCGGGCAACGTTTTTTTCACTTTCGATTAACAAATCCTCGACGCCGGCACGCGCAGACTCCCCGCGGCTGCGCTCCTCAGAACACACTTACCGACCAAGGAATCATCATGGTGTCGACCTCTGCCCGTCCCGTTTCCAGGCCGCTGAATTTCTGGTGGTGCCTGGGATTACCTGCCATTGCGGCGATCATTCTGGTACTGCTCGAACTCACCGATCTGGACATGTATCTGGCCAGACTGTTTTACGACCCGGTCGCGGGCGACTTTATCGGGCGCCACAGTTACTTTCTCGAAGACATCCTGCACGACCGCGCCAAAGAACTGGTAATCGCCTTTTCGGTGTTTGCGATCCTCGGTTTCATCGGTGCGTTCTTCATTGAGCGGCTGAAACCGTTCAAGCGTGAGTTGGGTTGCCTGGTGTTGTCGCTGGGGCTGGCGACGTCTTTCGTCACGCCAGTCAAAGCCGTGACCGCCGTGCAGTGCCCGTGGAGCCTTGAGCAATTTGGCGGCCATGAGACTTACAGCAAGCTGATGGAGCATCGTCCGCAGACCGACAAGCCTGGTCGTTGCTGGCCGGGGGGGCATGCGGCTACCGGGTTCACCTTGTTTGCGCTGTTTTTTGTGCTGCGTGACCGCCGTCCGCGTCTGGCCAGACAGGCGTTTATCTTCGCCTTTGCACTGGGCTCGGTGTTTTCGATCAGCCGGATGATGCAGGGCGCGCACTTCTTTTCACACAACGTGTGGACGGCGATTTTCTGCTGGTTGATTTGCCTGGGCTCGTATTACTGGGTGCTGTATCGCCCGGCGGTGAAGGCTGAGGTAGTCGCCAAGGCACAACCGGTCAGCGCCTGAAACACCAATCCAATGGTGGGAGCGAGCCTGCTCGCGAAGGCGTCGGTTCAGCCAACATAAATGTTGAATGACACACCGAATTGGCGAGCAGGCTCGCTCCCACATTGATTCGCGGTGAAGCCAGGATCTGGACAATAAAAAACCCCGCTGACTCGCGTCAGCGGGGTTTTGCGTTACAGGGGTAAGGCAGGCTTACATCATGCCGCCCATGCCACCCATGCCGCCCATGTCTGGCATGCCGCCGCCAGCGCCGCCATCTTTCTTCGGCGCGTCAGCTACAGCTGCTTCGGTGGTCAGGATCAGACCGCCGATCGACGAGGCTGCTTGCAGAGCCGAACGGGTCACCTTGGTTGGGTCCAGGATGCCCATTTCGATCATGTCGCCGTACTCGCCAGTCGCAGCGTTGTAACCGAAGTTACCTTTGCCGTTCTTGACTTCATTGACCACAACGCTTGGCTCGTCGCCGCTGTTGGCAGCGATCTGACGCAGCGGAGCTTCGATTGCACGGCGCAGAACAGCGATACCTACGTCCTGATCGGCGTTGTCGCCTTTCAGGTCAAGGATGGCTTCCAGTGCACGGATCAGCGCAACGCCACCGCCAGGTACCACGCCTTCTTCAACGGCTGCACGGGTAGCGTGCAGGGCGTCTTCAACGCGGGCTTTCTTCTCTTTCATTTCAACTTCGGAACCAGCGCCAACCTTGATCACTGCAACGCCGCCGGACAGTTTGGCCAGACGCTCTTGCAGTTTTTCACGGTCGTAGTCCGAGGAAGTTTCGGCAACCTGAGCGCGGATCTGAGCGATACGCGATTCGATGTCGCCTGCAACGCCAGCACCGTCAACGATGATGGTGTTTTCCTTGGAGATGGTCACGCGCTTGGCGCTGCCCAGGTTTTCCAGGGTAGCGGCTTCCAGGCTCAGGCCGATCTCTTCGGAGATAACGGTACCGCCGGTCAGAACAGCGATGTCCTGCAGCATGGCCTTGCGACGGTCGCCGAAGCCTGGCGCCTTGACGGCTGCGACTTTGACGATGCCACGCATGTTGTTCACAACCAGAGTCGCCAGGGCTTCGCCTTCAACGTCTTCGGAAACGATCAGCAGTGGACGGCCGGCTTTGGCAACGGCTTCCAGTACTGGCAGCATTTCGCGGATGTTCGAGATCTTTTTGTCGACCAGCAGAACCAGTGGGTTGTCCAGTTCGGCAACCATGGTTTCCGGCTTGTTGACGAAGTACGGGGACAGGTAGCCACGGTCGAACTGCATGCCTTCTACAACCGACAGTTCGTTTTCCAGGCCAGTGCCTTCTTCAACGGTGATCACGCCTTCTTTACCGACTTTTTCCCTGGCTTCGGCAATGATGTCGCCGATGGAGTTGTCGGAGTTGGCCGAGATGGTGCCTACCTGAGCGATAGCCTTGGTGTCAGCGCATGGCTTGGACAGGTTTTTCAGCTCTTTGACGATGGCGATGGTCGCCTTGTCGATGCCGCGCTTCAGGTCCATCGGGTTCATGCCGGCAGCGACGGCTTTCAGGCCTTCGTTGACGATCGACTGAGCCAGAACGGTAGCGGTGGTAGTACCGTCACCAGCGTCATCGTTGGCACGGGAGGCAACGTCTTTGACCAGCTGCGCGCCCATGTTTTCGAAGCGATCTTCGAGTTCGATTTCTTTGGCGACGGAAACGCCGTCCTTGGTGATGGTCGGAGCGCCGAAGCTCTTCTCGAGGATCACGTTACGGCCTTTCGGGCCCAGGGTCGCTTTTACTGCGTCAGCCAGGACGTTGACACCAACGAGCATTTTCTTGCGGGCGGAATCGCCGAATTTAACTTCTTTAGCAGCCATGATCGATATTCCTTAAATACTTTGTAGTAGCGGGAAAATGAACGGGGGTATCAGCCTTCGATAACAGCGAGGATTTCGTTCTCGCTCATTACCAGCAGGTCTTCGCCGTCGACTTTCACAGTGTTGCTGCCGGAGTAAGGACCGAACACAACCTTGTCGCCTTCCTTGACGGACAGTGCGCGCACTTCGCCGTTTTCCAGAGCTTTGCCCGGGCCTACAGCGAGAATCACACCGTGGTTGGCTTTTTCAGCAGCCGAACCTGGCAGGACGATACCGCCAGCGGTTTTCTTTTCTTCTTCGCTGCGACGGATTACGACGCGGTCATGCAGAGGACGAAGCTTCATTGTCGATCTCTCCTAATTGTGGTTTTCATCGGCCGGTGTATTCCCGGCGGGTTTAACAAATCCGGCCTGCGCCGGTTGCGGCTCGTCAAGCGAGTCGCGGAAGACTGACTGGCTCAAATGCCAGAAACCTTTCGGTGACCGATACATAAGGGCGCATAAGCTTATTACAAGGGCGAGGCGAAAAATTTTTCACCGATGTTCTGCACAAAAGCAGCCCATAAATGAACACGGCACCCGAAGGTGCCGTGTCGATATCGCCGTTACTTGGTGTCGCGGTGTTCGAACTCGCCTTCGATCACATCACCCTCGCGGCCCAGAGGCTCGCGCGGCGCCGGACCGCCACGGGGTTGCAGATCGTCGGCGAACGCGCGTTGGCGCATGGCCTGTTCTTCGGCGCGCTGGCGCATTTTGTTCGCCAGCAGACGACGGGAGAACGGCAGCAGCATTACCAGACCGACCACATCACTGATGAAGCCCGGCAGGATCAACAGGCCACCGGCCAATGCCAGCATCAAACCTTCCAGCATGGTTTGCGCAGGCAGTTCGCCGCGGTTCAGGCTTTCACGGGCACGCAATGCAGTGGCCAGACCGGCGACGCGCAGCACGAAAATGCCGAACATCGAGCCGACAATGATCAGCAGCAGGGCCGGGAAAAACCCGATAGCCCCTGCCACTTTGACGAATACGAACAGCTCCAGCACCGGAAACAGCAGAAAGAGCAACAGAAAAGGGCGCATCAAAGTTTCCTCAACGCAAGAAATGCCTTGCAGTAAGCCTTAGATGACGTCGACCTTTCGTGAATTCAAGCGTCGGCCACCTCATTTTTTGGCCAGACCTCGGCGTGAGCCAGAGAAACCAGGGCTTCGCGCACTTGTGTCGGCGTATTACAAAGCGCCGGGAACGGCAGCCAGTACAACGCCTGACCGATGCGCAGGTGCATGCCCTCGGTGTCGATCCCGGCCAGTTGTGCCGGCACGGTTTGCGGCAGACCCGCGAGGTCGACGTAGTGCGCGATGGCTTTGGCGTGGTCGCTGTTCATGTGTTCGACCATGCTGATTTCAGCCTTGCCGGCGAACGGATTGGCCAGGGTCAATTGATCAACCCAATGAATCGCGCCGAAACCGCCGATGTAGCGATGGCGCACCGGGGTCAGCACCCAGAAATCGAAATCGTGGGCTTTGTGGTAATTCTGCGAATCCGGGAAATAACGGTAATAACGCTCGGCGGCGGACTCTATCGCAGCGGCGTCTTCGATCTTTTGCGCTTCAGCCAGATAGGTCAGGCGACCAACGGCTTGCACGTCGTCAGCCTCGCGCTCGCCGACAAGCAATGAGCACTTCGGGTCTTTTTGCAGGTTGTGGGTGTGCTGGGCGATGCGGCTGATCAGGATCAGCGGGCGGCCCTGCTCGTCCAGGCAATACGGCACCACGGAGCCAAAAGGAAAACCGGGCATCGATTTGGAGTGGGTCGACAGCACTCCACGGTATTCCTTGAGAAGCAATTCTCGGGCATTCTTGGCCACTTCAACGCTCAATTTATGACTCCTTAAATAGAATTCGTCGAAAAAACGGACAGGCGCCGGGATTCAAGTCCCAGTCACGCCTTGAGGCAATTCTCATGTGCAAACCCGCCACGGCCGGTGTAGATCGGGAGTCGCTCACAACAATAACTACTCAGACCTGCTATCGGGGCATGCGAATGCAACTCAACGACAAAGTAATCATTATCACTGGCGGTTGCCAGGGTTTGGGCCGCTCGATGGCCGAGTATTTCGCTGGCAAAGGCGCGAAACTCGCGCTGGTCGACCTGAACCAGGAAAAACTCGACGACGCGGTTGCGGCTTGCAAGGCCAAGGGTGTCGAGGCGCGCAGCTATTTGTGCAACGTTGCCAATGAAGAGCAGGTCGAACACATGGTCGCTCAGGTCGCCGCCGATTTCGGTGCGATCCACGGTCTGATCAACAACGCCGGGATTTTGCGCGATGGCCTGTTGTTGAAGGTCAAGGACGGTGAAATGACCAAGATGAGCCTGGCACAGTGGCAGGCCGTCATCGACGTCAACCTGACCGGCGTGTTCCTCTGCACCCGTGAGGTGGCGGCGAAAATGGTCGAGCTGAAGACCAGCGGCGCGATCATCAACATCTCGTCGATCTCGCGCGCCGGTAACGTTGGCCAGACCAACTATTCCGCCGCCAAGGCTGGCGTTGCAGCAGCAACGGTGACCTGGGCCAAGGAGCTGGCGCGTTATGGCATTCGCGTGGCCGGCATCGCACCGGGCTTCATCGAGACCGAGATGACCCTGGGCATGAAACCGGAAGCGCTGGAGAAGATGACGTCGGGCATTCCGCTCAAGCGCATGGGCAAGCCGGAAGAGATCGCGCATTCGGCGGCGTATATCTTCGAAAACGACTATTACACCGGGCGGATTCTGGAGATGGATGGCGGGTTGCGCATCTGACTGACAACACAAAACAAATGTAGGAGTGAGCCTGCTCGCGATAGCGGATTAACATTCAACAAATGTGTTGAATGATCGACCGTTATCGCGAGCAGGCTCACTCCTACAGGGTTATCGGTGTTGCGGATGCATCAATCGTCGCTGATGGTGATGTTCGGCATCGCCGGGGTAGCGGCTTCCTGCAACACGATCCGCGCGCCGACGTGGCGGGCGAGTTCCTGATAGACCATGGCAATCTGGCTGTCCGGCTCGGCGATCACCGTTGGCTTGCCGCCATCAGCCTGCTCGCGGATCAGCATCGACAGCGGCAGCGAAGCCAGCAGTTCCACGCCGTACTGGGTCGCCAGCTTCTCGCCCCCGCCCTCACCGAACAGATGCTCGGCATGTCCGCAGTTCGAGCAGATGTGCACGGCCATGTTTTCCACCACACCCAGCACTGGAATGTTGACCTTGCGGAACATTTCCACACCTTTGCGCGCGTCGAGCAGGGCCAGATCCTGCGGGGTGGTGACGATCACGGCACCGGCCACCGGGACTTTCTGCGCCAGGGTCAGCTGGATATCGCCGGTGCCTGGCGGCATGTCGATGACCAGATAATCCAGATCCCCCCATGCGGTTTGCGTGACCAGTTGCAGCAGCGCGCCGGAAACCATCGGCCCGCGCCAGACCATCGGCGTGTTGTCGTCGGTCAGGAAGGCCATCGACATGACTTCGACACCGTGGGCCTTGAGCGGCACAAACCACTTCTGATCCTTGACCTCCGGGCGGGTGCGCTCGGGGATACCGAACATGATGCCTTGGCTCGGGCCGTAGATATCAGCGTCAAGAATGCCGACCTTGGCGCCTTCGCGGGCCAGCGCCAGTGCGAGGTTGGCGGCGGTGGTCGACTTGCCCACACCACCCTTGCCCGAGGCCACGGCGACCACGTTCTTGACGTTGGCCAGCCCCGGAATCTGCGCCTGCGCCTTGTGCGCGGCGATCACGCTGTTGACTTCAACCTTGGCGGTCACCACGCCGTCGAGGTTTTCGATGGCCAGTTGCAGGAGTTGCGCCCAGCCGCTCTTGAACAGACCGGCGGCGTAACCGATTTCCAGCTGCACATTGACGCGATCACCGACGATTTCGATGTTCTTCACGCATCCGGCGCTGACCGGGTCCTGGTTCAGGTAAGGGTCGGTGTATTGGCTGAGGACGGCTTCCACCGCTGCGCGAGTGACGGCGCTCATGGGCAACTCCGATAACAAGACTGGGAAAAGATGGCGGGTATCGTACCTGAAAAGATTGCAGCCTTCGGCAGCTCCTACCGGGGATTATATGTAAGCGCTGCCGAAGGCTCGGGCCGCGTTCGGACGATCTGTTGATCTTTGCTGTTTCTCATCCAGTGAAACAGGTGCACAGGGTGAAAAATATGCGCCAGCGCTTTATAGTGGCCGACCTCCGTTTCATCAAGTAGCGAAGCCCCACATGTCCGAACCACGCAAGATCCTCGTCACCAGCGCCCTGCCCTACGCCAACGGTTCGATTCACCTTGGCCATATGCTGGAATATATCCAGACCGATATGTGGGTGCGCTTCCAGAAGCATCGTGGCAATCAATGCATTTATGTCTGCGCCGACGACGCCCACGGATCGGCGATCATGCTGCGTGCAGAAAAGGAAGGCATCACCCCGGAACAACTGATCGCCAACGTGCAGGCTGAACACAGCGCCGACTTTGCCGAGTTCCTGGTTGATTTCGACAATTTCCACTCCACTCACGCCGAAGAAAACCGTGAGCTGTCGAGCCAGATCTACATCAAGCTGCGTGACGCCGGGCACATCGCCCAACGCTCGATCACCCAGTATTTCGACCCGGAAAAGAAAATGTTCCTGGCCGACCGCTTCATCAAGGGCAC
>NZ_JBIUVX010000057.1:0-21488 GCF_044743175.1 Pseudomonas sp. NPDC087690
AAGAGCTTTAACCGTGATGGCTTTACCTTCGTAAATCATCAACTGATCTCCACGATATGGAAGCTGAACAGTACACGTCGGACGCAGGCGAATGGCTCGGCAGGACGCTTTTTCGTCGATGCTAACGCCAATCCACCCGGCACACCCGCCAACGCGATAGTCGGGATTCTGTAGGAGCAGTCTGTAAGACAAACGCTCAATTCATACGCCCGTTTGATTTGGGTACGTCACCTTCACGGAATTTCCGACAATTGTCAATCGCCCAAAATACGGGTTGAAAAGCGACTTTGCGGTCATTTCTGTAAGACGAAGACCCGCAACACGCATCTGCATGTGAAGTCATTCATAGAATCAATAGTTAGAAAAGTCGCCCTAATTCGCCGCAGCTATTGTTTAAAGGGCTACGCTGGAGTGACTAGACGGAGATGTCGCTGACCGAGTCAACGTGAAAAGAGTTTCCGGCCTGCCTGGCCAACCCCGCCCGATGAATCATGTCGGGCTTTTTATTGCGCGTCTGCCGGACGTTTCACACCGTTGCAGTGCGAAAAGTCCGCGCGTCATGCCAGCGCTTTCAGAGTGGCGTCGATATCCTGCAAAACCGTGGCTTCGCCCTTCTCGCCCCAATACAGAGCGATCATCTGCTTGTCCGCCTCGACTTTGAAAACATTGCCCGGCAACTTTTCGAAATGATTGAGCAGCGTTTGATCCTCGCAGACTTCCTGCCACTGATTGACCCATACACCCGGCGATTTCTGCCAGTAAGTCCAGCAGACAGGCTGCTTGCTCCGACGTGGCCGATGATACTGCGCACAAGGATTCGGTGGCTCTTGCGCCAGCCAGTGCGGCCATTCCTGAGGCGCCAGCTGCATGGCCAGGCCGATGCGCCGCGCCTCCATACGCAGGGCGATTCGACCGCTTTGCGCGCGCGATGGACGCAACCACGCCAGCGGACTTAAAACCACCAGCAGGATTGACACCACTAACCAGACCGTCATATCTCTATTCCCAATTCTTGGTGAGCGCATTGTGTCACTTTGGAACCAATGCGCTTGAAACCAGCCATACTTAACAATATTGAACTGTCACGAGGAGCACCTCATGCCCTACACCCACATCCTGGTCGCCGTAGATCTGACTGAAGAGTGCGACCCTGTGATTCACCGCGCCCGAGAGCTGTCGGTGAGCAATGGCGCCAAGCTGTCGCTGGTGCATATCGTCGAGCCGATGGCCATGGCGTTCGGCGGCGACGTGCCGATGGATCTGTCACAACTGCAACAACAGCAGTTCGATCAGGCAAAGGAGCGTCTTGAGCGTCTGAAAGCCAAATACTCGGAGCTTGAGGGCGCCAACTGCCACCTGACCTATGGCCAGCCACGCCAGGAAATCCATCATTTCGCCAAGGAACAAACGTGCGATCTGATCGTGGTCGGCAGCCATGGCCGACATGGCCTGGCGCTGTTGCTCGGCTCGACCGCGAATGACGTTCTGCACGGCGCGCCATGCGACGTATTGGCGGTACACCTGGTCAAACGTTGAAACACCGTTCCATGTAGGAGTGAGCCTGCTCGCGATAGCGTTCTGACAGTCGACGAATTCGTCGAATGCTAAACCGTCATCGCGAGCGGGCTCACTCCTACAAGGGAACTGCGTTTACATATGAAAAGCCCGGCGTTCATCACTGAACGCCGGGCTTTTTCACATCAGGATCAATCAGGCATCCAGCTCGGCCCAACGCTCCACCAACGCATCCAGTTCAACCTGTAACTGCTCCAGCGAAGCAATTACTTTGGCCGTTTCAGCTGCAGGACGCTGATAGAAACCTGCGTCAGCCATTTCAGCTTCCACGGCAGCGATCTGCTGTTCCTTGGCGTCGATATCGCCCGGCAACGCTTCCAGCTCGCGTTGCAGCTTGTAGCTCAACTTCTTCTTTGCGGCCGGGGCTGCGGCGGCAGGCGCTGCAACGACTGCTGGCTCGGCAGTGACCACCGCCGAATTCAGATCAGCCTTGCCCGACTTACTTTCAGTCACGCCCAGCAGACGCGGCGAGCCGCCCTGACGGATCCAGTCCTGATAACCACCGACGTACTCACGCACCTTGCCTTCGCCTTCGAAGACCAGCGTGCTGGTCACCACGTTGTCGAGGAATGCCCGGTCGTGGCTGACCATCAGCACGGTACCGTTGAAGGTCAGCAGCACTTCTTCGAGCAGTTCCAGCGTTTCCACGTCGAGGTCGTTGGTCGGTTCGTCGAGCACCAGCAGATTCGCCGGTTTGCTGAACAGTTTGGCCAGCAACAGACGTGCACGCTCACCACCCGACAGCGCCTTGACCGGCGTGCGGGCACGCTGCGGGCTGAACAGGAAGTCACCGAGGTAGCTGAGAACGTGGCGGCTCTGACCGTCGATATCGATGAAGTCGCGACCTTCAGCGACGTTGTCGATTACGGTTTTTTCCAGATCCAGCTGATGACGCAACTGGTCGAAGTACGCCACGTCGATGCGCGTGCCCTCTTCCACTTTGCCGCTGGTCGGTTGCAGACCGCTGAGCATCAGTTTCAGCAGGGTGGTCTTGCCGGTACCGTTGGCGCCGAGCAGACCAATCCGGTCGCCGCGCGTCAGGACCATCGAGAAATCCTTGATCAGGAACGGGCCGCCCGGGTGAGCGAAACTCACGTTCTCGAGCACCATCACCTGCTTGCCCGACTTGTCGGCAGTGTCCAGCTGAATGTTGGCCTTGCCAGTGCGCTCACGACGCTCGCTGCGCTCGACGCGCAACGCTTTCAGGGCGCGGACGCGACCTTCGTTACGGGTGCGACGGGCCTTGATGCCCTGGCGGATCCAGACTTCTTCCTGGGCCAGTTTCTTGTCGAACAGCGCGTTGGCGGTTTCTTCAGCGGCCAGCGCGGCTTCTTTGTGCACGAGGAAGCTGGCGTAATCGCCGTTCCAGTCGATCAGGCCGCCGCGATCCAGTTCGAGAATGCGCGTCGCGAGGTTTTGCAGGAAGGAACGGTCGTGCGTGATGAACAGCACGGCGCCCTGGAAATCTTTCAGTGCTTCTTCGAGCCAGGCAATCGCACCGATGTCCAAGTGGTTGGTCGGTTCGTCGAGCAGCAGCAGATCCGGTTCGGACACCAGCGCCTGCGCCAGCAGCACGCGCCGACGCCAGCCGCCGGACAACTGGGCGAGGGTCTTGTCGGCCGGCAGTTGCAAGCGGCTCAAGGTGCTTTCGACCAGAGTCTGCAAACGCCAGCCATCACGGGCCTCGAGATCTTGCTGAACGTGCATCAGCTTGTTCAGGTCTTCTTCAGTGACGCAGTTCTGCGCGAGGTGATGGTACTCGGCGAGCAACGCGCCCACGCCATCAAGGCCTTCAGCGACCACGTCGAACACCGTCCGATCGTCGGCCACTGGCAATTCTTGCGGCAATTCGCCGATTTTCAGACCGGGGGCACGCCACACCGAGCCGTCATCGGGCTTCTGGTCGCCCTTGACCAGTTTCATCATGCTGGACTTGCCAGTGCCGTTGCGGCCGATGATGCACACCCGCTCACCACGGGCGATCTGCCAGGACACCTTGTCCAACAACGGCATAGCGCCGAACGCAAGGGACACATCGCTGAATTTGAGCAGGGTCATGAGCTTCTCCAAAAACCGGGCGCGCATTCTACCTGAGTTAGGGCTTCAGCAGGCCGGCAATTTGTCTGTCGAAGCACTCTGCACAACAATTGTTGCGAACTTGTGCTGCGAGGCCGGCAAAGCTTTCGCCGCTTGCTGGCAAAAGGCTAAGCTACAGATAATTCAGTGCTGATTCGTGTCGGCACTTGTCATGATTTCTCTGCCCGGATGTCTCATGCGCAGTCGCCTTTTCAGTGTTTTGTCCTGTTTGCTACTTACCGCCGCTGCCGTTCAATCCGCCCAGGCGGTGGACCTGTCCACCCAACGCCAGTATTACGATGAAGCCAAGCGTGCGCTGGCCAAAGGCGATACTGGCCCGTATTTCCGTTACAGTCAGGCGCTGGCCGATTATCCGCTGGAACCGTACCTGGCCTACGACGAACTGACCGCGCGCCTGAAAAGCGCAAGCAACGCGGAGATCGAAAAATTCCTCGCCGAGCACGGTGACCTGCCCCAGGCCAACTGGATGAAGTTGCGCTGGTTGCGCTGGCTCGCCGACCGTGGCGACTGGGCAACCTTCGTCAAATACTACGATCCGAAACTCAACTTCACCGAACTGGACTGCCTCAACGCGCAATACCAGATCACCCACGACAAGAAAGCCGAAGGTTATGCCAATGCCGAAAAGCTCTGGCTGACCGGTAAATCGCAACCCGCCGCGTGTGACGCGTTGTTCGGCATTTGGGCCGCTGATGGCCAACTGACTGAACAGAAGCGCTGGGAGCGCACCAAGCTCGCTGCTCAGGCGCGCAACTATCCGCTGGCAAACAGCCTGGTCAACGGTCTGACCACCCTCGCCCCGCGCGGTCGCTTGTTGGTTGATGTGGCGCAAAAACCGGAGCTGCTCAATCAGCCATCGCGCTTTACCCCGGCCGACGAACCGATGTCCGACGTGGTCAGCCTCGGCCTGCGCCGCCTCGCCCGTCAGGATCCGGACAAGGCCATGGCAATGCTGGACGGATACGCCAGCAGCATGCATTTCTCCCGCGATGAGAAAGTCGCGATCGCTCGGGAAATCGGCCTGACCCTGGCCCGGCGTTTCGACAGTCGCGCGCTGGACGTGATGACCAAGTATGACCCCGAGCTGCGTGACAACACGGTTTCCGAATGGCGCCTGCGCCTGCTGTTGCGTCTGGCTCGCTGGGACGACGCCTATCAACTGACCAAGCGTCTGCCGCAAGACCTCGCCACCACCAACCGCTGGCGCTACTGGCAGGCGCGCAGTCTGGAACTGGCGCAGCCACAGAACCCCGAGGCGCAAACCCTGTACAAAAACCTCGCGCGCGAGCGTGATTTCTACGGTTTCCTCGCCGCTGACCGCTCGCAATCGCCGTACTCGCTCAACAACAAGCCATTGATGCTCAGCCAGGCGCTGATCAACAAGGTGCGCAACACCCCGGGCGTCCGCCGTGCGCTGGAATTCCATGCTCGCGGGCAGATCGTCGACGGTCGCCGCGAGTGGTATCACGTCAGCCGCCATTTCAACCGCGATGAGATGGTTGCCCAGGCAAAACTCGCTTATGACCTGAAATGGTACTTCCCGGCGATCCGCACCATCAGTCAGGCACAGTACTGGGACGATCTGGATATTCGTTTCCCGATGGCCCACCGCGACACCCTCGTGCGTGAAGCCAAGGTACGCGGCCTGCACTCGAGCTGGGTGTTTGCCATCACCCGCCAGGAAAGCGCCTTCATGGACGACGCGCGCTCCGGCGTCGGCGCCAGCGGCCTGATGCAACTGATGCCCGGCACCGCCAAGGAAACCGCGCGCAAGTTCAGCATCCCGCTGGCCTCGCCGCAGCAAGTGCTCGATCCGGACAAAAACATCCAGCTCGGCGCCGCCTACCTGAGCCAGGTGCACAGCCAGTTCAACGGCAACCGCGTCCTCGCCTCCGCTGCCTACAACGCAGGCCCCGGTCGCGTACGCCAATGGCTGCGTGGCGCCGATCACCTGAGTTTCGACGTCTGGGTGGAAAGTATCCCGTTCGACGAAACCCGCCAGTACGTGCAGAACGTACTGTCGTACTCGGTGATCTACGGCCAGAAACTCAACTCGCCACAGCCGCTGGTGGATTGGCACGAACGCTACTTCGATGATCAATGACCTGTAGGAGCTGCCGCAGGCTGCGATCTTTTGATCCTGCTTATAAAAATGCCCGCATTTTCATGCGGGCATTTTTAGATCAAAAGATCGCAGCCTGCGGCAGCTCCTACAGGTGCCTATAGACCGATCATCCCCCGATGCCAGCAATACCCATCAGAGTTGATCAGCCGTGACTTTTCCATCATTGAACTGCAACGCCGCCAACCGTGCATACAGCGGATTGCTGGCAATCAACTCCTGATGAGTACCAATGGCCACAAGTTTGCCCTGATCCATCACCGCAATCCGGTCAGCGTTTTTCACCGTGGCCAGTCGATGCGCGATCACCAGGGTAGTGCGATTCTGCATCAGACTCGGCAGAGCTTCCTGAATCAGGTGTTCGCTCTGTGCATCGAGGGCGCTGGTGGCTTCGTCCAGCAGCAGGATCGGTGCGTCGACCAGCAACGCCCGGGCAATCGCCAGACGCTGACGCTGACCACCGGAAAGACCGAGACCACCATCGCCGAGATGGGTCTGGTAACCGTTGGGCATGTTTTCGATAAAATCGTGGGCGTGAGCAATCTTTGCGGCTTCCTTGACCTGCGCCAGCGTCGCCCCGGGGTTACCGTAACGAATATTCTCTTCAACGCTGCCGAAAAACAGCGCCGGCGACTGTGACACCAAAGCGAAATGGCGGCGCAAATCCAGCGGATCAAGACGGGTCAACGGCACACCATCAATGAGGATCTGCCCCTCCAGCGGGTCGTAAAAACGCAACAGCAAGTCATATACCGTGGACTTACCGGCGCCAGACGGCCCGACCAGTGCCAGTGTCTCACCAGCCCGAATGGTCAGATTCAAGCCATTGACCGCGTAGCTTTCAGGACGCGAGGGGTAGGAAAAGCGCACGTCCTGCAATTGCAGCTCGCCTCGCACGCGCTGCGGCAAGGTCACCAGCCCGGTGGTGGGTGGCTGGATGATGTTTTCCGAACCGAGCAGTTCCGCGATGCGCTCAGCGGCCCCTGCTGCTCGCTGCAGTTCGCCAATCACCTCGCTCAAGGTGCCAATGGCACTGCCGACAATCAGGCTGTAAAAGACAAACGCCGCCAGTTCGCCACCGGTGATGCGTCCGGCGATCACGTCCATGCCGCCGACCCACAACATCACCGCCACCGCGCCGAGCACCAGCACGATCACCATGGTGATCATCCACGAGCGCTGGAAGATGCGTTTGCGCGCCGTGTCGAAAGCGTCCTCGACCGTTGTCGCAAAACGGCGCTCATCCTGGACCTGGTGGTTGTAGGCCTGCACGGTTTTGATCTGGCCAAGGGTTTCCGACACATAGCTGCCGATATCAGCAACGCGGTCCTGGCTCAAACGCGACAGATTGCGCACGCGTCGGCCGAAAATCAGGATCGGCGCAACCACGAACGGTAAGGCAATCACCACGATGCTGGTGAGTTTCGCGTTGGTCACGAACAACAGAATGACACCGCCGATAACCATCAGCAGGTTGCGCAGGAACATCGACAGCGATGAGCCGATCACCGATTGCAGGAGTGTCGTGTCGGCGGTCAGCCGCGACTGGATCTCCGAACTGCGGTTGTTCTCATAGAAGCCGGGGTGCAGATAAACCAGATGGTTGAACACCTCGCGGCGAATATCGGCCACGCAACGCTCGCCGATCCACGAAACCCAGTAAAACCGCGCGAACGTGCCGACCGCCAGGCCCAGCACCATCAACATGAAGATGCCGATGCTCTGGTTGAGCTGATGCGGCGACTGGGTCATGAAGCCGCGGTCGACCAACAATTTGATCCCCTGCCCCATCGACAACGTGACGGCAGCAGTGACGATCAACGCCAGCAGCGCACCGATGACCTGCCAGCGGTAAGGGGCCAGAAATCGGCTGGTCAGACGCAGGGCGCGCCGGTGCCTGGAAGAAAGCTTCGGGGTCATTCAGGTACACATCCGTGTTGATGAAAGGGCTAGCCTAAACCTTCTTGGGGCGGAACTCTGTAAATCACAATGAGTCAGGTTAAATATGCCCCCAAAGACTAGGCCATAGTTGCTATTGGTCTAATGGCCGGGTTGAGACGAGCGGTCATTTCTGTTGGAGTGGAGTTGCCACCATCGACAGACCGCAGGGAGTTGTCACAGCCCGGTCACGTGGCGGTTTTAACTTAGGCGTACAACCTGATGAGGAGACAGGCCATGTCCTTGCAACACAGCAGCGATGACAAGATTGAAGTGATCCGCACCAAACCCGGCCAGACTCTGGGTTGCTCGATTATCGATAAGGATGGGCGCGAAGTACCGATCACTGAAGACATGATCCAGGACGCCTGCCGCGAACTGGAGAAGCGATTGGTCAAGCCTGCCGAACAAGAGTGATATAGCCACCGTCTTCCTGACCCGGCCCCTTTGGCCGGGTTTTTTCTGTCTGCAGATCAGGTATTTGTGGCGCGGCCTTCGCGAGCAGGCTCGCTCCCACATGGACCTCTGAAGATCTCCTGTGGGAGCGAGCCTGCTCGCGAAAGGGCCGACCCGGTTTCTAGACGGCCACCGCCCCCAGCGCCGCCACGATCTTCGCCAACGCCGGCGAATGCCCCTCAATCCGCACCTTCAGCCCTTCAATCTCGCGCCGCACCGGATACTGCTTGCGCAACACATCAAACGCCGCACGCTGCTCGCCGACATTACCTACAAGGCTGCGGCGAAAATCCGCATCATCGCGGCGCGGGTCGTACACGCCACGGCACAACATCGCAAGCGCCCAGGCCGGATCGCTCTCGGCGTGCAGGGAAACTTCCGACAACCACGGTGCCGGTAGCAGGTCACTGAGCTGGATGCTCGCGGGCTGACCGATAAATTCACAGTACGCCTGATAGATCTGCGCCGTGCCGCGCTGTTTGCCATCGAGGCTGTAACCGGCGATGTGCGGTGTGGCCAGTACACAGAGTTCGGCCAGGGCCACATCGACTTCGGGTTCGGCCTCCCAGACATCCAGAACGGCCTGCAGGTCTTCACGCTCCAACAACACTTCGCGCAGGGCCACGTTATCCACCACCGGACCACGGGCCGCGTTGATCAGCCAGGCGCCCGGTTTGAGTTGCTGTAAACGTTGCTGATCAAACAGATGCCAGGTCGCGCCATCACCGCTACGGGTCAGCGGTGTGTGCAGACTGATCACATCGCACTGTTCGATCACCTCTTCAAGGCTGACGTAATCACCGCCCTCGGCAGCCTGACGCGGCGGATCGCAGACTTTCACATTCCAGCCCAGGCCCTTCAAGACCTGGATCAGTCGACCGCCCACTTCACCGGCGCCGATAACGCCGTAGGTGCGTCGCGTCAGATCGACGCCTTCGATTTCAGCCAGCGTCATCAAACTGCCCAGCACGTAATCGACCACGCCGCGGGCGTTGCAACCGGGTGCGCTCGACCAGACGATGCCCGCCTCGTTGAAGTAATCCAGATCCAGGTGATCGGTGCCAATGGTGCAGGTGCCGACAAAACGCACCTTGCTGCCCTCAAGCAGCGCACGATTGACGTTGGTTACCGAACGCACCAGCAACACATCCGCCTGTTCGACCGAGGCACGGTCAATCGAGCGGCCAGGCACGCGGCGAATCTCGCCGAAACCGGCAAAAAAAGCGTCGAGCAGCGGGATATTTTCGTCGGCAACAATCAGCATGGCGGGCTCCTTGGGCGGATAACCAGTTTAACGGCAGGAGCTGCCGCAGGCTGCGATCTTTTGCTGCTGATCTAAAAAAACAACGTCAAAAGATCGCAGCCTGCGGCAGCTCCTAGAGGTTACAAATGCGCAACAGAGGATTTTTCCTGACCAAGGCGTCAGCGGCGTAGAATGCGGCGCCTTGCGCATCAACCTCTGTGGACGCTTTGCCTGTGAATTCCGTAACTGACCAACCTGTCGCCACCTCCCTCACCCGCCCAGCGCGGATTCGCCTGGAGTTCAAGAACCTGCTCGCGTTGGCGCTGCCGATCATCATCGCGCAACTGGCGACCACGGCCATGGGCTTCGTCGATGCAGTGATGGCAGGCCGTGTCGGGCCAAAAGATCTGGCGGCAGTGGCGTTGGGCAACTCGATCTGGGTGCCGGTGTTTCTGCTGATGACCGGAACGTTGCTGGCAACCACGCCGAAAGTCGCCCAGCGTTTTGGCGCTGGCAGCCACAGCGAAATCGGCCCGCTCGTGCGTCAGGCGCTGTGGCTGGCGCTGGTGGTCGGGCTGATCGCGACGGCGATGCTGGTGGCCGCCGAGCCGGTGTTGCACTTGATGAAGGTCGACCCGGAGCTGATCGGCCCGTGCATGCAATACCTGCACGGCATCGCCAGCGGTCTGCCGGCCGTGGCGTTCTATCATGTCCTGCGCTGCACCAGTGACGGCATTGGCCGTACCCGCCCGGCCATGGTGTTGGGTCTGTGCGGCCTGGCACTGAACATTCCGCTGAACTACATCTTCATTTATGGCCACTTCGGCGTCCCAGCGATGGGCGGTGTTGGTTGCGGCTGGGCCACGGCGATTGTGATGTGGGTGATGGCATTGGGGCTGGCCGGGTATGAGCGCTGGGCGCCGGCCTACCGTTCCAGCGAAATTTTCAGCCGTTTCGACTGGCCACAATGGGCGGTGATCAAACGACTGCTGGCAATTGGTCTGCCGATCGGTATCGCGGTGTTTGCCGAGTCGAGCATTTTCGCGGTGATTGCGCTGTTGATCGGCAGCCTCGGTGCCACCGTGGTCGCCGGGCACCAGATTGCGCTGAACGTCAGCTCACTGGTGTTCATGATTCCGTATTCGCTGGGCATGGCCGTTACCGTGCGCGTCGGTCAGGCGCTGGGCCGCGAAGAACCACGCGAGGCACGCTTTGCCGCTGGCGTCGGTATGGGCACCGCGCTGGCCTACGCCTGCCTGTCGGCGAGCATGATGCTGTTGCTGCGCGAACCGATTGCGGCGATCTACACCGCTGACCCGACGGTGATTCACATTGCGGCGATGCTGATCGTGTATTCGGCGCTGTTCCAGTTTTCCGACGCGATCCAGGTCACCGCTGCCGGCGCGCTGCGCGGTTATCAGGACACGCGGGTGACGATGATCCTGACCCTGTTCGCCTATTGGGGCATTGGTTTGCCAGTGGGCTACGCCCTCGGTCTGACCGATTGGCTCGGTGAACCACGCGGCCCGAGCGGTTTGTGGCAGGGTCTGATCGTTGGCCTGAGCTGTGCGGCGTTGATGCTGTCGATCCGTCTGACGCGCAGCGCGCGCAAACGTATCCGGATCAGTCGTTCGGCGGGTTAAATTCCTTACACAAGACAAAAAAATGTGGGAGCGAGCCTGCTCGCGAATGCGGTGTATCAGTCGCCATCAATAGTGACTGAGATACCGCTTTCGCGAGCAGGCTCGCTCCCACATTTGGTTTTGCGTTCGCCTTGGGGGCTCAGGCGTGTTTCTTGCGAATCCAATACAGGTAAGTACCTGCTTCTTCGTGCTGGCTCACCAACTCATGGTCGAGAAACACGCAAAACTTGGGGATGTCGCGTTTGGTCGACGGGTCGGTGGCGATCACCTTGAGCAGGCCGCCGGGTACCAGATCACGGATGTGTTGGTGCAGCATCATCACCGGTTCCGGGCAATTGAGGCCGGTGGCGTCGAGGGTGCCGTCGACCGGGGTATCGATCATTTCACTCATGATTCACTCCTGAAACTGGCCGGCATTGTCGCGCACTGCCGGGTGTTCGGTCATCTATAGCTTTAATCCACACCCTGTGCAGGAGCTGCCAAAGGCTGCGATCTTTGCTTTTTAAGATCAAGAGATCGCAGCCTTCGGCAGCTCCTACAAAGGGTATTGCGGTGTTTTAGCGGGATTTAGTTTTTTTGATGTCGTGACGGCGCAAGTGGCAGGTCACTTCCTCGCGGTCGTGATACAGCTGCTTGCAGCCGATATCGACCTTGATCCCGCGCGCTTTGAAGCCATCGGCGATGCGCTCAAGCAAACGCTTCACTTCGGCATACCGCTGCTTCATCGGCAACTTCAGATTGACCACCGCCTCGCGGCAATGGCCCTCGCCGATCCACTCTTCGAGCATCGCCGCGTTGCGCGCCGGCTTCTCGACGATGTCGCAGACCATCCAGTCCACCGGTTGCTTGGGCTTGAAGGTGAAACCGTCGGCCATCAAATGCTGCACCAGACCGGTGTCCATCAGGCTTTCAGCCATCGGGCCGTTGTCGATGGCGGTCACCAGCATGCCGCGGTTGACCAGTTGCCAGGTCCAGCCGCCCGGTGCGGCGCCAAGGTCGACGCCGGTCATGTCGCTGTGCAGGCGATCTTCCCACTGATCACGCGGGATGAAGTGGTGCCACGCTTCTTCCAGCTTCAGCGTCGAACGGCTCGGCGCTTCACGGGGGAACTTCAGGCGCGGAATGCCCATCGGCCACATCGCTGAGTTGCCGGCATCGGCCATACCCAGAAACACTTCGCGACCGCTCTTGAAGGTCAGCAGCAGACGCGGCTTGTTCGCGTCCTCCACCAGTTTGCCGGCGGCGGTCAGTGCCTTGCGCAGCGGGCCTTCGAATTTCTTGCAGAAGTTCGACAGTTCCTTGCCGTCATTGGTGTCGACGACCTCCAGCCACAGGCTGCCGCACACCGGGAACTCGGCCATGTGCGCGAGGATCACGCTGATGCGGTCGGTTTCCGGCAGATCGATGAAGACGCCGCGCGCCCATTGGCGCGGGAAGATCAGTTCGGCAAAACGCTGACCGCGCATCAGGCGCTCGGCGCCGTCTTCTTCGGTGCAGACAAACTCGGCGCACGCGGTGGCCGCTTTGGCTTTGGCGTAGCCAGCCACGTTGAGTTGGGCGGCGAGGTCGGAAATCTCCGAACAGACTTCGCCTTCGAAGCCTGGCCGGCAATGCATGAATAGGGTGTTCATTCTTACTCCTGGGCAGCGGGCGATCATTCGGCCCCTGCGCGATGTCCAGACCTTGCGTTGCAGCAAAGCCTGTCACGAAAACCGGCGCATGATAGCCGATGTCGGAACCTTGGACTTGCCCATAGAGTCCAGTTATTAGCCAGCTAATGAAAACAGGGCTACGTTGATAGCTCTGCCCGTCCCCTCAATCCGTAGCCGTGCGGATTCAAAGGAGTGATCGTAATGCCGTCCCTCGATAGTCTGAAGACCCTTAAAACACTGCAAATCGACGACAAGACCTACCATTACTTCAGTTTGCCGGACGCCGCCAAAAGCCTGGGCGATCTCGACAAGCTGCCAATGTCGCTGAAAGTCCTGCTGGAAAACCTGCTGCGCTGGGAAGATGAAAAAACTGTCACCGGCGCTGACCTCAAGGCGATTGCCGCGTGGCTCAAGGAGCGCCGCTCCGACCGCGAGATTCAATACCGCCCGGCCCGGGTATTGATGCAAGACTTTACCGGCGTTCCCGCCGTGGTCGACCTTGCCGCCATGCGTGCAGCGATGGCCAAGGCCGGTGGCGATCCGCAGCGAATCAACCCGCTGTCACCGGTGGATCTGGTGATCGACCACTCGGTGATGGTCGACAAATTCGCCACGCCGAGCGCTTTCGAGCAGAACGTCGACATTGAAATGCAGCGCAACGGCGAACGTTATGCGTTCCTGCGTTGGGGCCAGAGCGCTTTCGACAACTTCAGCGTGGTGCCGCCGGGAACTGGCATCTGCCATCAGGTCAACCTTGAATACCTCGGCCGCACGGTGTGGACCAAGGATGAAGACGGCCGTACTTACGCATTCCCCGACACGCTGGTCGGCACCGATTCCCACACCACCATGATCAACGGCCTCGGCGTGCTCGGCTGGGGCGTTGGCGGGATCGAGGCGGAAGCGGCGATGCTCGGGCAACCGGTGTCGATGCTGATTCCCGAGGTGATCGGTTTCAAACTCACCGGCAAACTCAAGGAAGGCATCACCGCCACCGACCTGGTACTGACCGTCACGCAGATGCTGCGCAAGAAAGGTGTGGTGGGCAAATTTGTCGAGTTCTACGGTGACGGCCTCGCCGACCTGCCACTGGCTGACCGCGCAACCATCGCCAACATGGCCCCGGAATACGGCGCGACGTGCGGTTTCTTCCCGGTCGACGACGTGACACTGGAATACCTGCGTCTGTCCGGGCGCCCGCCAGAAGTGGTGAAACTGGTCGAGGCGTACACCAAGGCTCAAGGCCTGTGGCGTCTGCCCGCTCAGGAACCGGTATTCACCGACAGCCTGGCGCTGGACATGGGCAGCGTCGAAGCGAGTCTGGCCGGGCCGAAACGTCCGCAGGATCGCGTCTCGCTGCCGAACGTACCGCAAGCCTTCAGCGATTTCATCGATCTGCAATTCAAACCCACCAGCAAGGAAGAAGGCCGCCTGGAAAGCGAGGGCGGTGGCGGCGTGGCAGTGGGCAACGCCGATCTGGTCGGTGAAACCGATTACGAATACGAAGGCCACACCTATCGCCTGAAAAACGGCGCGGTGGTCATTGCTGCGATCACTTCATGCACCAACACCTCCAACCCGAGCGTGATGATGGCTGCTGGCCTGCTGGCGAAAAAAGCCGTTGAGAAAGGCCTGACGCGTAAGCCGTGGGTGAAGAGTTCGCTGGCACCGGGGTCGAAAGTGGTTACCGATTACTACATGGCTGCGGGATTGACGCAATACCTCGACCAGCTCGGTTTTTCACTGGTCGGCTATGGCTGCACCACTTGCATCGGCAACTCGGGACCGCTGCCCGAACCAATCGAGAAGGCCATCCAGAAAGCCGATCTCACCGTCGCGTCGGTACTCTCCGGCAACCGTAACTTCGAGGGCCGCGTCCACCCGTTGGTGAAAACCAACTGGCTGGCCTCGCCACCGCTGGTAGTCGCGTATGCCTTGGCTGGCAGCGTGCGCAGCGATATCAGCAGCGAACCGCTGGGCGAGGACAAACAGGGCAATCCGGTGTATCTGCGCGATATCTGGCCCTCGAGCAAAGAGATCGCCGATGCGGTCAGTCAGGTCAACACGGCAATGTTCCACAAGGAATACGCCGAAGTGTTTGCTGGCGATGAACAGTGGCAGGCAATCGAGGTGCCGCAAGCGGCGACATACGTGTGGCAGGACGATTCGACCTACATTCAGCATCCACCATTCTTTGACGATATTTCCGGCCCGCTGCCGGCAATCAAGGACGTCAAAGGTGCGCGGGTATTGGCCCTGCTGGGTGACTCGGTGACGACCGACCACATCTCCCCTGCCGGTAACATCAAGGCCGACAGCCCGGCCGGGCGTTATCTGCGTGAAAAAGGTGTCGAGCCGCGGGACTTCAACTCCTACGGCTCACGCCGTGGCAACCATGAAGTGATGATGCGCGGCACCTTCGCCAACATCCGTATCCGCAATGAAATGCTCGGCGGCGAGGAAGGTGGCAATACGATCTACATTCCTACCGGTGAGAAACTGGCGATCTACGATGCGGCGATGAAGTATCAGGCCTCGGGCACGCCACTGGTGGTGATTGCCGGCCAAGAATACGGCACCGGTTCCAGTCGTGACTGGGCGGCCAAGGGCACCAATCTACTCGGGGTGAAAGCGGTGATCGCCGAAAGCTTCGAGCGAATCCACCGCTCCAACCTGGTGGGCATGGGCGTGCTGCCATTGCAGTTCAAGCTCGATCAGAACCGCAAGAGTCTCAAACTGACGGGCAAGGAGACCTTTGAGATCCAGGGCCTGACCGGCGTCGAGCTGACACCGCGGATGAATCTGCCGCTGGTGATCACCCGTGAGGACGGGGGCCAGGAGAAAATCGATGTGCTGTGCCGGATCGATACATTGAATGAGGTGGAGTACTTCAAGTCAGGCGGGATTTTGCATTACGTCCTGCGCCAGTTGATCGCCTCGTAACGCATGACCCATATAGGAGCTGCCGCAGGCTGCGATCTTTTGATCCAGATCTTGGTTTAAAAAAACAAGATCAAAAGATCGCAGCCTGCGGCAGTTCCTGCAGGGGGATTGTGCTTTTCTGGGGGCGAAAAAAAACCCGCCGAAGCGGGTTTTTCCCAAGACCATTATCGACTCCCTGTCGGCAGCGATCCTTGCATATGGTCGATCATCCGTGATCCTGAAACACTCCCTGTGTCTCAGTTGATGTGTGTAGGTTACGCAGTGGATCCAAACGGCAATAGTCGTAAAAGCTACCAGCGCGTGTAAGACATTCGCCATAGCAGCCCTTCCGAAAACCCCTAGACGTGTCAGGCATCGAGCATGGACGCCGCGATCTGCGCGACTTTCAGCTGCCCCGAGGCCTGCTCCAATGCGTCATCCTCCAGAAACCACGCTGCCGACAACCCGGCAAACGCCAGCACCCATTGCAGCAGCCTTCGACGATCAAGCCCGGCAGCCTCGGCAATTACCTCCAGTTGCCGGCGAAAGCGCTGGGGATCGGTGGCCGTCGGCAGATCCGGGTTGCAAATCAGGTTGGCGTAGTCAAAGCCGCGTTCGCCCCTGACCCGCTTCGGATCAATCGCCAACCAGCCACGCGATTCGAAATCCAGAACATTGTCGTGATGCATGTCGCCGTGCAGCACCACCACGTCCTGTGGAGCGGCGAACAAGGCTTCGGCGGTTTGCAGGCTCAGGTCGTAGAGGCCGCCATGTTGGACAGCAGCGATTCGCAACGAAGCGAACCATGGCCCCAGTTCGACCAGCGGCGGCGGTCGCATCGGACGGGGTGCATGCAATCGCGCCAGCGCCGAACACAGAATCCGGCTCGCCTCGTCGTCCTCGCCATGCATTGCCATGTGCATCAGCGAGCGCCGGCCCATGGCACGCTCCATCAGCAGGCCATCTTCATGACGCGCCAAGACTTGCGCAGCACCGTCACCGTCCCACCAGGTCATCAACCGGTTGCCATGCTTTTCGTCATTATCCATTGCCACTTTAAGCATGGCTGGCGTGGCGCCAAGGCGTACCGGCAACAGTCGGCTGCCGGGCGTGATGATCGGCGCGCCGTCCGTCACTAAAGACCACCGCGTCAGCCAGGGTTCGAAAATATCAGCCACCGTCGCGCTCGCGAGCCTTGGCACTTTCGGCGAGAAATTGTTCGAGCCGGCTCAACTGCTCCTCCCAGCCACGACTGTCCATGAAATACGCCTCTTTCTGGCGCACATCGGGGATATGCGCAAAACCCGACTCGGAAACCTTGAGCAGTGTGCCGTCCTCGTAATCCTGCAACTCGAACTTGACCAGCGTGGTCGGCTCTTGGGAATAGTCGATCTTCGGATTCACCGCATACGGATGCCAGCGAAACGAAAACAACTGCTGCGGCTCGACCCGCTCGATCAGCACATTCCACAACACATGTTCATAACCCGGATACGTGACCTGCCCTTGTGTCCATTCACCGGCAATGAACCGCCTGCCCTCCAGCGCCACACCAAACCACTGGCCAAACGCCTCGGCATCGACCAATGCACGCCAGACATGAGAACGCGTCGCTTTGAGCGTGATTTTGCGTTCGAAACTATTGGGTACTGGTTTCATACGTCACCTCCTGTTCTGAACACTAGGCTTGTATGACCACATGTCCAATGTGAAGTTGTATCAAGGAGCTATTTGGTCACGGGTGCCACACGGAGTTGCGTCTAGACTCAAGGGTCAATTCATCGGGTACAGGAAAACCCCACATGCGGCTGACGCACCTCTTTCTGTGGACAGCCCTGCTGACGCTGTCTGCTTGCGTGACATCTGTCGATCACTGGAGCAAACCCGGTGCGACCCAGGCGACCATCGATCACGATAAAGCCGAGTGCCAATATCAGGCCAAATCGGCAACCGCCAGTTACAGCAGCGCACCGTCGGACAAAAGCATGTCAGCGGCAGTCGGTGCCGGGGTGGGTGATGGCATTGTGGTGGCTGAGAAACAGATCGACCTGACCAATGACTGCATGCGCCTGCGCGGTTACAGCGGTAGTTGAACCTGATCGCTACAATGCATGGCAATCCTGATACCAAGAGTGAGATCACAAAATGTCCCCACGCCTGTTGCTGGCCCTGACGCCATTACTATTCCCCTCCCTCGCCCACGCCGCCGTCGACTGCGCCAACGCCAGCGATCAGGCGACGATGAACCAGTGCGCCGGGCAGGATTTCAAAGCGGCGGATAAAGAGTTGAATGCGGTTTATCAGCAGATTACCGAGCGGTTGAAGGACAACCCTGATGGCAAAAAACTGTTGGTCAGTGCACAGCGGGCGTGGGTCGGGTTTCGTGATGCGGAGTGCAAGTTTTCAGCATCAGGAGTGACGGGCGGGAGTGTTTATCCGTTGATTTACAGCAATTGCCTGACTGGGGTAACAAAAGTGCGGGTTGAGGCGCTGAAGGAGTATTTGAAGTGTGAGGAAGGTGGCATGAGTTGCCCGGTGCCGGGGGCCTGAGTTTTGCGGCGATTTTTAAGGGCCTCTTCGCGAGCAAGCCCGCTCCCACATTGGAATGCATTTCAACATGTGGGAGCGGGCTTGCTCGCGAAGGCGTCAGAACAGCCGCCACAAATTACCGGAATAAAATTATCGTCCGCCTTGACGTTGTCATGGCCACGCAAAAAATTCGCTCGAAAGAGCTAGCCAGTCTGCTGGGCATCACCGCGGCCAACTTGTCATTACTGAATGAATGGCAAGGTCAGGGCGTGAAGATGGCCACTCTGGACAAACTCTGTGCAGCACTCGATTGCCAGCCAAGTGATCTGCTGGAATTCCAGAAAGACTGATCCTTGCGCACCAGCGCAATTAATTGTCGCCAGTCTCCATCGTTTAACTCTTATTCAATCCTTAGTACAAGGCTGCTTTTTCATGACCCGCTTTTTATTCTGCGCGCTGTTTTCACTGACAGCGGTGATCAGCGGCTGCGCCACACAAATGGACGTAGCGCTGAATGCGACACCTGATCCGGATTATCATTTTGACCGAAAGGCGACCGTGCTCGTGACGTCTGCCGGCGGCAGCGACGAAAACGCGCTTAACGCCCGCTACTATCTGCGCGACATGGTGAATGCACTGAAAGACATGGGCTACCAGCAGGTTTACACCGATGTCAGTCTGCCGAAGAACCACGCGCCGATAAAAATGACCATCAGCCTCGACATTGGTAGCCGACAAGTGACCTACCGCTATACCGCTACCGATTACGGGCAGGTGCCGACCAGCACCTCTACCGTGTGCAAGAACAGCAAGAAAAAAGACGATCGACTCAATTGCACGAGTACACCAAACACAACCTATGGCCCGATAGGTACCTCGGAGCGCACCGGTTACACCACGCTCAGTACGTTCATAGCAACTGCCCGGGATGAAGTCAGCAAACGTCCGGTCTACCTGCTCCGCGCTTCGTCCTATAACGAAGACTGCCAGGCAACCAAGGTCGAAGACTTTCTGGTGGAGCAAGGCTTGCAGAACCTGAACTTCGAGGACCGTGTGCAGCGCAACTATACCGTCACGATGCCCGAAGGCTACCGCTGCAAGTAGACTTTGCAGGGCAACTAACAGCCTCGGCTCTCCAGCATGAGCCGGGGCTGCGAACCGTTAGACGTGCGGGTCTCCAGGCGCCTTGGACGGCGCCGCATATTGCGGCTTGAGATGGCCGTCCTGATCAAGTAGCCAGGCGTCCATGATCTGCCGCACCACAGGGCCGGCGACACGACCACCGGCCTCGCCGTTTTCGATCATCACCGAAATGGCGATCTTCGGATGCTCGGCCGGCGCGAAGCCAACGAACAAGGCGTTATCGCGGTGGCGCTCGAGGGTTTTCTCGCGGTTATAACGCTCGCCCTGCTTGATGGCCACCACTTGCGCCGTACCACTCTTACCGGCGATGCGGTATTGCGCACCGGCCGCGGCCGCACGAGCGATGCCTCGGGCATCGTGCATCACCATCTGCATGCCGTGATTGACCTGCTCCCAGTCTCGCGGATCCTTGAGCAGGATGTTCGGCATCGGATGCTCATCGACCGGGGCAACGCCATCGACGGTTTTGGCCAGGTGCGGCCGGTTCCACACACCTTTGTTGGCGATCAATGCCGTGGCCTGAGCCAGTTGCAGTGGCGTGACCTGCATGTAGCCCTGACCAATGCCGAGGATGACCGTTTCGCCCGGGAACCAGGCTTGCCGGCGAGTCGCGCGCTTCCAGGCTTGCGATGGCATCAGACCGGGCGACTCTTCAAACATGTCCAGCGAGACTTTCTCGCCGAGGCCGAACATCGCCATGTAATCGTGCAGGCGATCGATGCCTAGCTTATGCGCGAGGTCGTAGAAATAGGTGTCATTGGAACGCATGATCGCCGCGTCCATATCCACCCAGCCATCGCCGCTGTGGTTCCAGTTGCGGTACTTGTGATCGAAGTCCGGGAGCTGGTAGTAACCGGGGTCGAAAACGCGGGTCTGCGGCGTCACGACACCGGCGTCGAGGCCCGCGATGGCCACCTCTGGCTTGATCGTCGAGCCCGGCGCGTAGAGCCCGCGCAGTACGCGGTTGAACAGCGGACGGTCGATCGAATCTCGCAGTGCCGAGTATTCCTTGGAGCTGATACCGGTGACAAACAGGTTCGGATCAAAACTCGGGTTGCTGACCATCGCCAACACTTCGCCTGTAGACGGATCGAGCGCGACTACCGAGCCGCGACGATCACCGAGTGCTGCCTCCGCCGCTTCCTGCAGTTTGACGTCGAGGCTCAGGACGATGTTCTTGCCGGGTACCGGATCGGTGTGTTTGAGCACGCGCAATACGCGACCTTGGGCGTTGGTCTCGACCTCCTCGTAACCGACGTGACCGTGCAGTTGCGCCTCATAGAAACGTTCGATACCGGTTTTACCGATGGATTGCGTGCCGCGGTATTCAACCGAGTCGAGGCTTTTGGATTCTTTTTCGTTAATCCGGCCAACGTAGCCGATCGAGTGAGCGAAATGTGCTCCAAGCGGATAGTGGCGCACGAATTGGGGTTCGACATCGAAACCCGGCAAGCGGAACTCGTTGACCGCGAGGACGGCAATCTGCTCTTCCGTCAGCTCGTAAAACAGCGTTACCGGCGTGAACGGATGGCGAGACTGCTTCATCGCCTTATCGAAGACTGTACGGTCTTCTGCAGGTAAATGCAGGAGATTGATAACCTCGTCCAGCTCATTGTTGACGTCAGTCGCTCGTTCACGGGTGAAGGTCAAGTTGTAACTGGGACGGTTATCAGCCAACAACACGCCATTGCGGTCGTAGATCAGACCACGTGTTGGCGGAATCGGCAGGACATGAACACGGTTGTTTTCGGAGATGGTCGAGTGGTAGTCGAATTCCACCACTTGCAGGATATACAGCCGCACCACCAGGGCACAGCTGACGGCGAAGACGAACAAGGCGCAGGCGATCAATCGCTTGTTGACCAGACGCGTTTCTTTTTCGTGATCCTTGATCGGAATTGGTTCAGGCATTTCTACAGCAACTCTTTGACATAAATGAGTGCCGATCCGTGGGCATGACATCAGTCCGTTAAAAAACGAGCTGCACCATACCAAAAACAGCCCGGTCACTTCATTACGATTTCCCCCTATGACTGCTCGTGCGACGGTTGGGATAGTCATGGAAAGCGTTCAAAAACTTTTTCGCGGGCAAAACAAAACCCCAACTGCTTTCGCAATTGGGGTTTCGGAATTTAATCTTGACGATGACCTACTCTCACATGGGGAAA
>NZ_JBIUVX010000058.1:0-20796 GCF_044743175.1 Pseudomonas sp. NPDC087690
TACCGGTCAAATCCATCCGCACCCGCTGCTCGTTGGAGATCAGGCGCAGGAGAAACCATTTCTGTTTCTGGCCGATGCACAGCGGTTGGCTGTGGGTACGCACCAGACGTTGCGGCAAACGATAGCGCAACCAGCCCCGAGTACAGGCCAGTATTTCAACATCTTCACGTTCCAGGCCAACTTCTTCGTTCAGCTCGCGGTACAAGGCGTCTTCCGGCGTCTCTTCAGGGTTGATTCCCCCTTGCGGAAACTGCCAGGCATCTTGATTGATACGGCGAGCCCATAGCACCTGGCCGGCGTCATTCGTCAGAATGATCCCGACATTGGGGCGGAAACCATCGGGGTCGATCACGGCAACAACCTCGCAAACGCATGTCGCCGCATTGTTCCACAAAGGTTGATAAGGCGGCAACGAAGCTTCCTACCTTATGTGCACTCTTGTGAAAAGACCGTATTCTTGTCGCCTTTTTACAGACTTATCAGCGGGTAACTGCAATGCGCCTGGCACTCTTCGATTTGGACAACACCCTTCTGGGCGGCGACAGCGATCACGCTTGGGGCGACTATCTGTGTGAACGCGGCTTCCTCGATCCGATTGCGTACAAAGCGCGCAACGACGAGTTCTATCAGGATTACCTGGCCGGCAAACTGGATAACGCCGCGTACCTGAACTTCTGCCTGGAGATCCTCGGCCGCACCGAAATGGCCGTGCTCGATCAGTGGCACAACGATTACATGCGCGACTGCATCGAACCGATCGTGCTGCCGCAGGCGCTGGAACTGCTGAAAAAACACCGAGACGCTGGCGACAAACTGGTGATTATCACCGCGACCAACCGCTTCGTGACGGCGCCGATTGCTGTGCGACTGGGCGTTGAAACCCTGATCGCCACTGAATGTGAAATGGTTGATGGCCGTTACAGCGGGCGCAGCACTGATATTCCGTGCTTCCGTGAAGGCAAGGTGACGCGCCTGAACCGTTGGCTGGAAGAGACCGGGCATTCGCTGGACGACAGCTATTTCTATAGCGATTCGATGAATGACTTGCCGTTGCTGGAGCAGGTGGCGAATCCCGTCGCTGTGGATCCGGATCCGAATCTGCGGGCTGAAGCCGAGAAGCGTGGCTGGCCGGTGATTTCGTTGCGCGGCTGATATCGCTATCGCGAGCAGGCTCACTCCTACAGTTGACCGCGTTTCAACGTTGGAACGCGGTCAACTGTAGGGGTGAGCCTGCTCGCGATTGGGTCTACGCGGTCTCAAGCCCTAGACAGGCTTGGCCCCCATCAACGCCGCAATGGCGAGAAATCCGATGCCGCTGACAATCGCCAGCGCCAACGTGAATTTCCGGTTACCAACCCCGCTAGTCCACAACCGATTAAGCCGCACCAGCAACCACACTGCACTCAACGTGGCCACGGCATAGATCACGCTGGACCCCAGAATCCAGAACTGCCCCAGTGGCCAGCCGATCAGGTGGACCAACCACCAGCCGGTGAAAGGCATGCTCAGCATACCGATCAGCATCAAACACCAGATAAACAACCAGGGACGCTGCATCGTGCTGGCCGGCCCTTCGCTGCGATTACGCCAGGTCAGAGCGGCGAGCCCCAGCCCGCTCGCGAGTATGACCACGGTCGCCGCGACGTGAAGGACTTTCAGGGTGGTCAGGGTTTCCATGTACTTCTCTTCCTTGGGCCATGCCCATCAGCGTAGCCGCTCAGCCAAGAAACAGCTGATAGGCCGGGTTCTCGCTTTCGTCCCAGTACGGATAACCGATTTCCTCAAGCGCCGCCGGCACCAGATGACGCTCGTCGTGCGGCACTTGCAGGCCCGCGACCACACGGCCATCGGCAGCGCCGTGGTTACGGTAATGGAACATCGAAATGTTCCAGCGCCCACCGAGCTTAT
The DNA here is from genome assembly GCF_044743175.1 of Pseudomonas sp. NPDC087690. Lineage (NCBI taxonomy): Bacteria > Pseudomonadati > Pseudomonadota > Gammaproteobacteria > Pseudomonadales > Pseudomonadaceae > Pseudomonas > Pseudomonas sp. NPDC087690. The sequence goes on from NZ_JBIUVX010000058.1 coordinate 1,909, forward strand.
TAAGGAAGTTGAACAGCGCGCCCGGACGTTCCGGGAATTCGAAGCGGAACACCACTTCATCAATGACATGCGCCGCGTGACCGCCAACCATGTGGCGGATGTGCAGCTTGGCCAGTTCGTTGTCGGTCAGGTCGATAACCGGGAAGCCCTGCTCGGTCAGGCTCGCCAGCAGCGCGCTGCGCGGGTCGTTTTCCGGGTGAGTCTGCACGCCAACGAAGATGTGCGCTTCGCTGCCGGTGTTGTAGCGGTAGTTGAATTCGGTGATCTGGCGCTTGCCCACAGCCTCGCAGAACGCTTTGAAGCTGCCGGCCTTCTCGGGGATGGTCACGGCGATGATCGCCTCGCGGCCTTCACCCAGTTCGGCGCGCTCGGCGACATGGCGCAAGCGGTCGAAGTTGACGTTGGCGCCGGAGTCGATCGCCACAAAAGTCTGGCCGCTGACACCGCGCTGCTCGACGTACTTCTTGATCCCGGCCACGCCCAACGCGCCAGCAGGTTCGGTGATCGAGCGGGTATCGTCGTAGATATCCTTGATTGCCGCACAGATCTCGTCGGTGCTGACGGTGATCACTTCATCCACATAGTCCTTGCAGATGTCGAAGGTGTGCTGACCGATCTGCGCCACGGCCACGCCGTCGGCAAAGATGCCCACGGTCGGCAGCACCACGCGTTCGCCGGCGGCCATCGCCGCTTGCAGGCAATTGGAGTCGTCAGGCTCGACGCCGATGACCTTGATGTCCGGGCGCAGGTATTTCACGTACGCAGCGATACCGGCGATCAGACCGCCACCGCCGACCGGGACGAAAATCGCGTCCAGCGGCTGCGGGTGCTGGCGCAGGATTTCCATCGCCACGGTGCCCTGCCCGGCGATGGTGTGCGGATCATCGTACGGGTGGATGTAGACGTAGCCTTTCTCATCGACCAGCTTCAGCGAGTAGGCCAGGGCTTCCGGGAACGAATCACCGTGCAGCACCACTTTGCCACCGCGCGAACGCACGCCTTCGACTTTGATTTCCGGAGTGGTCTTGGGCATGACGATGGTGGCTTTGACGCCCAGTACTTTCGCCGCCAGGGCCAGGCCTTGCGCGTGGTTGCCCGCCGATGCGGTGACTACGCCACGGGCGCGCTCTTCATCGCTCAGTTGCGTCAGCTTGTTGTAGGCGCCGCGAATCTTGAACGAGAACACCGGCTGCAAGTCTTCGCGCTTGAGCCAAATGTCATTGCCCAGCCGCTCGGAGAGCTGGCGAGCGTTCTGCAGCGGGGTTTCTACGGCAACGTCATAAACGCGCGAGGTGAGGATCTTTTTGACGTACTGTTCGAGCATCGGAAAGCATCACTGAGCGGTTGAGCGGGACCGAGGAGTCTAACCCGGCTTTTGCCCGCACGACCACACGAATCCAGAGGTTTTAGCCGCGCTTGCGGCTATAATGCCGGCCTTTCCGTTCTCTCCTTGCCCGCTTCCGGAGCCCGCATGACCCAGGATCAACTCAAACAGGCAGTGGCTCAGGCCGCCGTCGACTTCATCCTTCCGAAACTCGACGACAAGAGCATCGTCGGGGTCGGCACCGGCTCCACCGCCAACTGCTTCATCGATGCCCTGGCTCAGCACAAGGGTGCGTTCGATGGCGCGGTCGCCAGTTCTGAAGCCACCGCCGCGCGCCTCAAGGGCCACGGGATTCCGGTGTATGAGCTGAACACCGTCAGCGACCTGGAGTTCTACGTCGACGGCGCCGATGAAAGCGACGCGCATCTGAACCTGATCAAGGGCGGCGGCGCGGCCCTGACCCGCGAGAAGATCGTTGCGGCCGTGGCCAAAACTTTCATCTGCATCGCCGACGCCAGCAAACTGGTGCCGGTGCTGGGCGAGTTCCCGCTGCCAGTCGAAGTGATCCCGATGGCCCGCAGCCACGTTGCGCGTCAATTGGTGAAACTGGGCGGCGACCCGGTGTACCGCGAAGGCGTGCTGACTGACAACGGCAACATCATTCTCGATGTGTTCAACCTGCAGATCACCAACCCGGTGGAACTGGAAGCGCAGATCAATGCGATTGTTGGCGTGGTCACCAACGGCTTGTTCGCGGCGCGTCCGGCGGATCTGTTGCTGCTGGGCACCAGCGAAGGCGTGAAAACCCTCAAGGCTGAGTAAGCCCAGTCACCCACACATCTGTGGACAGACGAATAAAACTGTAGGAGTGAGCCTGCTCGCGATAGCGGTGTGTCAGTTGATATAAATGTCGACTGACACACCGCTATCGCGAGCAGGCTCACTCCTACATTGGTTTTGTGGTGTTGGTTAGTTTGGCGTTGGTTTTTTGAAGACGTAGAACAGGTTTGGTTCGCTCACCAGGTACAGCGTGCCGTCATCATCCATCGCAATCCCTTCCGCCTGCGGCACGGTTTTCTTCAAACCCTGACGCCCGCCACTGATCGACATGGTGCTCAACGGACGCCCGTCGACATCCAGCTCCAGAATCAATCGCGACTCATCCGACAGCGCCAGCAAATGCCCGCTGCGCTCGTCGTACTGCAAACTCGACAGATCGCGCACGAACATCCCGGCATCGCGCTTGGGGTTGTTGATCACGTGCACCGCGTAGGACTTTTCCGGGTTGAAGTGCGGAAAGCCATGCACTTCGTAGATCAGCATCGGATCGCGCTCTTTTGCAACAAACAGGCGCTTGCCGACTGAATCATAGGCCAACCCCTCGAACCCCTTGTTGCCACTCATGTGCACACCGAGGGTCATCTGCTCGGCGTCGGCCGCATCGAGGAAGGTCGTGTCTTTTTCCAGATGAATCTTGATCAGCCGCTGCTGGCGCTCATCAGTGATCACGTAAGTATCGGCGCTGATGAACTCGACCGCTTCCGGGTCGCCGAAGCCGATCAGGGCGATGCGCCGCAGGATCTTGCCCTCCAGCGACAACTCGACCAGTTCGGCATTCTTGTTGGTCACGGTGAACAGGCTTTTGCGCACCGGATCGAAGGTCAATGCTGAAACATCGTCGTTCAGCCCGTCGATGACCCGCGCCTCGATCTCGACCCGATATTGGTCCAGAGCAATGGACTCACTGCTCTGCGTCTGCCACAACGTATGCAGGTTGAACCAGGCACGCTCGAACAGGCGCATGTATTGGCCGATCGCAATCAACGCGATCAGGGCCATCACCGACAGAAGGATAAACAGAGGTTTGGGACGGGCAAGTCGACGCATTCGGGCGGGCTCGAAGTCAAAACAGGCGGATGAAATATCACGCACGTCTGAACTGAAGCTTAATGGCCACTTGCCTGTCAGGACAATCAGACTTGTCTGAAATTGCCGCGAGGACAGTTATCGCTGTTTTTCGAAGCGATAAAACAGGTTCGGCTCGCTGACCATGTACAGCGTGCCCGCCTCGTCCATGGTCACGCCTTCGGCGCGAGGAATGGTTTTCTTCAGGCCGTTGAAACCGCCGAGCAAGGTCATGAAACTGACCTGTTCGCCCCTCTCGTCCAGCTCCAGGAGCAAGTGCGAATCAGCGGACAACACCAGCGTGTGCCCGGTGCGCGGGTCAATCGCCAAGGCAGACAGGTTACGGATATCCAGTTCGTCGCTGTCCAGCTTCTGTTTGTCGCCCTTCAGCGTCTGGCTGCCGTCGCTTTTCCAGGTAAACAACGCCGGCGGTCGTTCCTCGCCCAGCAGCAGTTGCTGATTGCGCGGGTCCCAAGTGATGGCTTCGAAAGCCTTGTTCTGATCTTTCGACGGGCCGAGGTCGTATTTCGGGAAATCGGCGATATTCAGCTCGCGGGTGTCGGCGTCGACCTTGACGATAGAGAGCATGTGCTCACGCTCGTCGACAATCGCCATCAAGCCGTTTTCCATGACGGTCAGGCCTTCGGGATTGCTCCAGCCCTTGAGCGGCATCTTGCGTAGAACATCGCCTTGCAGGCTCAGCTCAGCGAGAAACGGGTTCTTGCCCATCACCGAAAACAGGGTTTTGGTCTGCGGGTTATAGGACAGGTCGGAGGCTTCGTCCTTCTCCATGCCCGGCAGCAACTTTGCATCGATCACTGCGCGATAGTCCGGTAGCCAGACGCTTTCCTTCTGCTCGGCCGGGCTCTCGAAGCGCTCCAGTACCCAGAGCACGCCACGGTCATCCCAATGCATGGCGAACGCCAGGCCATAAGCGGCGACAATGGCCAGTAGCAGCCAGGAATACCAACGCAGGGCAAAACGAGAGCGGCGGACGGGTTTGAGCTGAGTTGGAGAGGACATCGAAGGACGCGTTCCGAAAATTCAGGCTATGGGTAATAGCACAAAGAGACCGGCTCAGACGCCAGAATTACGGAAATTATCCAGACAGGATGTGAAAAAAACGGCAAATGGCGGGATTGTCGTGTGTTGCCGGCAACTTTCAGGGCGCCACAAAACAATGTGGGAGCGAGCCTGCTCGCGAAAGACGGAGTGTCAGGCAACGATGATGTCGACTGACCTGGCGCCTTCGCGAGCAGGCTCGCTCCCACAGGGGATTTGCGGCGTGGCGATTAGCGCACGCTGCTGGTGAAGCTGCTCGCACCGACCAGTTCGAGGACGATGTCTTCACCAACGTTCAGCGGGCCGACGCCGACTGGCGTGCCGGTGAGGATCACGTCCCCCGCCTGCAGCGAGAAGCAGCCAGCCATGTGCTGGATCATCGGCACGATCGGGTTGAGCATCGCGCTGCTGTTGCCGTCCTGACGCACTTCGCCGTTGATGGTCAGGCGAATACCGATGTCGGTCAGATCAGCGAAGGTGCTGCCGACCACGAACGGAGCAATTACCGCTGCGCCGTCGAACGACTTGGCGATTTCCCACGGCAGGCCCTTGGCTTTCAGCTCGGCCTGCTTGTCGCGCAGGGTCAGGTCCAGCGCCGGGGCGAAACCGGAGATGGCGTCGAGCACTTCTTCACGGCTTGGCTTGGTCGACAATGGCTTGCCGATCAATACGGCGATTTCTGCTTCGTAGTGCACCGAGCCGCGCTCGGTCGGAATGGCAAAACCGCCTTCCAGCGGCACCACGCAACTGCCCGGCTTGATGAACAGCAACGGCTCGGTAGGCACCGGGTTGTCCAGTTCCTTGGCGTGTTCGGCGTAATTACGGCCAATGCACACGACTTTCCCGATCGGGAAGTGGATGCGCGTGCCGTCGACGTACTGGTGCTGATAGCTCATTTACCGACTCCTGCCTTCATTGATTCATCAAAGATTACAGATCAAACCGCGAAGATCTTGCCCGGGTTCATGATGCCGTTCGGGTCGAACACCGCTTTCACCGCTTTCATGTACTCGATCTCAACCGGCGAGCGGCTGTAGGTCAAGTAATCGCGCTTGGTCATGCCGACGCCGTGCTCGGCGGAGATCGAACCGTTGTACTTCTCGACGGTTTCGAACACCCACTTGTTGACGGTCGCGCACTTGGCGAAGAACTCGTCCTTGCTCAGGTTATCCGGCTTAAGGATGTTCAAGTGCAGGTTGCCGTCGCCGATGTGGCCGAACCAGACGATTTCAAAGTCCGGATAGTGCTCGCCGACGATCGCGTCGATTTCCTTCAGGAACGCCGGTACTTTCGACACGGTGACCGAGATGTCGTTCTTGTACGGCGTCCAGTGCGAGATGGTTTCGGAGATGTATTCGCGCAGCTTCCACAGGTTCTGCAGTTGGGTTTCGCTCTGGCTCATCACGCCGTCCAGCACCCAGCCCTGCTCGACGCAGTGCTCGAAGGTTTCCAGTGCGCTGTTGGCCACTTCTTCCGTGGTCGCTTCAAACTCCAGCAACGCATAGAACGGGCAATCGGTTTCGAACGGCGCCGGTACGTCGCCACGGCCCATGACTTTGGCCAGGGCTTTGTCGGAGAAGAATTCGAACGCGGTCAGGTCGAGCTTGCCCTGGAAAGCGTGCAGCACCGGCATGATCGAATCGAAATCGGCGGTGCCGAGGACCATCGCGGTGAGGTTTTTCGGCGCGCGATCGAGGCGCATGGTCGCTTCGACGACGAAACCCAGCGTGCCTTCAGCGCCGATGAACAGCTGCCGCAGGTCGTAACCGGTGGCGTTCTTGATCAGGTCTTTGTTCAGTTCGAGCACATCGCCCTTGCCGGTGACGACTTTCATGCCGGCCACCCAGTTACGGGTCATGCCGTAGCGAATCACTTTGATCCCGCCAGCATTGGTGCCGATGTTGCCGCCAATCTGGCTGGAACCTGCCGAGGCGAAGTCGACCGGGTAATACAGGCCTTTTTCTTCGGCGACGTTCTGCAAATGCTCAGTGACCACCCCCGGCTGACAAACGGCGGTGCGGTCAGTGAGGTTCACGTCGAGAATCTGATTCATGTAGTCGAACGAGACCACCACTTCACCATTCGCCGCCACCGCAGCGGCGGAAAGCCCGGTGCGCCCGCCCGACGGCACCAGCGCCACCTTGTGCGTGTTGGCCCAGCGGACAACCGCCTGCACCTGCTCGATGGTCTTGGGAAACACAATGGCGCTGGGCGCCGGGGCGAAGTGCTTGGTCCAATCCTTGCCGTATGCATTCAGGGAGTCGGCGTCGGTCAGGACCTTGCCAGGCTCGACCAGGGTCTTCAGTTCATCAATCAGGGCAGGATTGGTCATCGACAGAACTCTCGAACAATTCATGGTCATCCTGAGAACGCTTCACGTCGCAGGAATGAGTGTTTAGCGGGGAGGCTATGCTAGCATATCGACCCCGCAGGACAGTGCCCAAGGCCAGATCCGCGGAGACGACTTTCTTGTCGTCCGGGTCAGCGTCTGTTGACCATTTCCTGCCATTTTTCTCCGGGATACAGGTTTACGCAGATGAGCAAGACTTCTCTCGATAAGAGCAAGATCAAGTTCCTTCTTCTCGAAGGCGTCCACCAATCGGCTGTCGACGTCCTCAAGGCGGCGGGCTACACCAGCATCGAATACCTGACAGGTTCCTTGCCGGAAGCCCAGCTCAAGGAAAAGATCGCTGACGCTCACTTCATCGGCATTCGTTCGCGCACCCAACTGACCGAAGAGATCTTCGATCACGCGAAGAAGCTGGTTGCGGTCGGCTGTTTCTGCATCGGCACCAACCAGGTCGACCTGAGTGCTGCCCGTGAGCGCGGTATTGCCGTGTTCAACGCGCCGTACTCCAACACCCGCTCCGTAGCCGAGCTGGTGCTGGCCGAAGCGATCCTGCTGCTGCGCGGCATCCCGGAGAAAAACGCATCCTGCCACCGTGGCGGCTGGATCAAGTCCGCAGCCAATTCCTTCGAGATCCGTGGCAAGAAACTGGGCATCGTCGGCTACGGCTCGATCGGTACGCAGCTGTCGGTTCTGGCTGAAGGTCTGGGCATGCAGGTGTACTTCTATGACACCGTGACCAAGCTGCCGCTGGGCAACGCGACTCAGATCGGTAGCCTGACCGAGCTGCTGGGCATGTCCGACATCGTCACCCTGCACGTTCCGGAAACCGCTGCGACCCAGTGGATGATCGGCGAGAAGGAAATCCGCGCCATCAAGAAGGGCGGCATTCTGATCAACGCGGCGCGTGGCACCGTGGTTGAACTGGACGCCCTGGCGGACGCGATCAAGGACAAGCACCTGATCGGCGCGGCCATCGACGTCTTCCCGGTGGAGCCACGCTCCAATGACGAAGAGTTCGAAAGCCCGCTGCGTGGCCTCGACAACGTCATCCTGACCCCGCACATCGGTGGTTCGACCGCCGAAGCGCAAGCCAATATCGGTCTGGAAGTGGCAGAGAAACTGGTCAAGTACAGCGACAACGGTACCTCCGTTTCGTCGGTAAACTTCCCGGAAGTGGCCCTGCCGGCTCACCCTGGCAAGCACCGCCTGCTGCACATCCACGAGAACATTCCGGGCGTGATGAGCGAGATCAACAAGGTCTTCGCCGAAAACGGCATCAACATCTCCGGTCAGTTCCTGCAGACCAACGAGAAGGTTGGCTACGTGGTGATCGACGTCGACGCCGAGTACTCGGACCTGGCGCAAGAGAAGCTGCAACACATCAACGGCACCATCCGTAGCCGTGTGTTGTTCTGATCGAACGCTGAGCGACAAAAAAGGGAGCCTTCGGGCTCCCTTTTTCATGCACGGCGAAAAGGTTATTCGACGTTGATGGTGATTTTCTTCGAGACGATTGGCGGATCGAATGCCATGTGACCGCTGTCGCCAAGTTCCAGCTGCAAGGTGTGTTTGCCCGGGGCGAGCTTGATGTCAGCCTGGGTCTGCGCCTTGCCGAAGTGCATATGGTTGGCATCGGTAGGGACGACCGAACCGGCAGGAACGATTTCCTTGGCGTCGATCAGCAGGTGATGGTGACCGGTGTTCTTGGTGACATCACCGGCCGGCGCCAGGGCGACGTCCTTGGTACCGAACTTGACGGTGAAAGTCTGCGAAACCGTGGCCCCGTCCTCGGGAGAAACGATGAACACTTCGGCGCCTTTTGGCGCGGGTGTGGCAGCACTGGCCAGCACCGAAACACCCATCAGCACACCCGCCAACGTTGCACGTGACATAAAGCTTTTCATTTTCTTCTCCAGTTTTCCGTAAAATCCGCACGGTCATGACAACTTCATGACCATTCGTTGTCGAAGGCACTCGACAACCATAGCAAAGCGAGCCTGACTCAGAGCGTCGCATTAATGATTTCAAAGGAGTGACCATGCGCTTTTTGCCTGGCCTGATCTGCCTGCTACCCCTTTTGAGCCCTTTGGCTCACGCCGAACTGATTGATGACGTCAACGACCGTGGCGAGCTGCGCATAGCCCTTGAGGCTAATACACCGCCCTTCAATTACAAGGATGACGGCGACAAACTCACGGGGTTCGAGGTCGAGCTTGGACAACTGTTGGCTAACGAGCTGGATGTTCGCGCCGACTTCATCGTCACCGACGAGGCCGATCTGCTCCAGGGCGTCGAAAGCGGCAAGTACGACGTCGCGCTCAATCACATAGCACTGACACCCGAACTCAAGGATCGTTTCGACTTCAGCGAACCTTATGGCAAGGTCGATTCGCAGTTGCTGGCGAAGAAAGATGAACAGCCGCAGCCGATGGTCTTGGTGCAGACGCTGACCGACGCCAAGCCAAAGGCAAGCGCACCGGTGGAGTTGGCGATACCGTTTCAGAAGGGTAATCCGGCGTTTCAGGCCAGCCTTGCGAGCGCGATGCAGCGGATCAAAGCGGATGGGCGTCTGGCGGCGCTGTCCGAAAAGTGGTTGAAGCCTTAAAAGCCCCTCACCCTAGCCCTCTCCCGGAGGGAGAGGGGACTGATTGGGGGATGCTTGAGAGGGACTTCGACCTGAAATGGATGTGCCGAATCCGAAATCGGCTGGTCATGGCTTTGTCGAATCCATAATCGATCGGTCATGGCATTGTCGAATCCATAATCGATCGGTATGGCTGTGTCGAATCCATAGTCGATAAGGTCTTTCAGGTCGATGAATAGTGCCAGACACTTCGGTCGGCCCCCTCTCCCTCCGGGAGAGGGCTGGGGTGAGGGCAACGATTGCGGATCAATCCAAAGCAGCAAGGGCCAGCGCGGCCTGCGGCAGTTCAAGCTCGCTGAACACCTGCACTCCATGGCGCTTGAGCAACGCCGCCGTCACCCCTTCGCCATTGACTTTGACGCCACTGAACGACCCGTCATACGTCAGCAAATTCCCGCAAGAAGGACTGTTGGCTTTCAGCACCGCCACACGAATCCCGTGCTTCTGCACCAGCTCCAGCGCCTGCCGCGCGCCATCCAGAAACTGCGCACTGACATCCTCGCCATCAGTGGTGATCACCGCAGCGACGCCATCCAGCACCTCAGCACCCTGCCCGCCCGGAATCTCCGCCGCCGCCCGTGGCGTCGGCAACCCCCCGGCAACCTCCGGACACAACGGCACCACCCGCCCTTCGGCAATCCACTGTTCAAGCAAATCAAACGGCCCGCTCGCGCCACCGTCATAACGCACGCGATGACCCAACAGGCAGCGGCTGACCAGAATCTTGTCCATCTCAGAACGGCTCGTTGCCACGGCGACGGAACCAGCCGGTCAGCGACAGGCGCTCGCGGTGCGCCGGCAATACTTCGTGCGGCACTTCGCCGGAAAGAAACACCACCAGACAGCCGCCGGTAGGCTGCACGTCATGCACGCGCTCATCGTTCAGGTACATGCGCAACTGACCACCGTCCTCCGGCAGCCACGCGTCATTGAGGTAGACCACCACCGAGACCATGCGCTTGTCATCGTCGCGAAAACGGTCGACATGCCGGCGATAAAACGCGCCGGGCGGATACAGGGCGAAATGGCATTCAAAATCTTCGAGGCCGAGGAACAAGCCCCGGTTGAGCGCCTCGCGCAGGCTCTCCATCAGATTCAGGTAACGATCGCTGGACTCGGCCTGACCGGGGTCGATCCACTGAATATGGTCGCCACGAATTCCTTCACGAATCTCTGAAAACGGCCCACGGCCAACCGCTGCCGGCGCCAGCTCACCTTCGGCCTCACGTTTACGGCACTCAGCGGCCAGCTCGCGGGTCAAACCGGCGGGCAGGAAGATGTTCTGCTGCGACCAGCCATGCTCGGCCAGGTCGTCGACAATGCGTAACAGCAGCGGGTGTTCAGAGGATATTTGCATGGCGCGCATAGTATGCCGCCGGCGAAAAATCCGACAGAGCCACGCGGCGGCTTGATACGAATTCTCGACAAGTACCGGCACCGCACGGAGAATAGTCCGCTGCTGACAGGAGTCCCTATGCGCCGTTTGCTTTTTTCACTGTTGATGTTCTGCGTTTTGCCCGCCTGGGCGGACGGCCACGATCAGCTGTACAAGGTCGCCGGCTGGCCAGAACAACGCGCGCATTTCAACGACGCCCTGACGGCTGCACAGCAGCGTTATCAGAACAGTCTGCCGCCCGCCGTTTTTCAAGCGCTGGTCAACAATAGTAACCAGCGCTTCGCCCCGCAGGCCGTGGATCAACGCGCCGAAGCACAACTGCGGCAGAAGCTTGCCGACCCGAAACCGGCACTGACCTTCTTTCAATCGCCACTGGGCAAAAAAATCGTCGCCGCTGAACTGCTCGCGACCCGTCGCGATCAACTGGCAAAAAACGCCAAAGGGCTGCCGAAGATGCAGGTCAGCGACAGCCGTCTGCTGATCATCGGCCACCTCGCTCAAGCATTACCTGCCCGCGAAGCCGGCGCCGAAGTCAGCCTGGCGATTGCCGGCGTCGCGGCAGACAGCTTGAGTTCGATGATTCCGGGACTGCTCGGCGGTGGTCAGGCGCAAGGTATGTTGAACGGTCAGCGTCAGCGCTTGATGGATCAGATTGGCGCGGACATGAACAACACGTTGCTCTATGTCTATCGCGATCTGTCGGATGAAGAGCTGGAAGAGTTTGCGACGTTTGCCGAGTCGGCTGAGGGCAAGGCCTACTATCAGGCGGCGTTGGCGGCGATTCGGGCGGGGTTGGCGGTCGGGCAATGATCTTCGTCGTCTCTTAGACCGCTATCGCGAGCAGGCTCACTCCTACAGGGGTACGCATTCCAAATGTAGGAGTGAGCCTGCTCGCGAAGGGGCCCTCACAAGCGCTAGAGATTCCGGCCCCTGATGCGCTTGCTCAAGAACTCGAAATACTCCTCACGCATCTCCACCGTCTCATTCGCCAGATGATGCCGGGCCTCGGCCAGTAGCAGAATCTGCGGCCGGTCGAACTTCCACTTCAACACCTGCAAATTGTGCTGCCAGTCCACCGTCATGTCCGCCTGCCCCTGAATGATCAGTGGCCGTCGCGGACTTTTTTTCGCGTGCTCGACGCGGATGATCCAGCGCGACAATGCACCGACCCATTTCGTCGGCAAGCGTCGCGGCTGTAACGGATCGGTCTGCAGAAACGGCAGAAAATCCGGATCGTTGGAGTTCTCGCTGAAACGTCGCGCGACACCTCTGACGAAAGGTCTGAGCAGGTAATAACTCAGCTGCGACCAGCCCCACGCTCGCGGCCGAACCAGCGGCGCCATCAAAATCACTTGGCCTTGCGCCGGGCTGTTTTCGCCATGGTTGAGCAGGTGATCGACCACAATCGCCCCGCCGGTGCTCTGCCCGCACAAATGCCACGGCTGCGGCAGCGCGATCGATTGCGCCTCGGCGAACAAGGCTTGCAGAACGTCCTGATATTCCGAGAAGTCGCGAATGCTCGCGCGCGGCCCGCTCGATAGACCATGGCCCGGCAAATCGCAGGCGATCACGGCAAAGTCCTGATCCAGCGCCCACTCGATCACATGCCGGTAGAGCCCGGTGTGATCGTAATAACCATGCAGCAGAAACAGCGTCGCCTTGACCTTCTCCGGCCACCAGCAATGGCTGACCACTTCATAACCATCGACCTCGAAACGGCCCATGCCACGCCAGACATCGCGATGGGGAAAATCGGTTTTATAAAACTGCTGGTACGCCTTGGCCTCGTCCGACAACGGCTGCCACTCGGCCAATGGCTTGAGGCTGGCGCGGATTTGATCGGGGTCGAAAGTGGCAGGCATGCGGGAATTCCAAAACGGTAAACAGACTTTATCGGCCTGCGATATTCATCTGTCGTGGCAGACATGGCAAGCTAGCCCACCTTTTCGGGATCGAAAACCATGCGTTCGCCCTACCGCACCGCACTGTTTGCCAGTCTGCTCGCGCTGATCTGCGCCGGGGTGCTGTGGGCCGCGTACGACTGGTTTCAGGGGCGTTACCTGCGCGCATTCAGCGAACACACCGCGGTATTTTCCGGTGATCCGCTGCGCCTGCCGGACAATCTCGCCGGTCCCGGCAAGATCCGTCTGGTGCATTTCTGGGACCCGGCCTGCCCGTGCAATGTCGGCAACCAACAGCATCTGACCGAGATGGTCGAGCAGTTCGGCGCCAAGGGTGTCGAGTTCTTCGCGGTGCAAAAGACTGGCAGCCACGGGCAGTTGCCGGCCAACCTCAGCAGTCTGAAAACCATCACGATATTGCCCGGCTCCGAGCAAGTCCCCGCCAGCCCGGCCGTGGCGATCTGGGACCGCAGCGGCAAACTGGCCTACTTCGGTCCGTACAGCGAAGGCCTGACCTGCAATTCCAGCAACAGTTTTATCGAACCGATTTTGAATGCCCTGACGGAAGATCGCCCGGTCAACGCCACGCACACCCTGGCAGTCGGTTGTTACTGCCCGTGGCCGGTTGAGACTCAGTAAGGCATTCCGGACTTTTCAAGGACAGCGCTGCACGGCACAGAAGGTCTGTGCTAATTGTTTGCAGCCCGACGGGCGGCAATCCCGCCTGCACAAGGAGTCACCATGAAGCGCGTGTTCACCGTACTTGGCTTGCTCATCGTTGTTCTGCTTGCCGGCGTCGGCTGGTATGTCTACAGCAAACAACCCACGCGCCAGGGCCAGGTCGAACTGCGCAACCTGCAGGGTTCGGTGACCGTGCGTTACGACGAACGCGGTGTGCCGCACATTCGTGCCGAGAACGAAACCGACCTCTACCGCGCGCTCGGCTATGTGCATGCCCAGGATCGGCTGTTCCAGATGGAAGCGATGCGCCGTCTGGCCCGTGGCGAACTGGCCGAAGTGCTCGGGCCGAAACTGCTCGACACCGACAAACTGTTCCGCAGCCTGCGCATCCGTGAGCGCGCCGCCAGTTACGTTGCCAGTCTCGATAAACAGTCGCCGGCGTGGAAGGGCCTGCAAGCCTATCTGGATGGCATCAACCAATATCAGGACAGCCACGCTGCGCCGATCGAGTTCGACGTGCTGGGCATCCCCAAAAGACCGTTCACGGCAGAAGACAGCATCAGCGTCGCCGGTTACATGGCCTACAGCTTTGCCGCCGCGTTTCGCACCGAACCGTTGCTGACCTACGTGCGCGATCAGTTGGGCGCCGATTACCTCACCGTCTTCGATCTCGACTGGCAGCCCAAGGGCGTGCTGGTCAACGGTCATGCCAAGCAGGCGCCAGCGCTCGCCGCCGGCGACTGGAAAGACCTCAACGCCCTTGCCCGCCTCAGCGAACAGGCACTGATCGACAACGGCTTGCCGCAGTTCGAAGGCAGCAACGCCTGGGTGATCTCGGGCAGTCGCAGCCAGAGCGGCAAACCGCTGCTGGCCGGTGACCCGCACATTCGTTTCTCAGTGCCGTCGGTGTGGTACGAGGCGCAGTTGTCGGCGCCGGGTTTTGAGCTGTACGGCCATCATCAGGCGCTGGTGCCGTTTGCGTTTCTGGGGCACAACCTCGATTTCGGCTGGAGCCTGACCATGTTCCAGAACGACGATCTGGATCTGATCGCCGAGAAGGTCAACCCGGATAACCCGAATCAGGTCTGGTATCGCGGCCAGTGGACCGACATGCTCGTCACGCAGCAGCAGATCAACGTGAAGGGCCAGTCGCCGGTGACCCTCACCCTGCGTCAATCGCCTCACGGGCCGATCGTCAACGATGCGCTCGGCACGGCCGCCGGCAAAACCCCGATTGCGATGTGGTGGGCCTTCCTCGAAACGCCAAACCCGATCCTCGAAGGCTTCTACCAGCTCAACCGCGCCGACACCTTGGCCAAGGCTCGCGCCGCAGCGGCGAAAGTGCAGGCACCGGGGCTGAATCTGGTTTACGCCAACGCCAAGGGTGATATCGCCTGGTGGGCCTCGGCATTGCTGCCCAAGCGCCCGGCCGGGGTCAGACCAGAATTCATTCTCGATGGCAGCAGCAATCAGGCAGACAAGGACGGTTTCTACCCGTTCAGCGCCAATCCGCAGGAAGAGAACCCGGCGCGCGGCTACATCGTTTCGGCCAACTTCCAGCCGCTGTCACCGACCGGCATGGAGATTCCCGGCTACTACAACCTCGCCGATCGCGGTCAACAGCTCGATCGCCAGCTCAGCGACAAGAGCCTGAAGTGGACCAACGAGGCCAACCAGAAACTGCAACTGGGCACCGCCACCGGTTACGGCCCGCGCCTGTTGGTGCCGCTATTGCCGGTGTTGCGTGAGGTGGTCAGCGATCCGGCACAGTTGAAACTGGTCGAGCAACTGGCGCAGTGGCCGGGCGACTATCCGCTGGATTCGGTCAATGCAACGGTGTTCAACCAGTTCCTCTACGACCTCGCCGATGCGGCGATGCGTGATGAGCTGGGCAATGATTTCTTCGACACTTTGCTGTCGACGCGGGTGATCGATGCGGCGCTGCCGAGGCTGGCGGCGAATGCCGATTCGCCGTGGTGGGATAACCGCAGCACACCGAACAAGGAGACCCGTGCCGATGTTGTGCGCACGGCGTGGCAGGCGAGCATGCAGCATTTGAAGCTGACCCTCGGCGACAACACTGCCGAGTGGAAATGGGGCACGGCGCACACATTGACCCATGGCCATCCGTTGGGGCAGCAGAAGCCGCTGGATCGAATATTCAACGTCGGGCCGTTTGCGGCGCCGGGCAGTCATGAAGTGCCGAACAATCTGTCGGCGAAGATCGGCCCGGCGCCATGGCCGGTGACTTACGGGCCGTCGACGCGGCGCTTGGTGGATTTTGCCGATCCGGCGCATGGGTTGACGATAAACCCGGTTGGGCAGAGTGGTGTGCCGTTTGATAGCCACTATGACGATCAGGCTGAGGCGTATGTCGACGGCATGTATGTGCAGGCGCATTTCAGCGAGGAAGAGGTGACGGCGAATACGCGCAGTACGTTGAAGCTGTTGCCTGCGCGGGCGGCGCCTTAAAAGCCCCTCACCCTAGCCCTCTCCCAGAGGTAGAGGGGACTGACCGAGGTGTCTTTTGTCATACATCGACCTGAAAGAGCGGTGTCGATTATGGATTCGGCACAGCAATTTCACGTCGGCGTATCTCCTCAATATCCCCGTCTCGGCCCCCTCTCCCTCTGGGCGGTCCGACGTTTCGGGAGGGCTGGGGTGAGGGTGAGGTTTAAAGCACCACCGCAAAATTCAGCCGAAACTGCTGCGGCGTCACGCCTAACCTTCGGTTAAACACCCCGCGCATATGCTGCGCATCGCGAAACCCGCACTGATACGCCACGGTCTTCAACGGCGCCGCCGTGCTTTCCAGCATCACCCGCGCCGCATCCACCCGCGCCCGCTCGACAAACTCCGCCGGCGTGACTTTGGCTTCCCGGGCAAACACTCGGGAGAAATTGCGCGCACTCATGTTCGCCGCATTGGCCAGATCGGCAATCGTCAGATCGCCAGTGAGATTGGCCAGCACATACAACTGCACCATCGCCACCGCCGACGTCGGCTCTGCATGCGGCGTCAGGAACGGACTGAACTGCGACTGGCCACCAGAGCGCTGGGTGAACACCACCAGTCGCTTGGCCACGCTCAGCGCCACTTCAGCGCCGTGATCCCGCGCCAGCAAATACAACGACAGATCGATCCCCGCCGTCACCCCCGCCGAGGTATAGAGCGCGCCGTCCTCGACGTACAGGCGATCGGCTTCGACCTGCGTGGTCGGACACAACTGCGCCAGCGCCTCGGCGTCGTTCCAGTGCGTGGTGACGGTGCGCCCCTCCAGCAACCCGGCACGCGCGAGCATGAACGCGCCATTGCAGATTGAACCGTAGCGCTGCGCCCTTGAACACGCCCCGCGCAGCCAATCATCAAATGTTGCGCCAAAATCCATGAATGGCAGTTGCGGGCCGCCAGCGACCAGCAACAGGTCGTAGGCCTCGAGGGCTTCGCTGAAGTGGCGATGAGCATTCAGGCTCAAACCGTTGGAACAGGCCATCGGTGTTTTTTCCAGGCCGATCACTTCCAGCCGATAGTGATCTTCCGGCGCGAGGAAGCGATTGGCTTCGGCGAACACATCCATGGGGCCGGTGACGTCGAGCGACTGCACGCCTGCGAACACAACGATGGCGACGGTTCTATTCATGGCAGTGGATTCCCTTTCAAGAGCAAAAGATCGCCGCCTGCGGCAGCTCCTACAGGGGAATGCGGGCTTCTGTAGGAGCTGCCGCAGGCGGCGATCTTTTAGCTTGGCACGATTTGCAGGTGGATTGGCAAGGATCGCAGCCATGCGCCGATTGTTCGCTTTCAGCGTCGGGAACAGACTTTCCCCATCAGCGCCACGACGGCGCTTTCAGAAAGGAAAGCACCATGAGCACAACCATCGCCGGCATCAAAATCCCCGACAGCGCCCTCGCCCGCGCCACCACCGAGTACATCCGCGACATCGAATCCGACCTGCTTTTTCACCATTCGCGCCGGGTGTTTTTGTTCGGCGCGCTGAGCGGTGAGCGCCAGCAACTGGCCTACGATCCGGAGCTGCTTTACGTCGGCGCGATGTTCCATGACCTCGGTCTGGTCGAAGGTCATCGCAGCGATGACGAGCGTTTTGAGGTGGACGGTGCTAACGCAGCGGCGGCGTTTCTCAAACCGTACGGGTTGAGCGATGACGACATCGAGCAGGTCTGGCTGTCGATTGCCCTGCACACCACGCCGGGCGTGCCCAAGCATCTGCGTCCAACGGTGGCGCTGGTGACCGCTGGTGTGGAAATGGACGTGCTGGGTATGGATTACGCAGCCTTCAGCACCGTGCAGCGTGAGGCGGTGGTGCATGCGCACCCGCGTGGGGAAGGTTTCAAGGAATGCATCATCTGCGCGTTTGCCGATGGCTTGCGGCATCGTCCGCAGACCACGTTTGGCAATGTGAAGACCGATGTGCTGAAGGATCAGCAGCCGGGTTTCAAGCCGATGAACTTTGTCGAGGTCATCCGCCAATCACCCTGGACTGCGTAAATCCCATTGTAGGAGTGAGCCTGCTCGCGATAGCGGTGTTTCAGCTGAAAAATCCCTGGCTGATACACCGCTATCGCGAGCAGGCTCACTCCTACATTTGGAATTGGGTTGCCCTCGAGAATGAGGCCAACCCATTAGTGCTTACGCGGCTTCCGGGCTTGGCGCCCGGCGCACGTCCGGCTGCTTCCACGAATCGGCTGCGCTTTCTTCGATGGCTTGCTGGATGGCTTTCTTGCGGGCTTCTTCGGCACGGCGGCTGAAGAACCAGACCATGAAAGTCACGATCGATACCGCCAGCAGAATCAGACTCGCCACGGCGTTGATCTCCGGCTTCACGCCCAGGCGCACCGCCGAGAACACTTCCATTGGCAGGGTCGTCGAACCCGGGCCGGAAACGAAGCTCGCCAGCACCAGGTCATCCAGCGACAGCGCGAAGGACATCATGCCGCCCGCCGCCAGTGATGGCGCGATCATCGGGATGGTGATCAGGAAGAACACCTTCCACGGCCGTGCACCCAGATCCATCGCCGCTTCTTCGATCGACAGGTCCAGTTCACGCAGGCGGGCGGAGACTACCACCGCCACATACGCCGCACAGAACGTCGTGTGAGCGATCCAGATGGTGACGATGCCGCGTTCCTGCGGCCAGCCGATCATCTGCGCCATGGCCACGAACAACAGCAACAGCGACAGACCGGTGATCACTTCCGGCATCACCAACGGCGCTGTCACCAGGCCGCCGAACAGCGTGCGGCCCTTGAAGCGCGTGATGCGCGTCAGTACGAACGCTGCCAGTGTGCCCAGCGCCACCGCGGCAACCGCGGTGTAGCAGGCAATTTCCAGCGAGCGCAGCACCGAGCCCATCAGTTGGGTGTTGTCGAGCAGGCCGACGTACCACTTGATCGACCAGCCGCCCCACACCGTTACCAGTTTGGAGGCGTTGAACGAGTAGATCACCAGGATCAGCATCGGCAGGTAGATGAACAACAGACCGATGACCAGCATCAGGCTGGAGAAACGGATGCGCTTCATTCTTTACCCTCCATTTCCTTGGCCTGACTGCGGTTGAACAGAATGATCGGCACGATCATGATCTCCAGAATCACCACCGCCAGCGCT
>NZ_JBIUVX010000059.1:0-20722 GCF_044743175.1 Pseudomonas sp. NPDC087690
CTCGCGCAAACCAGCCATCAGCACCTGATAATGGCGCGAGTTGTGGATGGTATTGAGCATGCTTCCCAGCATTTCGCCGCACTTGTCCAGATGATGCAGATAAGCGCGCGAGAAGTTCTGGCAGGTATAGCAATCGCAGGTCGGATCCAGCGGCGATTCATCAGGGCGATGGAACGCGTTACGGATCTTCAGCACGCCTGTATCAATGAACAGAGGCCCATTGCGGGCATTACGGGTTGGCATCACGCAATCGAACATGTCCACACCGCGGCGCACACCCTCAACCAGATCTTCCGGTTTGCCAACGCCCATAAGGTAACGAGGTTTGTCAGCCGGCATCATGCCCGGCAGATAATCCAATACTTTGATCATCTCGTGCTTCGGCTCGCCCACCGACAGACCGCCAATGGCCAGGCCATCGAAGCCGATCTTGTCGAGGCCTTCCAGCGAGCGCATGCGCAGATCCTGGTGCATGCCACCCTGCACGATACCGAACAGTGCCGCAGAGTTTTCACCGTGAGCATTTTTCGAACGCTGAGCCCAGCGCAGCGACAATTCCATCGAAACGCGCGCGACATCTTCGTCAGCCGGGTACGGCGTGCATTCGTCGAAAATCATCACGATGTCGGAGCCGAGATCGCGCTGCACCTGCATCGATTCTTCCGGGCCCATGAACACTTTGGCGCCGTCGACCGGAGAAGCGAAGGTCACGCCCTCCTCCTTGATCTTGCGCATCGCGCCCAGACTGAACACCTGGAAGCCACCGGAGTCGGTGAGGATCGGGCCTTTCCACTGCATGAAATCGTGCAGGTCGCCGTGTTCCTTGATCACTTGGGTGCCAGGACGCAGCCACAGGTGGAAGGTGTTGCCCAGAATGATTTCTGCGCCAGTGGCGACGATGTCACGCGGCAACATGCCCTTGACCGTGCCGTAAGTGCCCACCGGCATGAACGCCGGGGTCTCGACGGTGCCACGCGGGAAGGTCAGACGACCACGACGGGCCTTGCCATCGGTGGCAAGGAGCTCAAAGGACATGCGACATTCGCGACTCATTCTGTTTCCTCTGGGCCTGATTGTTCAGGGGCAGTCGGTGCGGGATTGCGGGTGATGAACATCGCATCACCGTAGCTGAAAAAGCGGTAACCGTTGTCCACGGCAGCCTTGTAGGCGGCCATGGTTTCCGGATAACCGGCAAATGCGGAAACCAGCATCAACAGCGTGGATTCCGGCAAATGGAAATTGGTCACCAGGGCATCGACCACATGAAACGGTCGGCCCGGGAAAATAAAGATATCGGTGTCGCCACTGAACGGCTTGAGCACGCCATCGCGCGCCGCACTCTCCAGCGAACGCACGCTGGTGGTGCCGAC
This sequence comes from Pseudomonas sp. NPDC087690, assembly GCF_044743175.1. Lineage (NCBI taxonomy): Bacteria > Pseudomonadati > Pseudomonadota > Gammaproteobacteria > Pseudomonadales > Pseudomonadaceae > Pseudomonas > Pseudomonas sp. NPDC087690. Next base: position 1,371 of record NZ_JBIUVX010000059.1, read on the forward strand.
GGCAATTACCCGACCACCGCGCGCACGGCACGCTGCGACCGCATCGACCACGTCCTGGCCAACTTCCAGCCACTCGGTGTGCATGTGGTGATCTTCAAGCTTCTCGACGCGCACCGGCTGGAACGTGCCCGCGCCCACGTGCAGCGTGACGAACGCCGTCTCGACGCCCTTCGCAGCAATCGCTTCCATCAGCGACTGATCGAAATGCAGCCCCGCCGTCGGCGCCGCCACCGCACCGAGTTTCTCGGCGTACACGGTCTGATAACGCTCGCGATCCGAGCCTTCGTCCGGGCGGTCTATATAAGGAGGCAACGGCATGTGCCCGACGCGGTCGAGCAGCGGCAGCACTTCTTCCGCGAAGCCCAACTCGAACAACGCATCATGACGCGCGAGCATTTCTGCCTCGCCACCGCCGTCGATAAGGATCTTCGAACCCGGCTTCGGCGACTTGCTGGAACGCACATGGGCCAGCACGCGGTGCGTATCGAGCACCCGCTCAACGAGGATTTCCAGCTTGCCGCCGGACGCTTTCTGCCCGAACAGCCGCGCCGGAATCACCCGGGTATTGTTGAACACCATCAAATCGCCCGGGCGCAAATGCTCGAGCAAATCAGTGAATTGACGGTGTGCAAGGGCGCCGCTCGGCCCGTCAAGGGTCAGCAGGCGACTACCGCGACGCTCGGCCAAAGGGTGGCGGGCGATCAGCGAATCAGGGAGCTCGAAAGTAAAGTCAGCAACGCGCATGATGGGGTTCGTCTAGCAGGGCCGGAAAGTCTAGCGGAAATATTGAAAATTCTCTATGTACCTGATTGACCGACGGTAATCTCATCTCTATACTTCGCCGCCATTGAGCCCTGATGGCGGAATTGGTAGACGCGGCGGATTCAAAATCCGTTTTCGAAAGGAGTGGGAGTTCGAGTCTCCCTCGGGGCACCAAAATTAAGAAAGGTCTTGCTTAGCAAGGCCTTTTTTTTCGCCTGGAGAAAAGTGGTTGGTGCAATTCTGACCACTGTTTAATCGTCCTCATCGCTCAAGCACCCTAACACCGTCGTTGGGCAGATCTGCCCTGTCATCACTTTGGATGAGAGCGGCTGAAGTCGAGAAGGCCCAATATGCGGAGAAACAAGCCGCGGCGAGTTATACGGTAGCTCTCAGTGATGGAGACGATGCAGATGAGCAGCATGCGGAGAAGGTGCTGCGTCTCGCCTCCGAAGCACTGGCAATGGTGACACGTGGCAAGCGAGGATTGGCAGCGACCTCGCAGGCCTTGAAAAACGAAGTCGAGAAGCTCGATGTGGAAATTGCAGAGATCAGAGAGGTTTTGAAAGATCTTCGTCAGCGCCAGCTACGCGTAGCGCGGATTATGTGGGCTGACCGCATGGACAAGGCCGCTCAGGAATTCGCCGCCGTCGCGGCACACTTGGAAGCCACCGAGAAAGCCTTGGGATGGACAAGCTCGTTGAGTGAGCTCTATGTGCCCTTGCAAACCCCGCATGGGGCTTCGTGCATCAGCGAGAAGACAATCAGAGATAAAGCCTATGCACTGTCCATGGAGCAGTTGCTAGCCGCCTGACTCACCGCATCGCCGATACCTACGGCGTTGCCTTCCACCCATAACCGGATCACCAAATCGCGGAACACCAAACGTGTTCCGCGTAACTGGTGTTCCGGTTATTAGCATTTGGTGTTCCGCCTCTGAAAGCCGCGTATTCCGTGGCCTCCGACGTTTCTGGAACACATGGAACACGTGGAACACTGCCTTTTCGCTACCTACGGGTTAGCTTTCCCCTCGCCCCTTTTCACGGCGTAAACCTTCAGCGCGAATGAACGCGACGGATAGCTCCGGATCTGCCGATTGCTGTGTGCGACTAGTCCCAGGCGAGGAGCCGTAGCGGCAGATTTTACGGGTCCTCCTGAAGGGGGGCTCCCTACACGGGTTATCAGACTCGCAGCTTTCCTCTAGCTGAAAAAACTACAGAGATGTCCGTCTTTTTTTTGCACGGCGCAGAGACCTAACGGTAAGGAGGATCGACCAGTGAAAAACTGTTCACTCGAGGCTCAGTGAAGATTTATCAATCGTTTCGGACGCTTGTCTGACCCGAGTTCTCCGACTGAATGCTCAGATCCTGCTCGTGCGCCACTCAAGCACTGCTGTATATTTGTGCTAAGGATTGATCCCATCAGGACTGCTGAGTGACGTTCAAATGCTTTCTCATCTTGAAGGCGACCTGAAGGGATAGTTTATAAAATAACAAACCCTATAAACCTTACAGCTTTTAATCATTTAATTTTCAAAACTAATTAATTATAGAAACACAGCAGATTCATGATGGGGAACAAATGGAAGGCTTTGCGGAATACAATACAAAACTTGAGCAAGTCTTCCACCTATGGAAAAAAGACTCTAATTCCGAGTTTTCCAATCACAGTAACGTCACAGCGACCAAAGTAAGAGAACTGATAGACATAACAACCCTACGCGAATCCGGAGTTTTTTTTACCAGCGACGCTTTGGCGGAGAAAGCGATAAACTCTTTTAACGCGCCTATAGATGATCGCGCTCTCGTCGTAGACCCCACATGTGGATCAGGAAGTCTTCTGGTTGCCGCCTCAAGAAAACTTTCTGTAATGCCTTTAGCCAGCGAAACTTTAAAGAAGTGGGGCAAACAGCTATGCGGAATTGACTTATTCCCAGAGTTTGTTTACTGCACCAAGCTGAGACTAGTACTAGAAAGTTTAGTAAGAGGAGCGAAAGCAGATAAAAGTCTATCTGAACTTTTAGATCTGTTAACCAACATTCACACTGGCGACTGCCTAGACAACATAGCCATTATCGCTAAGGCCACGCACCTTGCACTAAATCCTCCTTACAATAACTCGAAGACAGCAGCGAGATATAGCTGGGCCAACGGAAAAATAAACAACGCAGCAATTTACTACTACGAGCTGTCACTTGCTTTAAAGGACGGGTGTTCGATTTCGGCTATTCTGCCCGATGTTCTTAGAAGCGGAAGTAGATTTGAAGCATGGCGTAACGCTGTCGAGCCCGCACTTACCATTTCCAACGTGTCAGTCGAAGGCAGATTCGACAAACAAACCGATATTGATATTTTCATCCTCAATGGACTGATTGACCGACAAGGCTCTAACAAAGTTGAATGGCAGACTGCGGAAACATTAGGTATCGATGGTTCTCCTAAAATTCGAGATTTCTTTGAAGTTGCAGTTGGAGCAGTCGTGCCGTACAGAGACCCTCATGAAGGAAAACTGTATGCATACATCCATCCAAAAACTCTTCCACGGTGGGGAGAAATAAGTAAGATCCCAGAAAGCCGGAAATTTTTAGGGAGAGTTTTCCAACCACCCTTCATTGCTATTCGAAGAACATCTGGACCTAGAGACAGACATCGAGCCGTACCGACTCTAGTGCTAGGAAAAAGATTAGTCGCAGTGGAAAACCACCTAATCGTATTAACTCCAAGGAATGGAAGTTTAGATAAATGCCGCGAACTTTCAGAACTACTCAAAGAAAACCATGTTAATGAGTTTCTGAACAATAGAATTCGATGCCGTCACTTAACAGTATCGGCAATATCAGAAATACCATGGAGGTTTGAATGAAAGAATTGCTAGATGAGCTGCCTTTTGAGATCGCTGCTCGCTTACCTATTCAGCTCGGACGGCAAAGCATATCGAGCTCTATGGTTGCTATTTCCGAACTCATTAAAAACTCCTATGATGCCGATTCTAAAAACGTACGGCTTACATTCACTAAATCTAAAGAAGGCCTTCCATCTCTAATAATTGAAGATGATGGGGAAGGCATGTCTTACGAGGACGTTAAAGAAAACTGGCTAATCATTGGAACAAGTCATAAGACGCATCAGGATATCTCGGAAAAAGACAGAATTTACACCGGTGCCAAAGGGCTTGGCCGACTTGGCGCAGATAGACTCTGCAGAACGTTAATTCTGCAGACCAAGCGAGAAAGTGACCAAATTGCACTGGAGCTTCAAATACAATGGGAGGCATATGAAAATGCAGAAAAGCCTCTTTCACAGATAAAGCACAAGCTGTACAAACATACCAGTCAAATCCAGGACGAACATGGAAAGTTTCCGGACAATGAAAAAAATTCCGGCACGCGAATTATACTACAGGGATTAAAAGACGACTGGAACTTGAGCCTTTTAACTGACCTAAAAAAAGAGCTATCACTTTTAATCTCTCCATTCGACGACGCTAATGACTTCTCAATTTCAATTAAATCGGTTTTTCCTGAAATAGATGGAAACGTCTCAAGCTCATCTGCGGTTGAATATGCACGCTGGGTAGTTGATGCAGATCTTGATGGCGAGATTATTAATGCCAATTTTAAATACTCTGATGGCCGAGAGTTCAAAATCGATTCAGAAGAGTGGAAAAACTGGATTAAGGATCGCCCACCGGTACCAAGCTCTGGCCCTCTAAAGCTTAAAATGTACTTTATTCCATGGGATGCACCTGGCCTAAAGAACGTGGACTTTAGTAAGCGTAATTGGCGGGAGTTCATGAATGCGAACCAAGGGATACGTATCTATAGAGATAGATTCAGAGTACGCCCTTATGGCGAGCCCACAGGTAAAGGTGATTGGCTAGATCTTGGTATCCGTCGCGCACGTAGTCCTGGCGGGGTCAAACAAGGTGGTTGGAAAGTCGGGCCGCATCAAGTTATTGGTGCAGTATTTATAGGTAGACAGACCAATCCTCTGTTGGAAGATCAAACAAATCGTGAGGGTATCGTTGAGTCAGAAGCATTTTATGACATGCGTGCTTTCTGCGTAAAAATCATTGATCGATTTGAATTATATGCTCATCAAATAGCCCGAGAAGAAGATGATGGGTCTGATACAGAAGAAAAGAAACTGCTCGCTAAAAAAGCTATCGCCGACACCACGAAAGTAGTTGAGGAACTTAAAGAATCAATCTCTAAAAATGTACAAAAAAACGTTGATACTGGTGAGCAGAAAAATATCAGCGTTAATGAACCTGAAACTCTAATGGTTAGAATTGCCGAGGTGGAGTCCAGATTGGCAGAGGCCGCAGCCCGATCAAGCGAGCTGGAAATCCACTTAGAGAAAAAGGCTGAGGAGTTAGAGCATGAGAAGGATACGTTAGCTAACCTAGCATCGCTGGGAATTCTTACTGTCTGTTTCGGACATGAAGCAAAAGAATTTACGAACCTATCATTAGTTAACGCGAAAAACCTAAAGGATAGTTTCGAAAGAGGCATCTTCATGCTAACACCTCCTTATGACGAGGAGTTCTCAAACTGCCTAAAAACGATAATTTCAAGCACAGGCTTTGTAAGAAACTTTGCATCTTTTGCCTTGGGGAACATCAAACCAGACAAAAGAAAGCGCAAAGCTGTTGATATTGGCGACGTGGCATCAGGAGTATTTAAAGCTTTAAGCGCATCATTAGAAAGGCAAAACATTGAGACAAGCGTTACGTGTGAAACCAAAAGAAAAATTGTGGCTTTTGAAATAGACCTAGAGAGCATTTTTGTTAACCTCATATCTAACTCTATATGGGCACTCAAAAAAACCGCAGTAGGCGAACGTTTTATATCCATTAACATTCACGAAAAAAATGATCACATAACTATTAGTTTTGCTGATAGTGGCTTTGGTTTAGAGTCAGGAACAGAAGAGCAAATCTTCCAACCGATGTATAGCACTCGACTCGACAGGAAAGGCTCGGTTGAGGGCACAGGTATGGGGCTTTCCATTGTCAAAAGTTTTGTAGACAACCATACAGGTGGGAATATTTCCGCAACACCAAAAGGAAGACTTGGCGGAGCAGAATTTACAATCAACATACCATTGACCACAAACAACAAGGCCTGACTTCATGAAAAAGAATGTTGTGCTATATATTGATGAGGAGCAAAACGCTCTAGACTCTTATGGCCGAGAACTAAGAAAAAATCTGCCTCCAGAACTAGAGGTCATTTGCGCATTACCTCAGCCCACGCTTCCTTTAATGCTCAAATTTATCTGCAGCATGCGCCCTCGAATTGCTTCCATCGTTGTCGATGAGCACCTCGAGGTCGCGGGAACTGCTGACTATATAGGAAGCCAATTAGCAGATGCATATAGACAGCTTGACAGCAAAATCCCTATATACATTCTCAGCAATCATCCAGACGAAATAGATGACAACTTAGAAAGCGTTGAGTATATATTAAGCAAGGATGATTTTGCTGATGGAGGCGCAGCGCTAGAAAGTGCCGTCAAACGCATGGTCCGCCACATAAATGCTTACGAACAAATTGTAGATGAGCGCGAACAACGCTTTGTACTTTTACTAAAGAAGTATGTTTTATCTGAAATTTCAACAGAAGAAGCAAAAGAGCTAAACGAGTTAAAATTCTGGCGAGAAGCTCCCGCAGCCATTGAAGAATCGACCATGACCATGGAGCTCAAAAGAAAACTAGACGAACAGGAAGACACATTAAACAACATAGAAAAACTACTTTCGGGTAAAAAATAAAATGTTCTACCCCATACTCACTCGTCGACCTAATTACTCAAAAAAACCTGACGGCAACTATTACGCAGATTACCACCATTACTTCACGGAAATAAAAGAAGACTGCCAAGAACGCTGTGTTTATTGTGACGCACTGCTTTCAGAGCACGGGAATGAAGGTTTTCACATCGACCACTTCAGGCCATATGTGCACTTTGCAGAATTAAAGAGCGACCCAAATAATTTAGTTTTAGCCTGCTCCAAATGCAACATATGGAAATCAAAAAACTGGCCGACAAACATGTACTTCCATGTGCATGCATCCCACGACGGTACTACTGGCTTTATTGACCCATTCCTAGAGCCATTATCCAATCACTTCAGAGTAGAACAATCAGGAAAGCTTTTAACAACAGGAGCAGTCGCGAAATACATGCTCGAACTTCTACACCTTAACAGAGAATCAAGAATTCAGTTAAGACGAAAGAGGACCATTCTTCATAAAGCTATGCAACTCAATGAAGTTGTCGACCAAAAATTAAAAGAATTAGTCGAATACATGCAGACCGATGACTTTGACAGAGATACCGCACGAAACATGGTCACCTCACTACGCGAAGTGAAAGACTTGTTAACCGATGCTCTAAATATGCTTCACAAAAGAGTTTCGTAGGGTTTACGCACGAACAGCGTAGGCTGCCTCAGGTCTCAAAAGCCTCTTGCTGCACTACTCTACCTGCAGGAAACGCATCGCCTCCGGCCTAGTCATCAACTGCTACCTGGTATTTCATGAATGGAATCGTCATCCCAGAAACGCGCCTTTCGTACCCCTGAAAGTATTCAAGCAGAGAAGAACACGCGGGGGATGCTCAAGCCTTTCTTGGAAAGCAGAGGATTCACTGACGTCACTGACGTTCGTATAGGACACTCTCAGTTGCTTTCTGCTAGAAGCCCTGAGGGCAGATTCTTTAATGCACGAGTCCGATTGTGCTGGCGCTGGGAGGATCATCAAGAAAAATATTCTGCAGCGCAGCTACGCGCCCGTTTAAGCCATGGAGACTGGGATAAAACCATTGCCGAAATCGTTGATCGCGAAGCCCCGCGAGGTATTACCCACGCACTTCTGGTGCAACGCTTTGGCAGTAATATTGTATTTGCAGCGTTGATTCCCGTGTCCGCCATGACAGGGATTATCAATGAGCAGAAAAAGGTCAGCGCTGAACTCATAGCGGCAGGGAGGTTAGGGCGTCTCAAGAAAAATCATGCTGTCAATGGAGGCAGTCCCACGATGTGGCTGATGGATAGCCGATTTGAGGAGGCGCACAAAGTCGCCGATGTTCTGTGGAAGTGGGAGGGGGTGGAGGATCTCGCCAAACGACCGCTTTTCAAAGATCTCACTGGAGGTATTGACGACACAGTCAGCGACCTACCGGGACTTGATTTATCGCTCTTAGGCCGTGATGAAGCGTCACGTTTTCAAGCAACGGTGTCTAGGGTAGCTAGAGATCCGAATGTCCGAAAAGCTGTGATCGAGCGTTGCAATGGACGCTGCGAACGCCCAGGATGCGGAGCGAGCCGTCCTTATGCTGGCTTTCTCGATGTACACCACATTTTTGGTGTTGAGGTTAGTGATCGAGTTTTTAATTGCGTTGCTCTTTGCCCAAATTGCCATAGAGATGCACACTTCTCGATGGATCGGGAAAAGTTGAATAATTCATTGTTGTTGATAGCTCAGCATTACCTTCAAGAGCTATCTGATGCACCATAGGATAGCCAGCGGGGCTAGCGTTGTATCCCCACTTGTATCCCTTTACCGATAAACGCTCTGAAGACCACAGATTATATGGTGCAGTCGAGTCTCCCTCGGGCACCAAAATTAAGAAAGGTCTTGCTTAGCAAGGCCTTTTTTTTCGTCTGCCGGAAAGTGCCTGCTGTTGTAGGAGCTGCCGAAGGCTGCGATCTTTTGATTCACCGCTTCTTGGTCAACCGAAATCCCAAGGATCCCCCCATGGAAACGTCACTGGAAACAGTCGCCCTTTTCTCCCTCAAACTCGCTTACGAGGAAGAAGGCCTGAGCCCGATTTTGCGGGACGACATGGTCATGGGTGATTACCAGAAAGACATTTTCGAACTATTGGTGCGGCGTGGGGATGTCGAGACTATTCAGTTCAAGATGAACGAATGCCTTGGCCTAGCGATGGACGCCTTGGGCGGTATCGAGAAACCGCTCGGACGCGAGCTGCACAAATTATCCGCCGAGTTCAGCGAAGCGCGTTCGCTGGAGCAGCTGGATCAGCCGCTTCTCGCGCTCAAGGGTTATTTGAAAGACATCTTGTAATGGGCTGAGCCGTTACAGCAGATGCTTCGAGATGTACTTGGAAATCTCCACCATCGACGTTTTCCCGGTGAATTCGAACTTCACTTTCCCCAGTGACGAGAAGTAAATCTCCAGCTCCGAATCCAGATCGAACGTGCCCGAGGTTTCCACGGAGTACGCGACGATGTTCTTGTACGGCAAGGAAGTGAAATCCTTCTTGCTGCCGGTAATGCCCTGAACGTTGACTGCGATGATGCGTTTGTTGGTAAACACCACGCCATCGCGCATGGCCTTGTAGGCGTCGATCACTTCTTCACCTTCCAGCAAGAGGGAGGTAACGCGCTCGGCGTATTCATTGTTTTGCTTGAGTTTGAAGAAGCCTTTGTTGTTGAAGTCGATCATCTGTCCATCCTCTGGTTGAATAAAAAACCCGGCAAATCACTTGCGCACTTTCACCACTCGAATCTTGATCGGAAACCCACCCGCTCCCTTCAGCGTCTTCCATCCTACGTACTGGAATATCAAGTTCTCGTCGATGGGGTCGCCCCGCTCTACCATTGGTCCACCCAGCACCGCGACTTCCCTGTAGACGGCGCAGCTGCCCGCATTGGGGCCGACGAAGTAGACCACATAGGGTTTGACGTATTGCACCGCGCGGAAATGCCGGCCGCATTTCCAGTCGACCTTAATCATCAACGTCTTCAGATACGCTTCGCCATCCGTTTCCGATTCCTCGGCGAGTTCTTTGAGCTTGCCGATTCCGCCGACGTCGCTAAAGCCCAGAGCACGGGCGCGCTTGTATTCCGGGGATTTCTGGTGCTCGGCCTGATCCTTGTAGTATTGCTCTTGAAGCTCGGCGACCAGGACCGGCTCCTCCTTGTTGCGGATCTCGAACGCTTGGGCAATGACGGTTTCGCAACGGGCATATTCGGGAGAGGCAAGGCTTGCCGGGGCAAGGTGATCGCGATGGACGTAAAGAGTGTGATTCAAGCTGTCGACGCGGTTCATCGCTTGCCTGCTCGTCATGGCCCCGCTTTGGACTCTGTTCACTACGTCCTGAAAACTCTGACAATCGGCGAGGTATCCTTTCCAGGCGACCTCCGGGGTTTCATCCCAGCCGGCAAGCGCCGGGGTCATAACGGTGGCGAGGAGGAAAGCGCTGAGCAGGCGCGAGACAGAAGAAACGGTAGGCATGTGTAGTCCGTTACGCAGTGGAAGAAGGTGGCGCGAAGCTACTATTTTGCTATCTTGCCGTCCACTTTCGATGGAGGCGTATCAAGCGCTTCTGTTAACGGGCGCTCGGGAATAAATCAATGGATGCTTTGTTGTGCTTGCTGGTAATGGGCGGAACCTGGTTGTGGGTGGTGAAGCAACGCGGCGAGTGGAATCTGTTACTCGCCAACCTTGCCGGCGCCGGCAGTAGCGTGGTGACTGGCATTGTCTTCACACTGATTTACGGCGGGCTCATTGGCACCTCGATGGCGACGACCAACCTGGATCGCAGCCTGGTGGTTTTCATGGCCAGCGCCGGTGTCCTCGCGGGCGTGTGGATGTGGGTCGCCAATCGCCGCCAACCCGAACATCCGATTGCACGTCAGTTGCTGGGCGCGGTGTGTGGCTTCACTGCCGGCATGATCACCTTGATGTTTCTGGCGGTGAATTATTTCCCCAACACTTGATCGGACGGTGCATCTGTTTTGCTATCGTGCTGCCCATCATCAGCGTTCACCTCGAACATGCGTTGGTTTCAGGTTTAGAAGGTTTAAGGAAAGGATCGAATGGATTTTCTGCATTTAGTGGTTTTTGTCGCTACCTGGGGTTTCATGTGGCGCTGGGTGGTGAAGAACCGCGGCAACTGGAATCTGTTCTTCGGCAACATTGTCGGCGTGGCGGGCGGTGTGATTGTGGCCATGGTGGTGCTTTCCATTTCGCTGTCGTTGTTTCCCGACAAGAAATCTGCCGAAACCGTCGAGACAACAGCGCAGACATCCCAACAACTCATGCCCTCCGCTGAAACACAGGTCATCGCGCCGGCAGAGCCGGCCGTTGCAGTGGCCGAAGCGGTGTCGCCGCCGGCACCTGCGCAAGCAGCGGTCGCCACAGCCGCTTCTGCCGCGCCGAATGCCACGACACAAAAGTCTGAACCGCCGGAATCTGCATTGCTTCCTGATTACCGTGGCCGGTCGCGAAAAACCTTATCCGAAAACCTTATCGTCAACGATTTCAACGAGACCGATCGCGCCGTCATCAATGCCAAACGCCAGGCTGCTGGTGATGGAGCAGACGCTGACCGATCCTACATGGCCGTTGTCATGTGCATTCCGGCGTTACAGCACGCTCTGCGTTTCCCCTCCACAGAGCGTGTGATTGGCCCGGCCTTCAAAGCTAGCCGCCAGAACGACCAGATTTATAAAGTCACCGCGGTTATCTCGGCAGACAACATGTTGGCCGCGACGGTCGTCTACAACTACAGCTGCTCCATGCAAGCAGTCGCGGGCGCAGATGGCGATACCCAGTGGAACCTGGTGGATTTGAGCCTCACGCAAACATCTCGCTGAACGCCGTTTGCTGCCTGCGCTATGATCGCCGACCTGCACTTAGAGTCCTGACACCGGATGCCTGCTTCCGCGCTATCGCCTGATTCCCCCGCCTCACTGCCTGCAATACTGGCGGGCCCTTTGCTGCGGCGACTGGAACCGGCACGCCTGGTGATGTGGCTGGTCGCAAGCCGCAAGCTTTCGCTGACGCTGCGTCTGCAAGATGTCGCCGATATACCGCTGGACGATGGCAACTGTACGACCATCGCGGTGGGCCAGCATGCTTTCGTGCATTTGATCGATGTTGCATTAACTACCCCGCTACCCTGCGACACGCGGGTCGATTACGACTTGCTGATTGATGAGACGGCAAGCGGAATTGCCGATTGGGCGCCGCACTTACTTTACGGCGATGCCCGCTGCCCGAACTTCGTCATACGTTCGCGAATCGACCAATTGCTACATGGCTCCTGCCGCAAACCCCATCACCCGGCGGTGGACGGTCTGCTCTGCGTCGATCAACTGTTAGCGACGGAAACCGACCCGCAACAACGCCCCGCCCTGCTCATGATGAGCGGCGACCAGGTCTACGCCGACGATGTTGCCGGTCCGATGTTGCGCGCAATTCATGCCTTGATCGAACGACTCGGACTGTTCGATGAACACCTCGAAGGCGCCGTGGTCAGCGATAGCGCCAAGCTCTACAAACACCCGGCCAGTTACTACCACCGTGCGGATTTGTTACCGGCGCTGGAAAGCAACGAGACATTGCGCGAGCGATTTTTCGGTGGTGCGCGTAAGCCGATTTTCACCAGCAGCAGCGCTGACAATCACTTGGTGACCTTCGCCGAAGTCATGGCGATGTACTTGTTGGTGTGGTCGCCGACGGCTTGGTCGCTGATCAATCCGCAAGCTCCTGAACTGACGCCCGAACGTCTCAAGCGCTACACCCTTGAACAGAGTCGCATCGATGCCTTCAAGGCTGGATTGGACAAGGTCGCCCGCGCGCTGGCGCATCTGCCGAGCCTGATGATTTTCGACGATCACGACATCACCGATGACTGGAACCTGTCTGCGCAATGGGAGGAAACGGCCTATGGTCATCCGTTCTCCAAGCGCATCATCGGCAACGCGTTGATCGCCTATATGTTGTGTCAGGGCTGGGGCAATAATCCCGATGCCTTCAAGGATGTCTTGGAGAAAACCCTGGGGCTAAGCGCCAGCGGTGATGACCAATATCTCGACAGCCCGGTGCAGGATGCTCTGATCGATGATTTGCTGCGCTTTCAACAATGGCATTTCGTCCTGCCGAGCAGCCCGGCGCTCGTGGTCATCGACACGCGCACCCGGCGCTGGCACAGTGAGATGGCGCTCAAGCAACCCTCGGGCCTGCTCGATTGGGAGGCGTTGAGCGAGCTGCAACAGGAACTGCTCGATCACCCGTCAGCGATCATCGTTTCCCCGGCACCGATCTTCGGCGTGAAGCTGATCGAAACGGTGCAGAAGGTGTTCAGCTGGTGCGGTTACCCGCTGCTGGTCGACGCGGAAAACTGGATGGCCCATCGCGGTGCGGCGCAGGTGATCCTGAATATTTTCCGCCACTCGCGCACACCGGGTAACTACGTGGTGCTGTCCGGCGATGTGCATTATTCCTTCGTCTACGAAGTGCTTATCCGCCACCGTAAGGCCGGTCCGCGAATCTGGCAGATCACCAGCAGCGGCATCAAGAACGAGTTTCCGAAAAGCCTGCTGGAATGGTTCGACCGCCTCAACCGCTGGCTCTACTCGCCACGCTCCCCGCTGAACTGGTTCACCAAACGCCGACGCATGCGCATCGTGCCGTACACGCCGGAACATGCTGAGGCAGGTGAACGCTTATGGAATTCGGCGGGGATCGGTCAGGTGTTTTTCAATGAACAGGGGCAGCCGCGGGAGATCATTCAGCACAATTCGAATGGCAAGGCGAAGACACGGATGCTGGCGCCGGATCTGGCGGATTATCCGGACTAAGGTCTACACCGAACATGTGGGAGCGAGCCTGCTCGCGAAAGCGGTCGATCATCCAGCAGAGATGTCGACCGATAGTCCACCTTCGCGAGCAGGCTCGCTCCCACAGTGCTACTTACAAGCCATCAATGCGCGATCAGTGCTCGCCCCACACCTCTGACAATCATCTCCACCTCCCGCTCATCAATCGTCAACGGTGGCAGCAGCCGTATCGTCTTGCCCCGCGTGACGTTGATCAACAGCCCATGATCCCGCGCGGCGATCAGGGTCAGATCACGCACCGGTTGTTTCAGCTCGATACCGATCATCAAGCCCTGCCCGCGAATCGCCAGCACATTGGGATTGTCCGCCAGCTCTGCACGCAGACGAGTCAACAGCCGTTGCCCCTGAATCCGGGCGTTTTCCAGCAGGCCCTGTTCTTCGATGATGTCCAGCACCGTGCAACCGACCCGACACGCCAGCGGATTGCCGCCGAAGGTGCTGCCATGGCTCCCGGGCGTAAACAGATCTGCCGCCCTGCCCCGGGCCAGGCACGCGCCGATCGGCACGCCGTTGCCCAGTCCTTTTGCCAGGGTCATGACGTCCGGGACAATGCCTTCATGTTGAAACGCGAACCAGCGCCCGGTGCGGCCGATACCGGTCTGGATTTCATCAAGCATCAATAACCACGCATGGCGATTGCACAGTTCGCGTAGCGCTTTCAGGTAACCGGGCGGCGCGAGCTGCACACCGCTTTCGCCCTGGATTGGCTCGACCAGAATCGCGACGATGCGCTCGCCGTGCTTTTGCTGCACCTGTTCCAGCGCAGCGAGATCACCGAACGGCACTTTGAGGAAATCCCCCGGCAATTCGTTGAAACCCAGGCGCACCGCCGGACCATCACTGGCCGACAAGGTGCCGAGTGTGCGGCCGTGGAACGCGTTGGCCATGACCACCACCAGCGGCTGTTCGATGCCCTTGCGCCAACCGTACAAACGCGCCAGTTTCAATGCCGTTTCATTGGCCTCAGCACCGGAGTTATTGAAGAACGCCCGCTCCATGCCCGACAGCTCGGTCAGCCGTTTGGCCAATTGTTGCTGCCAGTCGATGCTGTACAGATTCGATGTGTGCAGCAGCAACCCGGCCTGCTCGCTGATCGCCGAAACGATCCGCGGATGCGAGTGGCCGACATTGGTCACCGCGACACCGGCCACCGCATCCAGATACTCGCGGCCGGCCTGATCCCACAGGCGAGTGCCCAGGCCTTTGGTGAAGCTCAAGGCCAGTGGTTGGTAGGTGTTCATCAAGGCGGCGGTCATGACTTGAAACTCCAGCAGGTCGGTGTGCTGGCAGTATGGTTAGCCAGCGAAACTGGATAAACTCGGCAAAACTTCATTCATTTAAAAGCTGAGCTTGATAATGGACTTGTTCCAGTCGATGAGCGTGTACGTCAAAGTCGTCGAAGCCGGGAGCATGACGGCGGCCGCGTTGCAGTGCGACATGTCGACGACCATGGTTGGCAATCATCTGCGCGCGCTGGAACAACGGCTCGGTGTGCAACTGCTGCAGCGCACCACTCGACGTCAGCGACTCACTGAATTCGGCAGCGTTTACTACCAGCGCTGTCTGGAAGTGTTGGGGTTGGTCGCCGATTCCGAACGCCTCGCCGAGCAGACCCTCGATCAACCGCGGGGCATGTTGCGCCTCACCGCGCCGCTGACGTTCGGCGTTGAACGGCTGGCGCCGGCGCTCAGTGAATTTTCCTTGCTGTACCCCCAGGTCAAACTCGATGTGATCCTGACCAACAGCCGTCCCGATCTACTGGAAAGCGGCCTCGATGTGGCGTTTCGGCTGGGCAATTTCGACCAGTCCAACCTGATCGCCCGGCCCTTGATCGACTACACCCTGACCGTGTGCGCCTCGCCGCAATACGTCGCCCGGCGCGGCATGCCGAAAACCCCGGAAGACTTGCAACAACACGACTGCCTGTCGTTCGCCTATCCCGCCGGCGACGACTGGCAATCGGTGGAAAAACGCTGGCGCCTCGGTGGCCCCGACGGGGAAATCATGGTCGACGTCAGCGGGCCTATGCTGATCAACAGCTCCGCCGGGCTGCATCAGGCGGCACGCACCGGCATGGGCATCGTGATGCTGCCGGATGCGCTGGTGGAACAAGACCTGCGTGAAGGCCGACTGGTGAAGGTGATCGCCGACTTCCAGCCACCCAGCCGACCGATGCATCTGCTCTACGCGCCAGATCGCTATCGCTTGCCAAAATTGCGCCGGTTCGTGGAGTTTGCGATGCAGACGTGGGGGAAATCCTGAGGCTGCGCGGCTCCACCCTTCCATGAAAAATCGCTGACAAGGAACCGAACAGCAGATGAACAACACTCTCAACGTACGTGATTTGCTGCCCGCCGAAACGCAATCGGTGCGGCAGTTTCTCGGGGAGCATGGCTGGGGCCATCGCACCGGCTCAGCTGAACACTTCGCCCTGCTGATCAAGAACTCTGAGCGCACCGCCGTCGCCGTCGAGGGTGAGCAGATCATCGGATTCGCCCGCGGAATCAGCGATGGTTTGTCCAACGGTTACCTGTCGATGGTGGTGGTCGATGACCAGCATCGGCGTGAGGGGATTGGCCGCGCACTGGTCGAGCACATCATGGGCGACAACCCGGATATCACGTGGGTGCTGCGTGCCGGGCGCGAAGGCGCAGAGGCTTTTTTTGCCAGCCTGGGTTTTGAGACCTCGGTGATTGCCATGGAACGGCCGCGCCGGAAATAACCCACTGCGGGAAAAAACTCGACCGGCAGACCGTTGCTCCGTGACAACGCCGCCGCGCTCCCCTAAATTAGTCGGCCTGAAAAAGCCCTTGGGTTTTCTCATCTCCACTCAAGTTAAAAAGTAGTGAAATTTCAATGTCCGATTTCAACACCGCTGAATCCGTAGTCACCGAATCGTCCAAAGCGGAATACGAAAACTCCATCAATCTTTCACAACACCTGCCACAAGCCAAAATCATCAGCGAGATGGTCCTGGACGCGTTCCAGTCGACCCGCGAAAGCGACCAGATCCGCGAGCTGCGCGCGGCGATCCGTCAGGCTCACGACAGCTTCGATGACGACAAGGCCTACGAGCTGATGGGCGAACTCAAGGCGCTGAAAGACGCCGAAGCCGCCGACCTCGCCGCCCTTGAAGACCTCAGCAGCAAGTTCTCGATCGGCCGCATCCTGTCCAGCTTCAAGGACGATCCGGCGTTCCAGGAAATCGTTTACGGCCTCGCGCTGAAAGTGCTGAACCAGACCCATCAGGCGATCAGCAACCCGAGCGGCGGCAAGAGCAAGGCTGCGAAGAAGAAAGAAGTCGAAATCTTCACCATCAGCAAGGACGGCATCAGTGTGACCCTGCCACTGCGCACGCCACGCTCGCGCCTGAACGTTGACCGTGCAGCGCTGGAGTTCCTCGGTTTCACCTTCGTCGGTGAAGGCGAAGAAGCGGAACTGGAAAGCGAAGTCTTCGTCGACAACGCTGGCACCGAGCAGGCGGTAAACCGCAAGAACATCATCACCGCGCTGCAACAGCAGACTGCGTTCGATGGCTATAGCATCGCCGCGCAGTAATAGCGCAGCCGCTGTACGAAAAAGCCCCGCGCTGGGATTCAGTGCGGGGCTTTTTGGTTTTCGGCTGGGGATTCGTGAGGAGGCGAAAATCCTCGCCCCTCACCCCTGCCCTCTCCCGAGGGAGAGGGAGCCGATCGTGAGATATTCAAGAGATGCACCGAAATGAAAGTGCGGTGCCGAATCCACAATCGCCTCGGCCTCTCAGGTCGATGTATAGCGCAAGAAACCTCGGTCAGTCCCCTCTCCCTCCGGGAGAGGGTTAGGGTGAGGGCAAGCCGTGAAGTCACCCTCAAGCCGAAGGATGCAACGCTACAATCATGTCCACCTCAATCGCCGCATTCTTCGGCAACTGATACACGCCAACTGTGGTGCGCGTGTGCCGGCCGGCATCACCGAGCACATGACTGAACACGTCCGATGCACCGTTGGCCACTTCGCTCAGGTCAACGAAGTCCGGCGTCGACTTCACATACACCGTCACCCGCAACAACGCCTTGATCTTGTCCAGCGAACCCACAGCATCGACGATCAGCGCCAGGCAACGCATTGCACTGATGCTCGCGGCGGCTTGCGCATCCTTGAGGGTCAGCTCCAGTCCGACGCGACCCGGGTACTGAATCTTGCCATTAGTGCGCGGCACCATACCGCTGATGTACAGCTCATCATGATGACGGATCAGCGGCGCGTAATTGCCGCCGGCGGTGTTCTCACCATAGATGTCGTAGTTCAGCTCTTGGGCCAGGGCAATAAAACGCTCGTCGCAGGTCATCCTCTCAGTCATTTCGCCCAGCCTTATGATCAGTGCATAAAAAACCGTAGGTCAGGACAGTTGAGCGCGAGCAAATGGCAAGGCGCTACCACTGTCATGGTTGGATCCAAATCTAGGGGGTTTACTGGAAGTCTGCAACCAGCAACCCAGCAAATTCAGTGACGTTGGAATTCGCGAGCAGGCTCGCTCCCACATTGGATCTGCGTCGATCGAATATCCCCTGTGGGAGCGAGCCTGCTCGCGAAGGGCAGCACATCAAATCAGCATAATCCACCCAACAAAAAACCCCGCACATCTCTCAATGTGCGGGGTTTTTCTTCAAGCCTTTGAGCCTTACGGCGCGTACGTCAGCAGCAGCTCTGCCGGCACCTTGAAGTCCAGGGACATCATGACGCTCAACGCAGTGATGGTGAAGATCGAGAACACGAACAGCTTGCGTGCCCAGACTGTGTCATCCACCGCTTTGTAGCCGGTCCAGGCCATGTACAACCAGTACATGCCCATGGCCGCGGCGACGGCGAGGTAGCTCATGCCGGCGTAACCGCTGAAGGTCAGCATCAAGGTCGCCACGAGGAACGCCAGGATGTAGAGCAGGATGTGCTTCTTCGCCACTTGAATCCCGCGCTTCACTGGCAACACCGGAATCGATGCGGCCAGGTAATCATTGAAGCGGAAGATCGCGATGGCGTAGGAATGCGGCATCTGCCACAGACTGAACATCACCAGCAACGTCAGCGCGGCCATGTCGAAGCTGTTGGTGACGGCAACGTAACCGATCACTGGCGGCATGGCGCCCGACAGACTGCCCACCAGCGTGCCGTGAACCGACTTGCGCTTGAGGTACAGGCTGTAGAAGCCGACGTAGATAACGAAGCCGATCACCGCGAACAAAGCGGCCAACGGGTTGGCCACCTTGTACAACAAAGCAACGCCGAGAACACCAAGGATGGTCGCGTAGACCAGGGCCAGTTTCAGGGAGATCAAGCCCTGCACCAGCACCCGGTTCTTGGTGCGTTCCATCTTCAGGTCGATGTCGCGGTCGATGCAGTTGTTGAACACGCAACCGGAGGCGACAACCAGGGATGTACCGATCATGGCAGCCAGAACCACCGCCAGATCGACATGCCCATTCGAGGCCAGGAAGAACCCGCCTGCCACAGAAAGCACGTTACCGAAAATGATCCCCGGTTTGGTGATTTGGATAAAGTGCTTGAGCGACATCGGGTCTACCTCACTTCGCCATCATGTACGTGTGGATGCTGAACATGATCCACAGCGACAGGCCAACCAGCAGCACGATCACAATCGCCGTGAAGACGAATGCGATCACGTTGTTACGCTGAGCAATGGAACGGTCCAGGTGCAGGAAGTAATACAGGTGAACGATCACCTGGATCACTGCGAACAGCAGAACGATTGCCAGCGTGGTGGCTTTCGGCAGGCTCGGGTACATCACCAGACCGAAAGGAATCACGGTCAGGATCACCGACAGGATGAAGCCAATGGCGTACGACTTTACGCTGCCGTGGCCAGCATCATGGCTGTCATGGGAGTGTGCATTAGCCATTACAGAGTCCCCATCAGGTAAACAACGGTGAATACGCTGATC
>NZ_JBIUVX010000060.1:0-20400 GCF_044743175.1 Pseudomonas sp. NPDC087690
CGCCTGGAAAACCTCTACGTACTGGCCGCCAGTCAGACCCGCGACAAAGACGCGCTGACCGTCGAAGGCGTGGAAAAAGTCCTGATGGAGCTCAAGGAACAATTCGAGTTCGTCGTCTGCGACTCCCCGGCAGGCATCGAGAAAGGTGCGCACCTGGCCATGTACTTCGCTGACGAAGCGATCGTCGTGACCAACCCGGAAGTGTCCTCGGTACGAGATTCGGACCGTATGCTCGGCCTGCTGGCGAGCAAATCGCGTCGCGCCGAACGTGGCGAAGACCCGATCAAGGAACACCTGTTGATCACCCGCTACCATCCAGAGCGTGTTGAAAAAGGCGAGATGCTGGGCGTTGAAGACGTCAAGGAAATCCTCTCGGTCACCCTGCTCGGCGTGATCCCGGAATCCCAGGCGGTGCTCAAGGCATCCAACCAGGGCGTCCCGGTGATTCTCGACGACCAGAGCGATGCCGGTCAGGCTTACAGCGATACCGTCGACCGCTTGCTGGGCAAAGAAAAAGCCCACCGTTTCCTCGATGTCGAGAAGAAGGGATTCTTCGAGCGCCTGTTTGGAGGTAGGTAATGAACCTTTTTGACTTCTTTCGTGCCAACAAAAAGCCAAGTACCGCCTCGGTAGCGAAAGAGCGTCTACAGATCATCGTGGCGCATGAGCGCGGCCAGCGCAGCACGCCGGATTACTTGCCAGCCTTGCAGAAGGAACTGGTCGACGTGATCCGCAAGTACGTCAACATCGGCAACGACGACGTACATGTTGCACTGGAAAGCCAGGGCAGTTGCTCGATTCTGGAACTCAACATCACCCTGCCTGATCGCTGAGTCGATTTGGCAGTCGCTACGGCGGCTCGGACTATTGATGCTTGTGTAGGAGCTGCCGAAGGCTGCGATCTTTTGATCTTCAACGTCAAAAGATTGCAGCCTTCGGCAGTTCCTACAGGGTTATCAGCAGTTCCGAGCCGCCGTTGGCATTTGTTACGAGGCTGTTTTAATGCCGTTGTCCAACATCCGCATCATCCATCAGGACGCCGCCGTACTGGTGGTCGACAAACCGACGTTGCTGCTCTCGGTGCCCGGTCGCGCCGACGACAATAAGGATTGCCTGATTACCCGTTTGCAGGAAAACGGCTACCCGGAAGCGCGCATCGTCCATCGTCTGGACTGGGAAACCTCCGGCATCATTCTGCTCGCGCGTGACGCCGATACTCACCGCGAACTGTCGCGCCAGTTTCACGACCGTGAAACAGAGAAGGCCTACACTGCGTTGGCCTGGGGCCAACCGGAACTGGACAGCGGCAGCATCGACTTGCCCCTGCGCTACGATCCGCCGACCAAACCGCGTCACGTGGTCGATCACGAATTCGGCAAACATGCGCTGACCTTCTGGCGCGTGCTCGAACGTTGCGGCGACTGGTGCCGCGTCGAGCTGACACCGATCACCGGGCGTTCGCACCAGTTGCGCGTGCACATGCTGTCGATCGGGCATCCGCTGCTGGGTGACGGGCTCTATGCCCATGAACAAGCCCTCGCAGCCTGGCCACGGCTGTGCCTGCACGCGAGCATGCTCAGCTTTACCCACCCGCAAACCGGCGAACGCCTGCGTTTCGAGTGCCCCGCACCGTTCTGACCGCCACTGCAGACCCCTTGTAGGAGTGAGCCTGCTCGCGATAGCGGTGTGTCAGACAAAAATTACTTAATGACATACCGCTATCGCGAGCAGGCTCACTCCTACACGGATCCGGTGCAGATTCAATTCCCCGGCCGATGCGTTAAACTCCCGCCCATTGCTGTCTGGAGTTTCTTATGCGCGAAGAGTTGAACCAAGGCCTGATCGACTTCCTCAAGGCCTCCCCTACCCCGTTCCACGCCACCGCCAGTCTTGTTCAGCGTCTGGAGGCTGCCGGTTTCGTGCGCCTCGACGAGCGTGAGCCATGGACCACCGAGCCGAACGGCCGCTATTACGTCACCCGCAACGACTCCTCGATTGTCGCGATCAAAATGGGCCGCACTTCGCCCCTGCACGGCGGTATCCGCCTGGTCGGCGCGCACACCGACAGCCCGTGCCTGCGGGTCAAGCCGCAACCGGAACTGCAGCGTCAAGGCTTCTGGCAACTGGGCGTTGAAGTCTACGGCGGCGCGCTGCTGGCACCGTGGTTCGACCGCGATCTGTCGCTGGCCGGCCGCGTGACCTTCCGCCGCGACGGCAAGGTCGAAAGCCAGTTGATCGACTTCAAGGCACCGATCGCGATCATTCCCAACCTGGCCATTCACCTTAACCGTGAAGCCAATCAAGGCTGGGCGATCAACGCGCAGACCGAACTGCCGCCGATCCTCGCGCAATTCGCCGGCGACGAGCGCGTCGATTTCCGCGCCGTGCTCACCGAGCAACTGGCCCGCGAACACGGCTTGAATGCCGACGTCGTGCTGGATTACGAGTTGAGTTTCTACGATACGCAAAGTGCCGCCGTCATCGGTTTGAATGGCGACTTCATTGCCGGCGCGCGCCTCGACAACCTGCTGTCGTGCTACGCCGGTCTGCAAGCATTGCTGACTGCCGAAACCGACGAAACCTGCGTGCTGGTGTGCAACGACCACGAAGAAGTCGGCTCCTGCTCGGCTTGCGGTGCCGACGGCCCGATGCTCGAACAAACCCTGCGCCGCCTGCTGCCGGAAGGTGATGAATTCGTCCGCACCATCCAGAAGTCCCTGCTGGTCTCGGCCGACAACGCCCACGGCGTGCACCCCAACTATGCAGAAAAGCACGACGCCAACCACGGCCCGAAACTCAATGCCGGCCCGGTGATCAAGGTCAACAGCAACCAACGCTACGCCACCAACAGCGAAACCGCCGGCTTCTTCCGCCATCTGTGCATGGCCGAAGAAGTCCCGGTGCAAAGTTTCGTGGTGCGCAGCGACATGGGCTGTGGCTCGACCATCGGCCCGATCACCGCCAGCCACCTCGGTGTGCGCACCGTTGACATCGGCCTGCCGACCTTCGCCATGCACTCGATCCGCGAACTGTGCGGCAGCCATGACCTGGCACACCTGGTCAAAGTGCTGAGCGCGTTCTACGCCTGCCGCGAGTTGCCTTAACCATTCGGGACCACTTGTTCGCTGTAGGAGCTGCCGAAGGCTGCGATCTTTTGATCTTGAAAACAAAATCAAAAGATCGCAGCCTGCGGCAACTCCTACTCAGATCAATACCGGCCGGCAGAAACCGACCTAGACTTACATCATTCATTTCGACAAGGCAGTCCCCATGATCTCGATGTCTTCGTTTCACGCCATGCTCATTCCGATTCTGAGCGGAATGATCCTGCTGGCCATCGGCTTCAACTTCCGCGACAAGAACGCCGGTGTGTTCGCCATGTGGATCGGCATGCTCACGATCCTCGCCACCGTGGTGTACAAGATCCTCGCCAAACTCAACGAATAAATCCGCGCCCGGCTCGCATTGACGGGGTTGGCCTCGTACACTCCAGCGAATCCGCCCCTTGCGAGGTTGACCGCCTAGTGTTCGCTCGTCTTTTTGCTTTGCCCAGTCTGTTCCTCGTCTGCCTGATGACGCTGCTGCCGCTGGCGCCCGCCCATGCGGTCGGTTTGCCCGGTCTGCTCAACACCAACAAGGCGCAGCCCGAAGCCCAGGAACCGCTCGGCCAGTCCCTCGACGAAGTCATCAAGTCGCTGGAAAACGACAAGCAACGCGCACAGTTGCTGACCGATCTGAAAAAGCTGCGCGACGCTACGAAAAAAGCCCAGACCACACCGGAAGAAGGCGTGCTCGGCCTGATCGGCGGCACCCTGGCCAATTTCGAAAAACAGTTTTCCGGTGCCGACAGCCCGATTACCCGTTGGTCCAACGAGTTCGACCTGGCCAAGGAGGAACTCAGCGGCATGATGCTGCCGGCTAACGAATGGCTGCCGATCATCTTCGGTTTCGCCATGATCCTCGCGGTGTGGAGCCTGCTCGCCGCTGCCCTGATCTGGCTCGGCCATCGAGTGCGCATGCGCTTCGGCCTGACCGAAGAGCTGCCACAACACCCCAAAGCCCTCGACATGCTGCGCTTCGCTTTGCGCAAGCTCGGGCCATGGTTGATCGCGCTGGTGATGACCGTTTACATGTCCTACGCTTTGCCATCTTCGCTGGGCAAAAGCCTGGCGATGGTACTGGCCTACGCACTGGTGGTCGGAACGTGTTTCTCGGCGATCTGCGTGATCGCGTTTTCCCTGCTCGATGGCCCGCACCGCCATCGCGCGCTGTATATCCTGCGTCATCAGGCATTTCGACCGCTGTGGCTGATCGGCAGCTTCGCCGCGTTTGGTGAAGCGCTGAACGACCCACGCCTGATCGAAAGCCTCGGCGTGCACCTGGCGCACTCCGCCGCCACTATCGCCAATGTCCTCGCGGCACTCTCTACCGGTCTGTTTATCCTGCGTTTCCGCCGCCCGATTGCGCACCTGATCCGCAACCAGCCGCTGTCCCGACGCCTGACCCGCCGCGCCCTCAGCGACACCATCGAAATCCTCGGAACGTTCTGGTACGTGCCGGCGCTGGTGCTGGTCGGCATCTCGCTGTTCGCAACTTTTGTCTCCGCCGGCGACACCAGCACCGCCCTGCGTCAGTCGCTGATCTGCACCGTGCTGCTGGTGTTGTGCATGGTGATCAACGGCCTCGTGCGTCGCCATTCACTGAAACCGCAACGCGGGGCGAGACGTCACGCCTTGTACTCGGAGCGCCTGAAAAACTTCTTCTACACCCTCGCGCATCTGCTGGTGTGGCTGGCATTCATCGAGTTGGGCCTGCGCGTCTGGGGCAAATCGTTGATCGGTTTCGCCGAAGGCGATGGGCATGACGTCAGCGTCAAACTGTTCAGCCTGGCCGGTACGTTGATTTTTTCCTGGCTGATCTGGATTCTCGCCGACACCGCCGTGCATCACGCCCTCACCCGCTCGCGTAAAGGCCTGGCCAACGCCCGCGCGCAAACGATGATGCCGCTGATCCGCAACGTGCTGTTCGTGGCGATTTTCATCATCGCGCTGATCGTCGCACTGGCGAACATGGGCATGAACGTCACGCCATTGCTGGCCGGTGCCGGTGTAATCGGTCTGGCCATCGGTTTCGGTGCGCAGTCGCTGGTTGCCGACTTGATCACCGGCCTGTTCATCATCATCGAAGACTCGCTGGCCATCGATGACTACGTCGACGTCGGCGGCCACCTCGGCACCGTCGAAGGCCTGACCATCCGCACCGTGCGCCTGCGCGATATCGACGGCATCGTCCACACCATCCCGTTCAGCGAAATCAAAAGCATCAAGAACTACTCGCGGGAATTCGGCTACGCAATCTTCCGCGTCGCCGTGCCGTACAACATGGAAATCGACGACGCGATCAAACTGATGCGCGAAGTCGGGCAGAAGATGCGTACCGATCCGTTGCAGCGACGCAACATCTGGTCGCCGCTGGAGATTCAGGGGGTCGAAAGTTTCGAATCCGGCAGCGCGATTCTGCGCGCGCGATTCAAGACCGCGCCGATCAAACAATGGGAAGTGTCCCGAGCCTTCAACCTGTCACTCAAACGCCACCTCGACGAGGCTGGACTCGATCTGGCAACGCCGCGCATGAGCGTGCAAGTGATCACTGCCGGCGGTGGCGAGCCGAAGGAATAGGCACTCAGGCGCGCGGTTGCAGTCACAGGCAGGGAAGCCCGACAACAATAATCAAGGAGAAACCCGATGCAACTGACGCGCATTGCCCAGACCGTTTTGCTCACCCTGGTCGCCAGCCACGCCGGCGCCGCGACGATGGACAG
This sequence comes from Pseudomonas sp. NPDC087690, assembly GCF_044743175.1. Classification (NCBI taxonomy): domain Bacteria; kingdom Pseudomonadati; phylum Pseudomonadota; class Gammaproteobacteria; order Pseudomonadales; family Pseudomonadaceae; genus Pseudomonas; species Pseudomonas sp. NPDC087690. The sequence continues at coordinate 5,822 of NZ_JBIUVX010000060.1, forward strand.
CACCCGCGCTGAAATCGCCGAACAAGCGCAAAAGCTTGAACCGCAACTGCTGGAAACCCGCCGCGACATCCACGCCCACCCGGAACTCGGCAACACGGAAAAACGCACTGCGGAACTGGTCGCCAAACAACTCACGGCCATGGGCCTGGAAGTGAAAACCGGCGTCGCCCGCACCGGCGTGGTCGCCGTTCTCAAAGGCGCCCTGCCCGGTCCTACCGTGGCCCTGCGCGCCGACATGGATGCGCTGCCGGTCAAGGAGGTCGCCGACCTGCCGTTCGCCTCGAAAGCCAAAGGCACCTACCTCGACAAGGAAGTCGACGTCATGCACGCCTGCGGCCACGACGCCCACACCGCGATCCTGCTGAGCACGGCGAAAATTCTCACAGGCATGCGCGACACATTACCCGGCACCGTGGTGTTCTACTTCCAGCCCGCCGAAGAAGGCCCGAGCGACTTCATCCCCGACGGCAAAAACACCTGGGGCGCGAAAATGATGGTCGAGGAAGGCGTGATGAAATCACCCAAACCGGACGCGGTCTTCGGCCTGCACGTCTGGGCCGGCGTCCCCGCCGGCCAGATCGCCTACCGCCCCGGCGCCACCCTGGCCAGCTCCGACGACCTGCGCATCAAAATCCTCGGCAAGCAAACCCACGCCGGCCGCCCTTGGGACGGCATCGACCCGATCACCGTCGGCGCACAAACCATCGTCGGCCTGCAAACAGTGGTCAGCCGCCGCACCGACATCTCGTCTTATCCGTCAGTGGTCAGCATCGGCACCATCAACGGTGGCACCCGCTACAACATCATTCCCGAATCCGTCGACATGAGCGGAACGATCCGCTCCTACGACTACGGCATTCGCCAGAAACTGCATGCCGATGTCCGCCAGACCGTGGAAAAAATCGCCGAAAGTGGCGGCGCGAAAGCTGACGTCACCATCATCGAAAAATACGACCCGACGATAAACAACCCGGCGCTCACCGAAAAAATGCTGCCGACTTTGAAGTGGGCGGCGAAGGATGATGTGGTGAATGCACCGCTGGTGGGGGGCGCGGAAGACTTCTCGTTTTTTGCCAAGGAAGTACCGGGACTGTTTGTGTTTCTGGGCGTGACGCCGCGGGATCAAGACATGAGCAAGGCTGCGCCAAATCATAATCCCGGGTTCTTTGTGGATGAATCGGCGCTGGTGGTGGGAGTGAGGACATTGGCCTCGTTGGCGACGGATTATTTATATGCCAATGCGCGGACAGGCAAGTAGAGATGAGGTGACTGTGGGGGCGCTTTCGCGAGCAGGCTCGCTCCCACATTTGGAACGTGTGCAGCCTGTCAGAAACAGGTCGGCTGTCAGGCCGCCATCGCGAGCAGGCTCACTCCTACAAGGGATCGAGTACATCCGCAGGAAACAGGTCGGCTGTCAGGCCGCCATCGCTGGCAAGCCAGCTCTCACAAGGATTGAGTCCAACCGGCAAACCAATATCGCTTCTGCTTCTCACCACTCAACACAATGAGCGTTAGCTCGAGTACCGCTTTTGATCTTGATCCACGGGCGACGTCGGAAGGCTGAGTGGAGGGATTGATCCGGGCGTGGGAGCGCAGCGACCGTTTGGCGCAGCCAAACACAGCGAGAGGAGGTGCAGCGAAGCAAACCGTAGGCGCTGCGCCCGGATCGATCCCGGAGCGAAGGAACCCCGAGCCCCAGCGAGCGGGCCGCACGTAGGAGCAAGCCTTTTGGGTTACCTTTTCGGCGTTTGGAAAAGGTGACTCGCCGTAAGGGCGGAACCCTAATCAGCAACACCCGAAGCAACGGATATGCCCCCAAAACGATCAAACCACATCAACCGATACGTGAATCGCATCATGCCGCCAAAACTCCAGATCACAATCAATCAACCGCTCATGCTGATCATAATTGACCCGAGCAATCCGCAACCCCGGGCTCCCCACAGAAACCCGTAAAGCCGCCGCCGCATCCACCGACAACGACGTAGGCACAATCTCAAAGCGCACCCGCCCATAGTGCAAATCGTAATGTCGCGCATACAACTCGGTCATCGACTGATTCAAATCAAACTCAAGAATCCCCGGAAAAAACTGCGGATTCAAATAGTGCTCCACATACAACACCAAACGCCCATCAATGCGCCGCGACCGGCAAATCTGAATCACGCTCGACAACGCCGGCAGCTGCAACCACGCACACACCGCCGCCGAAGCTGGCTGCAACCGCGCCGAAATCACCTCGGTCGACGGCACCCGCCCCTGCGCACTGACCATTGCGTGAAAATGACTGCGCTGCATCAGGTTGTAGGCCAGACGCGGCGGCGACACGAACCAGCCGCGCCGTTCTTCGCGATAAATCTGCCCCTGCGCTTCCAGTTGCAACAACGCCTCGCGCACGGTAATCCGCGTCGTGCCGAACAACTCACTGAGCTTGCGCTCGGCCGGCAACTTGCTGCCCGCCGCCAACAGACCATGATCGAGCTGCTCCTGCAGCACTTGGCCAATGGCTGTCACCGCTTTTGTTGCCTCATCACGCATCAAGTTACCTATCTGGACTAGACCAGCACTGTTTCGGGGCAAAAAACCCACGGCCAACGAACCGTTTCCGTGTGTGCAAGCCTAGGCAGTGCAGATGACCGGGAGATGACAAAACTACCGAACGGTCGTCCTCATGACTTGCAATACATCGGCCAAGTCCCTTGTCCGCTGGGGCCTGAGCATGGTCTACGCTTAACTGGCAACCGCCGATACCAGGCACACAAAAGACCTGCCGCAGGGCCACCGACATCAAAGTGTCATCCAGCCCGCCTAAATTGGCTCAGGTATTGCTGACCTAGACCAACCCACACCGCAATCGCAGCGTTGAACACGACCAAGGAGCTTCGGAATGAAACAGCTTTTCCTGGCAACACTGTTAGGCTCGACCATTGCAATGTGCACCTCCGCCATGGCGGCCGGCACCGATCTGAAAACCCTCGAAGCCGCTGCGAAAGCGGAAGGCGCCGTCAACAGCGTCGGCATGCCGGATGACTGGGCCAACTGGAAAGGCACCTGGGAAGACCTGGCCAAGACCTACGGCCTGAAACACATCGACACCGACATGAGCTCGGCCCAGGAAATCGCCAAGTTCGCCGCCGAGAAAGACAACGCGACCGCCGACATCGGCGACGTCGGCGCCGCCTTCGGCCCGATCGCGGTCAAGCAAGGCGTGGTGCAGCCGTACAAGCCAAGCACCTGGGATCAAGTCCCGGACTGGGCCAAGGACAAGGACGGCAACTGGGCGCTGGCCTACACCGGTACCATTGCTTTTATCGTCAACAAAAAGCTGCTGCACGGTTCCGAAGTACCCACCAAATGGGCTGACCTCAAGGGCGGCAAATACAAGGTCTCCATCGGTGACGTGAGCACCGCTGCGCAAGCTGCCAACGGCGTTCTCGCTGCGGCACTGGCCAACGGTGGCGACGAGAAAAACATCAAACCTGCGCTGCTGCTGTTCGCCGACATCGCCAGGCAAGGTCGCCTGTCGATGGCCAACCCGACCATCGCCACCATGGAAAAAGGCGAGATCGAAGTCGGTGTGGTCTGGGACTTCAACGGCCTGAGCTACAAGGCCAAGATGGCCAACCCGGATGACTACGTCGTGCTCATCCCGTCCGACGGTTCGGTGATTTCCGGCTACACCACGATCATCAACAAATACGCAAAAAATCCTAACGCCGCCAAGCTGACTCGCGAATACATCTTCAGCGACGCCGGCCAGACCAATCTCGCGCGCGGCAACGCCCGCCCGATCCGCGCCGAACACCTGCAACTGCCGGAAGACGTGAAGGCCAAGCTGCTGCCAAACGAGCAGTACAAAAAGGTCACCCCGATCAAAGATGCCGACGCGTGGGAAAAGACTTCGAAAGCCCTGCCACAGGCGTGGAACGAAGAAGTCATCGTGGAAATGAAATAAGCGGCTGATCACCATTTTTGTGATCCGAAACAAATCCCCATGTAGGAGTGAGCCTGCTCGCGATAGCGGTAGTTCAGTCAACATTGTCGTTGAATGTTCAATCGCTATCGCGAGCAGGCTCACTCCTACAAGGGATCCAGGTGAATCTGAAATTTCCTGTTTCGCGGAGTTTTTGCCCCTATGAAGCACAACGTCATCCTTGTCGTGCTCGACGGCCTCAACTACGAGGTCGCGCGTCACGCCATGGGGCATCTGCAGGCTTATGTTGGCGCAGGACGCGCCGCGCTCTATCAGTTGGAGTGCGAGCTGCCGGCCCTGTCCCGACCGCTTTATGAATGCATCCTCACCGGCGTGCCGCCGATCGACAGCGGCATCGTCCACAACAACGTCTCGCGCCTGTCCAACCAGCGCAGCATTTACCACTACGCCCGCGAGGCCGGTCTGAAAACCGCTGCAGCGGCGTATCACTGGGTCAGCGAGTTGTACAACCGCTCGCCGTTCGTAGCCGCCCGCGACCGGCACACCGACAACCTGTCGCTGCCGATCCAGCACGGGCATTTCTACTGGAACGATCACTACCCGGATTCGCACCTGTTCGCCGACGCGGAAAACCTGCGCCTGCGCCACGATCCGGACTTCCTGCTGATCCACCCGATGAACATTGACGACGCCGGGCACAAGCACGGCCTCGATTCGTCGCAGTACCGCAACAGCGCGCGTTCGGCGGACATCATCCTCGCCGACTATTTGCAGAACTGGCTCGAAGCCGGCTTCCAAGTACTGGTGACCGCCGACCACGGCATGAACAACGACCGCTCGCACAACGGCTTGCTGCCGGAAGAGCGCCAGGTGCCGCTGTTCGTCCTCGGCGATGCGTTCAGCCTTGATGCTGGCGCCGCACCGAAGCAGACCGACATCTGCGGCACGGTCTGCGAATTGCTCGGCGTACCCCACGACAAACCTGTGTGCCGGGAGCTGCTCAAGTGAACTCAATGACTCGCGGCAAATGGCTGGCGGCGTTGTGCCTGGTGCCGTTCACGCTGTTCTTTATCGTCTTCGAAATCGCCCCGCTGGCCTGGGTGATGATCAACAGCCTGCAATCGGAAGAGTTCGGTTGGGGCTTGGCCAACTTCAGCAAGATCTTCAGCTCGAAGTTCTATTTGCAGGCGATCCAGTACAGCCTCGAGATCAGTTTCTGGTCGAGTGTATTCGGCATCATCATTGCCGTACTCGGTGCGTATTCCCTGCGCCGGGTCGATTCGAAGCTGCGCAACTTCGTCAACGCCTTCGCCAACATGACCAGCAACTTCGCCGGTGTGCCCCTGGCATTTGCGTTCATCATCCTGCTCGGGTTCAACGGCAGCATCACCATCATGCTGAAGCAGTCGGGGATCATTCAGGACTTCAATCTGTACTCGAAAACCGGGCTGATCATCCTCTACACCTACTTCCAGATTCCCCTTGGCGTGTTGTTGCTCTACCCCGCCTTCGACGCATTGCGTGAAGACTGGCGCGAGTCCGCCGCATTACTCGGCGCCAACGGCTGGCAGTTCTGGCGGCACATCGGTTTGCCGGTGCTGACACCAGCGCTGCTGGGTACGTTCGTTATTCTGCTGGCCAACGCCCTCGGCGCCTACGCCACGGTGTATGCGCTGACGACGGGCAACTTCAACGTCCTGCCGATTCGTATCGCGGCGATGGTCTCGGGCGATATTTCCCTCGATCCGAACCTGGCCAGCGCTCTGGCCGTGGTGCTGGTGGCGCTGATGACCATCGTCACCGTCGTGCATCAACTGCTGTTGAAGAGGAGCTACCATGTCTCGCGCTGAATCCGGCCCGGCCGGCCTCTACCACCGCGTCGTGGTTTATCTGCTGTTCGCCATCCTCTTGCTGCCACTGGTGGGCACCCTGGTCTATTCGATTGCCAGCAGTTGGTCGGCGACCATTCTGCCCAGCGGCTTCACCTTCAAGTGGTACATCCAGCTGTGGAGCGACCCGCGCTTCCTTCACGCTTTCGGCCAATCATTGATTGTGTGTGTCGGCGCACTGGTGCTTTCGGTGGTGTTGATTCTGCCGCTGCTGTTCGTGGTGCATTACCACTTTCCGAAACTCGATGCGCTGATGAATATCCTGATTCTGCTGCCCTTCGCGGTGCCGCCGGTGGTGTCATCGGTGGGCCTGCTGCAGCTCTACGGTTCCGGGCCAATGGCGATGGTTGGCACGCCGTGGATCCTGATCGGTTGCTACTTCACCGTGGCGCTGCCGTTCATGTACCGGGCGATCACCAACAACCTGCAAGCGATCAACCTGCGTGACCTGATGGACGCCGCGCAACTGCTCGGCGCCAGCACCTTTCAAGCGGCGGTTCTGGTGGTGCTGCCCAACCTGCGCAAAGGCCTGATGGTCGCGTTGCTGCTGTCGTTCTCGTTCCTCTTCGGGGAGTTCGTCTTTGCCAACATCCTCGTCGGCACGCGTTACGAAACCCTGCAGGTTTACCTGAACAACATGCGCAACAGCAGCGGCCACTTCACCAGTGCGCTGGTCATCTCGTATTTCTTTTTCGTGCTGGTCCTGACCTGGATCGCCAACATCTTGAACAAGGACAAAAGCGAATGAGCTATGTCAGCGTCCAACACCTGCAGAAAAGCTACGCCGGCACCACGGTGTTCAGCGACATCGACTGCGAAATCAACAAAGGCGAATTCGTCACCCTGCTCGGCCCGTCCGGTTGCGGAAAATCCACCCTGCTGCGTTGCATCGCCGGACTGACTCCGGTGGATGGCGGCAAGATCCTCCTCGATGGCGTCGATATCGTACCGTTGAGCCCGCAGAAACGCGGGATCGGCATGGTGTTTCAGAGTTATGCGCTGTTCCCCAACATGACTGTCGAACAAAACGTTGCGTTCGGTTTGCGCATGCAAAAAGTCAATGCCGACGACAGCCACAAACGCGTTTCCGAGGTGTTGAAACTGGTTGAACTGAACGACTTCGCCAGCCGCTATCCGCATCAGTTATCCGGTGGTCAATGCCAGCGGGTTGCCCTCGCCCGTTCGCTGGTCACGCGTCCGCGCTTGTTGCTGCTGGACGAGCCGCTGTCGGCGCTCGACGCACGGATTCGTAAACACCTGCGCGAACAGATCCGCCAGATTCAACGCGAACTCGGCCTGACGACGATTTTTGTCACCCACGATCAGGAGGAAGCGCTGACCATGTCTGACCGGATTTTCCTGATGAATCAGGGAAAAATCGTACAAAGCGGCGATGCCGAAACCCTCTACACTGCGCCGGTCGATGTGTTCGCCGCCGGCTTTATCGGCAACTACAACCTGCTCGACGCGCAAGCCGCTTCGAAACTGTTGCAGCGCCCGATCAATCACCGCATCGCCATTCGCCCGGAAGCCATCGAACTGAGCCTCAACGGCGAACTCGACGCGCAGATCCGCAGCCACAGCCTGCTTGGCAACGTCATCCGTTACCGGATCGAAGCGCGTGGCGTAGAACTGGTGGTGGATGTGCTCAATCGCTCGGCCGCCGATCTGCATCCCGACGGTCAGCGTCTGGCGCTTTCCATCGATCCGACGGCCCTGTGTGAGGTAGCCTGATGACTTTGCTGACGTTGAAGAGAGAACTGCACTGATGGCTCTGGCAATTTTTGATCTGGACGAAACGTTGATCCACGGCGACTGCGCCACCCTCTGGAGCGAGCAGATGGGGCGCCTGGGCTGGGTCGATCCTGAATCGTTCATGCGCAAGAACAACGAACTGATGGACGCCTACAGCCATGGCAAATTGCGCATGGAAGACTACATGGAATTCAGCCTGGAGCCGTTGATCGGGCGTACGCCAGAAGAAGTCGAGCACCTGGTCGGGCCATGGGTTGAAGACTTCATCGAACCGATCATCTTCAGCGACGCCACCAAAACCATCGCTGCCCACCGCAAGGCCGGCGACCGCATTCTGGTGATTTCGGCGTCGGGCACACACTTGGTAAAACCGATTGCCGATCGGCTGGGTATCGATGAGATTCTCGGCATCGAACTGGAAGTCGCCCATGGCGTGTACAGCGGCCACACCGTCGGCACCCTGACCTACCGCGAAGGCAAGATCACCCGGTTGCTGGAGTGGCTGGATGCCGAAGAAGAGAATCTCGAAGGCGCGAGTTTCTATTCCGACTCACGCAATGATCTGCCGTTGTTGCTGAAGGTGGATTTTCCGCACGTGGTCAACCCGGACCCAGTGCTGCTGGAGCACGCCGAAAAAGCCGGCTGGCCAATCCACCTCTGGAAATGACAAAGATTTAATCTGCACAGGCAGGCTGATATTCCAAACCTGAGTTCGACCCGATGCATCAGGTCGATGTAGCCCGACAGAACAACCCGGTCAGTCCCCTCTCCCTTTGGGAGAGGGTTAGGGTGAGGGGCTTTTTCCCTGTTCTCAGCTCAGACTGTCGTCGATCACCAAAACCAGTTTTCCAGCAACAGTGTTGCTCGCCAGTTCTGCAAACGCCGCCTCGGCATCCTTCACCGCAAACGCCTTGGCCAACTGCGGACGCAACCGCCCTTCGGCAAACAAAGGCCACACGTGCTGGCCCAGATCACTCAACAGATCCGCCTTGAATTGATCGCCACGGCTGCGCAAGGTCGAGCCGAGCAATTGCACGCGCTTGCCTAACACCTGCGCCAGGTCCAGCTTCGCCTCACGGCCGCCCATTAAACCGATCAACACCCAACGCCCGTCCAGCGCGATCAGCTTGAGATTCAACGCCGAATAATTACCACCCACCGGATCGAGGATCACATCGAACGGCCCGAAATCACGCAGGCTCTCCAGATCATCGGTGCGCACCACCCCGCCCTGCGCGCCCAGCGCCTCGCAATACGCCAAACGCTCGGCTGAACCGACGCTGACCCAGCAAGGATTGCCAAACGCCTTGCACAACTGAATGGCGGCTGAACCGATTCCACTTGCCCCGGCGTGCAAGAGAACTTTCTCACCCGGTTTGAGCGCCGCAAGTTGAAACACATTCAACCAGACTGTTGCGTAAACCTCGGGCAATGCCGCCGCCTCGATCAGCGAAACGCCTTCGGGCACCGGCAGCACATGCCGCCCGTCGACCACCACCTCTTCGGCCATGCCGCCCCCGGCCAGCAAGGCGCAAACCCGATCGCCGACCTGCCACGAACTGCCCGCACCGACCTCACTGATGACCCCGGAGCACTCAAGACCGAGCACTTGGCTGGCCCCCGGCGGTGGCGGATAGAGCCCCGCTTTCTGCAATAAATCGGCGCGATTTAGGCCGGCTGCCGCCACTCGAATGCGGACTTGTCCTACATCACACGTAGGACTCGGCTCCTCAACCCATGCCACTTGACCTTCAACGCCTTGCAATGCCTTCACAGTGCCTCCATAGTGAGTCTGGACTGAGCCCGAAGCTGTAGCGCCGGGCTTTTTGCATTATGCGACCGGCTCTCGTAGACCGGCGACTTCAAAGACGGCCTAATATGCGTTATCAATTGTCCCCGCGTCGAATCAGCATGAAGCATTTGCTCCCCAGCACCGCCCTCGCTCTTTTCATCGGTATCGGCCTGTTGCCGGTGTCGGGCAGTACATTCGCAGCCAACAGCTGGGACAAGTTGCAGCCTGATCGCGATGAAGTCATCGCCAGCCTGAACGTCGTCGAATTGCTCAAGCGTCACCACTACAGCAAGCCGCCGCTCGACGATGCGCGCTCGGTGATCATCTACGACAGCTACATCAAGCTGCTGGATCCGTCGCGCAGCTATTTCATGGCCAGCGACATCGCCGAATTCGACAAGTGGAAGACCCAGTTCGACGACTTCCTCAAAAGCGGCGATCTCAACGCCGGGTTCACCATCTACAAGCGCTACCTGGACCGCGTCAAGGCGCGTCTGGACTTCGCCATTGCGGAGCTGAACAAGGGCGTCGACAAGATGGACTTCACCACCAGGGAAACCTTGCTGATCGATCGCAAGGACGCCCCTTGGCTGAAATCCACCGCAGAGCTTGATGACCTGTGGCGCAAACGCGTCAAGGACGAAGTCCTGCGTCAGAAGATCGCCGGCAAAGAGCCGAAGCAGATTCAGGAAACCCTGACCAAGCGCTACAAGAACCAGTTGGCGCGCCTGGATCAGACCCGTCCGGAAGACATCTTCCAGGCGTACATCAACACCTTCGCCATGTCTTACGATCCGCACACCAACTATCTGTCGCCGGATAACGCGGAAAACTTCGACATCAACATGAGCCTGTCCCTCGAGGGCATCGGTGCCGTGTTGCAGAGCGACAACGACCAGGTGAAAGTCGTGCGTCTGGTGCCGGCAGGCCCGGCCGACAAAACCAAACAAGTCGCCCCGGCCGACAAGATCATCGGCGTTGCCCAAGGCAACAAAGAGATGGTCGACGTGGTCGGCTGGCGTCTGGACGAAGTGGTCAAGCTGATTCGCGGTCCGAAAGGCACCGTGGTGCGCCTGGAAGTGATTCCGGCCAGCAATGCGCCGAACGACCAGACCACCAAGATCGTGCCGATCACCCGTGAAGCGGTGAAGCTCGAAGACCAGGCCGTGAAGAAGTCGGTTCTTAACCTGAAACAGGACGGCAAGGACTACAAGCTCGGCGTCATCGAGATCCCGGCCTTCTACCTCGACTTCAAGGCGTTCCGTGCCGGCGATCCGGACTACAAGAGCACCACCCGCGACGTCAAAAAGCTGTTGACCGAGCTGCAGAAAGACAAAGTCGACGGCGTGGTCATCGACCTGCGCAACAACGGCGGCGGTTCCCTGCAGGAAGCCACCGAGCTGACCAGCCTGTTCATCGACAAGGGCCCGACCGTCCTCGTGCGTAATGCCGATGGCCGTGTCGACGTGCTGGAAGATGAGAACCCGGGCGCGTTCTACAAAGGCCCGATGGCACTGTTGGTCAACCGCTTGTCCGCCTCGGCTTCGGAGATCTTCGCCGGCGCGATGCAGGACTACCACCGCGCGCTGATCATCGGCGGCCAGACCTTCGGCAAAGGCACCGTGCAGACCATTCAGCCGTTGAACCATGGCGAACTGAAACTGACCCTGGCCAAGTTCTACCGGGTGTCCGGTCAGAGCACCCAGCATCAGGGCGTGCTGCCGGACATCGACTATCCGTCGCTGATCGATACCAAGGAAATCGGTGAGAGCGCACTGCCGGAAGCAATGCCGTGGGACACCATCCGCGCGGCAATCAAACCGGCGGCCGATCCGTTCAAACCGTTCCTGGCCCAGCTCAAGTCCGAACATGACACCCGCACCGCCAAGGATGCCGAGTTCGTGTTCATCCGCGACAAGCTGGCCCTGGCGCAGAAACTGATGGAAGAAAAAACCGTCAGCCTCAACGAAGCCGATCGTCGTGCCCAGCACGCCGACATCGACGCCAAACAGCTGACGATGGAAAACATCCGTCGCAAGGCCAAAGGCGAAGAGCCGCTCAAAGAGCTGAAGAAAGAAGACGACGACGCCCTCTCCGCCGCCGAGCCGGACAAGGTCAAACCGGAAGACGATGCCTACCTGAGCGAAACCGGGCGCGTGCTGCTGGATTACCTGAAGCTGAGCAATCAGGTGGCCAAGAAGTAAGTGATGGCAATTTAATGCTGACGATCCCCGGATCGTCATCAAACAGTCATCATTCTGTCGTGCAATAAAGGACTGGGAGCCACTCTCTTCAACGAGAGCGCTCCCAGTCCTTTTTTTATCGCCAGAGATTGCCATGACCACGACCGAACAGCTGAGTGCCTTGAGCTCGATCCTGACTCAAAGCGGATTGCACAGCCTGTTCCAGCCGATCATCAGCCTCTCGGAGCGACGTATTCTCGGTTACGAAGCCCTGACACGCGGACCTTCCAACAGCCCTCTTCACTCACCGATTGCGTTGTTTGCTGTTGCGCGACAAGCCGGGCGCTTGAATGAACTGGAAATCGCCTGCCGGCAAAGCGCCTGCCGTCGTTTTAACGAACAGCAACTGCCGGGCAAGCTGTTTCTCAACGTCTCGCCCGAATCTTTGCTCGAAGCCGCACATCAACCGGGACGCACGCTGCAACTGCTGCAGGACTTCGGCATTCCACCCAGTCAGGTCGTTATCGAACTGACGGAACAAACGCCAATCGACGACTTCCAGTTACTGCAAACCGCGCTGCATCACTATCGGGCGATGGGATTTTCGATTGCGCTGGATGATCTTGGCGCTGGCTATTCGAGCCTGCGACTGTGGTCGGAGCTTCGTCCGGATTACGTGAAGATCGACCGACACTTCATCGACGGTATTCATCAGGACGCATTGAAGCGCGAATTCGTCGGCTCGATCCTGCAAATCGCCAAAGCCTCTCGCGCACAAGTCATCGCTGAAGGCATCGAACTGCCAGAAGAACTCGCCGTACTGACGGAAATGGGCGTCGACCTGGTGCAAGGTTATCTGCTCGGCCGTCCACAAGAGCATCCACCGCGCGATGCCCGCGCCTTGATGCCGAAACATGACAGCAGCGCGGTGGCGCTCAACGACGAAGGCAGCGACCTCAGCGCCTTGCTCAACGACCAACCGGCGGTCCATCGCGATACACCGACCGCCACCGTGCTCGAAGCCTTCCGTCGTCAGGCCAACCTCAACTCACTGGCGGTGCTCGACGAACAAGGCCAGCCCTGTGGCATCGTCCACCGCCATTCGCTGTCCGACGCACTGCTCAAACCCTTCGCCACCGACCTGTTCGCACGCAAACCGATCAGCCGCCTGATGAACGACGACTTCCTCGCCGTGGAAATGAGCCAGTCGCTGCAACAAGTCAGCCGCCTGATCACCAGCCGCGCCCGACAACGCATCGAAGAAGACTTCATCATCACCCTCAACGGCAGCTACCTCGGCCTCGGCCGGGTGATCGATGTGCTCAAACTGATTACCGAACTGAAAATCCAGCAGGCTCGCTACGCCAACCCGCTGACCTTGTTACCGGGCAATGTGCCGATTCAGCAATGCCTGACGCGGTTGCTGCAACAAGGCCGCGAGTCGGTCATCTGCTACGTCGACATCGACAGCTTCAAACCCTTCAACGACATCTACGGCTACGGTCGCGGCGATGAAGTGTTGCTGTGTCTGGCGCACTGTCTCAACGAACGTGTAGACCCTACCCGCGACTTCGTTGGCCACATTGGTGGCGACGACTTTCTCCTGGTCCTCGGCCCCGAAGACTGGCGCAAACGCCTCAACCAATTGCTCGACGATTTCCAGAGCCAATGCCGACGCTTCTATCGCACTGAACACCTCGACGCCGGCTGCTTCATCGCCCCGAATCGCCAAGGGGTGCGCCAGGAGTTTGCGCTGTTGTCGCTGTCCATTGGCGTCGTGCATCTACACCCCGAGGCCTGCGCACAACTGGATGCCAGTCAGCTCGCTGAGATGGCATCGCAGGCGAAGCATCATGCGAAGAATGTTCCGGGGTATAGCGTGCATGTGATTGATAGTCTCACCGCGCCCGACCTGTGCCAGTCGCAGCTAATGGGCCAACGCTGATTTCTGGAGCGACACAAATCCCTGTGAGAGCGGGCTTGCCCGCGAAGGGGCCCGCTCTCTCATCTCACATTTTGATTAGCCAGAGTCTTTTCCATTTCGATATTTTTTCAAACACTCCAGCAAAACCCTCATAAAGCTGGGCCTATCCACGATCTCATCATCAAAATATGTCGTCATTCGATTAAATACACGATCAAAATTATCATCCGCCTTCAAAAAATGATCGATTGTACATATGAGAGACTCTTGCTCGGCATCGGTATACTCATAAAATTCAGGCTTTAACAAAACATCGAACAGTGCCGTTAACTGTTGAGAGTCGTTTACGTTTTTTTCAACTATCAATCGCTCTCGCTCGACATCAAACGTATTTTCGATATCAAAAACAAACAGCAGATTCTTTATATCTACAATTTCATATAAATTTTTCATTATTAAAAATCCGCATAAGAAGTTACGGTGCGACCGTTTGCCTTGAGAATAACAACAGCTTTCCTCTGCTGCCCATAAACTCCCTCTTTCGTATAACCTTCCCCAATTATACTCCCCATATCCATAGGCCTTCTCGAAGTTTGAAGATTGGTCTGACGAAGTATTAGTTTCGCTCTATAAATAGCATTCAATTGATCCCTATGACTGAGAAAATGAGTAGCCGCACTTGGAATTTTAAGCTCTCCGTCTTTTGATCCACCGATATATTTCTCTACGACACCAGTCGTTGGATTTTTCGCTGACGAAATTCTTTCAAATTGAGATTGCAGAGTTGTTTGGGCGCCGTGTTTTTCTAAAAAATGCTCTCCATTTTGTGGATTCTCCATTTCATGTAAACGTCGGTATGCGTTTTCTTCAGCCAGCTCATCAATTCTGTCCCTCCGTTCTTGCACTGTCATCTTAGGCACTGGAGGGCCGCCCTCGTCCGCAATTGCACTACCAGCTCCATACTGCATTGGACGACATGGTTGTTTCGGCGGCGGACAATTGGAACTCAACCCCAACGGATCCACCCACCCCGTCGGATTCGGCACGTACTGGTACTGATTCAACCCACCGGCCAACTTGATGGGATCCGGCGTCAGATACC
>NZ_JBIUVX010000061.1:0-20283 GCF_044743175.1 Pseudomonas sp. NPDC087690
GGCCATCGACCTCGCCAACACGCACTTGTTGCCCAACCTGATAAAACTCACGCACATAGATTCCCGCAAGAATCTGACCGGCAATTTCCCGGCTTCCCAAACCCATGGCCAGCGCAACCGCCAGACCAACGGTAATCAATACAATGACAATCACATGGTTCAGCAGGTCAGTCTTGACCTCGAGCTGACTGATCGCAACCGAGATGCTGATGATGATCACCAGCCCCTGAGCAATACGTCCCAGCCCGGAAGCGTAGTCCAGGCCTACGCCTTCTGCCGCCCCGCGCACCAGCCCGTTGGCCAGTTGCGCGAGCAAAACACCTACCAGCAATACCAGAGCCGCGCCGAATACTTTCGGCAAATACAGCGCCAACATATCCAGCGTAGCTGAAACTCGCTCAAGTCCAAGGGATTCTGCTGCAGAAACCAAAAATATCAGCAGAACGAACCAATAGACGATTTTGCCGATCAAGGTCGAGATCGGCACTTGCAGCCCGGCTCGCGACATCAATTTGGTCAGGCCGGTGCCGCCCATCAGACGATCGAGGCCCAGTTTGGCGAGCAGCTTGGACAGCAAGGTATCGAGCAGCTTGGCCACGACGAAACCCAACAGCAGCACGACCAGCGCGCCGAACAGGTTCGGAATGAAGTTGGCTACTTTGGTCCACAACGCAGTCATTGCAGTGACGAGGCTCTGAGTCCAGAGGTCGAGTTCCATATTCAATCAGCCTTATCAGCAGTGCGAGCGGTAGGTTTACGAAGACGGGAAACCGGCGAAACATGCGCCGATCCATTATTCAGGGCAATCATCAGCGCGGGCAGCCAGCGGCCCAGCAGGCTGAACAGATCACCGGCGCCAACCTGGCGGTTGGCGGTTTTGAGTACGCGGCCCAGGCAGGCATCGTCGTCGCGGCTGGACGGCGAAGCGTTGAGCATGTCGCGCAAAGACTGTTCAAACGGATCGTGCATACGCACCTCTCGTGATGTCTGTGAAAGACGCGGGCAGATTTGGTCGGGTCACATGCGCCATGTTCAGACCCAGCGCAAACGACGAAATAACCACCACTGACCGAAGGCCAGGGCGAGCACCGTCAAACAGGCGATCAGGAAACCATAAGGGCTGCTGGCGAAGGGAATTCCGCCAACATTTATACCCAGCAAACCGGTGATGAAACTCATCGGTAGAAAGATGCAGGTGATGATGCCGAAACGGTACATCGTGCGATTCATACGCTCGCTCAAACGCCGGTCTTCAGCCTCCAGCACAAGCCCCACGCGCTCTCGGGTCAATTCCAGTTCTTCGAGATAGCGGGTCAGGCTGTTGTTCAATTCGTTCCAGTAATCGGCATCGTCATCGACGAACCACGGCATTTTGATCCGCGTCAATTGACCGAAAATATCCCGCTGCGGTGCGAGAAAACGCTTCAGTCCGGCGGCCCTGCGGCGGATGTGCAAAATGGCCCCATGCTCGGGGGTATACCGTTCGTCGGCATCCATCTTTTCTTCTTCTTCATCGGCGATTTCCGAGAGGCAAGTGACCAGATCCTGCACCTTGTTGGTGAGGAACTGCGCCAGATAAAGAATGAGTTCAGAAGCCGTTTTCGGGCCTTTGCCGTCCGCCAATTGCGCCAGCAACTCATCTGTTGCACGCAGAGGACGCAAACGCAAAGAGATGACGCGTTGGGCGGAGGCAAAAATCCGCACCGAGACCATGTCTTCCGGCTCGGCGCCCGGGTTGAGATTGACTCCGCGCAGGAACAGCAGCAGCTCGGAATCCGGCAGCGGCAACAAACGCGGTCGCGTGTTCTCTTCCAGCAGCAAGTCGCAGGTGAATTCGTTGAGCCCGCTGGATTTGCGCAGCCACGTCTGGGTCTGCGGATGACTGCGATCCCAATGCAGCCACAGGCTTTCATGGGCCTGCAGCCGCAAATCGTCGAGCTCAGTCCTGGCTATCGAACGCGCACCGCCTTTTCCGTCCAGCACCAGGGCATGCACCAGCCCCCATTGCGCGTTTTCTTCCTCGAACATCCGCATCCCTTTGTCGACAGGCTTATTCAGGCATCTTCAGCGGGCTCGGCGAGATGATCACGCCGTTGTTGTCCGCATAAATGTACTGGCCCGGGTGGAACGTCACGCCGGCGAAAGTCACCGGGACATTCAGGTCACCGAGGCCGCGTTTTTCGGTTTTCATCGGGTGGCTGGCCAGTGCCTGCACGCCCAGATCGGTTTGCGCGATGACGTCGACGTCACGAATGCAGCCGTAGATCACCAGCCCTTCCCAACCGTTTTTGGCGGCCTTCTCGGCAATCATGTCGCCCAACAGGGCCCTGCGCAGAGAACCGCCGCCATCAACCACCAACACCTTGCCGTTGCCCTTGAGGTCAGCCTGCTCCTTGACCAGAGAGTTGTCTTCGAAGCATTTGATGGTCACGATTTCGCCGCCGAACGAATCACGGCCGCCGAAATTGCTGAACATCGGTTCCAGCACCTGCACCAGCTCCGGATAGGCATCGCACAGGTCAGGCGTGAGGTAATGGTTCATCGAAAAACTCCTGTAACAAGGAAGACGATCAAGGATGACGCATTCTGTTGAGACGAAATCCGGCGGTCGCTGTTTACCTTAGTCCATCCCATGGTCGCTGAACGAACCTGAACAAACGCTGAAACGTAATAGCTAAACAGCCACCAAAAATGACCAGAACCGCACAATGCGTCATATCTTAGCCGCAAGCCAATCTGAACGAAACGCCCTTTTCAGCGGCGCGACTTCAGACTGCTGCGGCCAGATCCGGCTTATCACCCAGCAAAGGTGTCTGCTGATCGCTCAACCAGCGCGCCACCAACGGCCACACTTCAACCTGCGCCGCTTTGCTCACCAGCATTTCAACATGGCCGAAATTGTCGTTGAAGCCCTGATCACGCCCCAGATTGATGAACTGCTTGTGTTCGGCGCCAATCTGTTCGAACAACTTGCGGCAGGCCCAAGTCGGATCCTGATGATCACCCGCCGCGCTCACCGCCAATACCGGCACCTGAACATCAGCCAGCCCTGCCCACCAGTCCTTGTCCTTGTCGCCAAAACGGCCGAACAAGCCGTACCAGCGCATGCTTTCCAGCGCCAGACCGATCGGCTCATCTTCCGGGCCACGCTTGAGGCGAGAGCCGGACAATTGCGCAAAACGCTTGAGAATGAAGCGACCGCTCCACTCCACTGGCGGGATTTTCAGCGGCCAGTAAGTACGGCTGACCTGGGTGCCGAAAAATGCCGCCGAAGCTACGGCAGGCTCGCCAAGGTATTCGCCACCGAGTGCCGCCGCCAAGGTGATGCCGCCCAGCGAATGGCCGATCCAGTGCGGAATCTGCCCGCTCTGCTCACGCACGAACGCGGCAATCGCCGGCAAGTCGTAACGGGCATAATCGGCGACACGGTTGCGTCGGTATTCCTCGTTGCGCTGCGACAAGCCGTGGCCGCGCATCTCCGGAATCCACACGTCGAAACCCAGACGCGTCAGATACGCGCCCAGCCCCAGACCTTTCGGTGAAAACCAGAAGCGCCGATTGGAAAAACTGCCGTGCAGCAGAATCACCGGCACGCCGCGTGGCTGCGAGTCATCAGCCATGCCCAAACGGGTCACAGCGATTTCCACAGACCAGTCGGGGCTGTTGCCGGGTTTCAGGCGATACACGTCTTCGCTCAGATCACCACGCCGTTCGGCGCTGATCAGGGCGACAGGAAACAGGTTGCTGCTGCTTTGCATAATGCTCTTGCACAAAAAAGGGCGGCATCCGAAGGCGCTCGCCCTACTTCAATCTCAAAGCCCGCCCCTTGTAGGAGTGAGCCTGCTCGCGATTGCGGTGTATCAGCCGACATTTATGGCGGATGTTATGCCGTCTTCGCGAGCAGGCTCGCTCCTACAGGGGAACGGTCCGTTCACATGTTGATCAAGCCGGGGTTTGGCCTTCGGCGAGGAAGAACCAGGTTTCCAGTACGGTGTCCGGGTTCAGCGACACGCTTTCGATGCCCTGTTCCATCAGCCACTTGGCCAGATCCGGGTGGTCGGACGGACCCTGACCGCAGATACCGATGTACTTGCCGGCCTTGTTGCACGCGGCAATCGCGTTGGCCAAGAGCTTCTTGACCGCCGGATTACGCTCGTCGAACAGGTGCGCGATGATGCCCGAATCGCGATCCAGACCCAATGTCAGCTGAGTCAGGTCGTTGGAGCCGATCGAGAAACCATCGAAGAACTCAAGGAATTCTTCAGCAAGGATCGCGTTGGATGGCAGCTCGCACATCATGATCACGCGCAGACCGTTTTCGCCGCGCTTCAAGCCGTTTTCAGCGAGCAGATCGACGACCTGGCTGGCTTCGCCGAGGGTACGGACGAACGGCACCATGATTTCAACGTTGGTCAGGCCCATCTCGTTGCGCACACGTTTCAGCGCGCGGCATTCAAGCTCGAAGCAGTCGCGGAACGATTCGCTGATGTAACGCGAAGCGCCACGGAAGCCCAGCATCGGGTTTTCTTCTTCCGGCTCGTAGAGCTTGCCGCCGATCAGGTTGGCGTATTCGTTGGACTTGAAGTCCGACAGACGCACGATGACTTTTTTCGGCGTGAACGCTGCAGCCAGGGTGCTGATGCCTTCCACCAGTTTGTCGACGTAGAAGTCGACCGGGTCGTTGTAACCGGCGATACGTTTGTCGACGCTGTCCTTGATTTCCTGCGGCAGACCGTCGTAGTTCAACAGCGCTTTCGGGTGCACACCGATCATGCGGTTGATGATGAATTCCAGACGGGCCAGGCCCACACCGGCGTTCGGCAGTTGCGCGAAATCGAAGGCGCGGTCCGGGTTACCGACGTTCATCATGATCTTGAATGGCAGCTCCGGCATGGCGTCGACGGAGTTCTTCTTGATGTCGAAGCCCAGCTCGCCTTCGAAGATGTAACCGGTGTCGCCCTCGGCGCAGGACACGGTCACGCCCTGACCATCCTTCAGCAGTTGGGTGGCGTTGCCGCAACCGACCACGGCCGGAATGCCCAGCTCACGAGCGATGATCGCCGCGTGGCAGGTACGCCCGCCACGGTTGGTGACGATGGCGCTGGCGCGCTTCATCACCGGTTCCCAGTCCGGGTCGGTCATGTCGGATACGAGCACGTCGCCCGGCTGGACTTTGTCCATTTCGGAGACGTCTTTAATGATGCGCACTTTACCGGCGCCGATGCGCTGGCCGATGGCGCGACCTTCAACCAGCACGGTGCCGGTTTCTTTCAACAGGTAACGTTCCATGACGTTGGCCTGGGTGCGGCTTTTCACGGTTTCCGGACGGGCCTGCACGATGTACAGCTTGCCGTCGTCACCGTCCTTGGCCCACTCGATGTCCATCGGGCAGCCGTAGTGCTTCTCGATGATCATCGCTTGCTTGGCCAGCTCGCTGACTTCAGCGTCGCTCAGGCAGAAACGCGCACGGTCAGCCTTTTCAACGTCGATGGTCTTGACCGAACGACCGGCCTTGGCCTCGTCGCCGTAGATCATCTTGATGGCTTTGCTGCCCAGATTGCGACGCAGGATCGCCGGACGACCGGCCTCCAGCGTGCCCTTGTGGACGTAGAACTCATCCGGGTTGACCGCGCCTTGTACAACGGTTTCGCCCAGGCCGTAGGCGCCGGTGATGAACACCACGTCACGGAAACCGGATTCGGTATCGAGGGTGAACATCACGCCGGCAGTGCCGGTTTCCGAACGCACCATGCGCTGCACGCCAGCCGACAGGGCGACCAGTTTGTGGTCGAAGCCCTGGTGCACGCGGTAGGAAATGGCACGGTCGTTGAACAGCGAAGCGAACACCTCTTTGGCGGCGCGGATAACGTTTTCCACACCACGGATGTTCAGGAAGGTTTCCTGCTGACCGGCGAACGAGGCGTCCGGCAAGTCTTCGGCGGTGGCGGAAGAACGCACGGCCACGGCCACGTCAGGGTTGCCGGCCGACAGCGCGGCGAACGCGGTGCGGATTTCGGCATTCAGTTTTTCGGGGAATTCGGCTTCCATGATCCATTGGCGGATCTGTGCGCCGGTCTTGGCCAGGGCGTTGACGTCGTCGACGTCAAGCGCGTCGAGGGCCTGGTGGATCTGGTCGTTCAAGCCGCTCAGTTCGAGGAAGTCGCGATAGGCCTGGGCGGTGGTGGCAAAGCCGCCAGGGACCGACACACCGGCGCCTGCCAGGTTGCTGATCATCTCGCCCAGGGATGCGTTCTTGCCCCCCACATGCTCAACATCGTGTTTGCCGAGCTTATCGAGGGAAACTACGTACTCTACCAAGGTGATCTCTCCACTAACTGTGTTGGAAAAGCTCAGAAACCGGCGGCCCGGGGGAGCCTTGGCCGGTTGTATGGCCTGGACCTGGAAAATAAGTGAGAATGCTGGCCATTGGCGGCCAACAAATCGCGCCTATCATATCCAGAAATGCTCATTAGCTTAAGGCCCAAGGTGCAAATGAAACGATCTGCTTTCTTCATCTCCGATGGCACCGGCATTACCGCCGAAACCCTGGGTCAAAGCCTTCTGGCGCAGTTCGAAAACATTACCTTCAGCAAATTCACGCGACCGTACATCGACAGCGTTGAAAAAGCGCGGGCCATGGTACAACAAATCAACAAAGCCGCCGAAACCGACGGCTTTCGCCCAATCATCTTCGATACCATCGTCAATCAGGACATCCGTGAGATTCTCGCAACGTCCAATGGTTTCATGATCGACATTTTCTCGACCTTCCTCGCCCCGCTGGAGCAGGAACTGACCGAGCATTCTTCCTACACCGTCGGCAAGTCCCATTCGATCGGGCACAACTCCAATTACATGGAGCGCATCGAGGCGGTCAACTTTGCCCTCGACAACGACGACGGGGCGCGCACCCACTATTACGACAAAGCCGACCTGATACTAGTGGGCGTGTCGCGATGCGGCAAAACCCCGACGTGTCTGTACATGGCGATGCAGTTCGGCATCCGCGCGGCGAACTATCCGCTGACCGAAGACGACATGGAACGCCTGACCCTGCCGAACGCCCTGCGCGCCCATCAGCACAAGCTGTTCGGCCTGACCATCGATCCCGATCGCCTCACCGCGATCCGCAACGAACGCAAGCCAAACAGCCGTTATTCGAGTTACGCCCAGTGCGAATTCGAAGTGCGTGAAGTAGAGAATCTGTTCCGCCGCGAAAATATTCCCAACATCAACTCCACGCATTTTTCGGTGGAAGAGATTTCGGCGAAGATTCTGGTGGAGAAAGGTGTCGAGCGGCGCTTCAAATAGATTTGCGGTGTCTGTGCGACCGCTATCGCGAGCAGGCTCACTCCTACAGTTGATCTTCAGCGGGCACAGATCATGTGGACGACAGAGATTCATTGTAGGAGTGAGCCTGCTCGCGATGAACGATCACACTGTCTCTGTCAGTGCCTGACTTAAAGCTTCAAAACCTGCAAGCAACAACCGATCATCCCCCACCGAATTACACACACTCACCCGAATGAACTGCGGCACCGCTGCATGCCCCACCGCAAACGCCTCAGCGGTAGCGACCAGATAATTGTTCTCCTTCAACTCCGCCGCAATCTGCGAGGCGCGCCACAACTGCGGCACCTCCACCCAGAAGTGCGGGCTGTAAGGGTGAGTCTTATAGTTCAAGCCTTCCAGAGCAGGCGAAACCAGTGCCTTGCGTCGTCCGATCTCGCTGATCTGCTCGTCCAGCAGGCGCTCGGCCATACCGCTTTCAATCCACAGACTGGCGACCTCCATCGATAACGGATTGGCCATCCAGCACGTCGCACGAACGGCTGCACTCAAACGCCCGACCAACGCCTGCGGCGCATGCAGGTAACCGACGCGCAATCCCGCCGAAACAGCCTTGCTCAAACTGCCGATCAACACTGAACGCTCCGGGGCGAAATAACTCAGCGGCAACGGCCGTTGGCGATCCAGCACGGCATGCGCTTCGTCTTCGATGATCAGCAGATTGTGTTGGCGACAGACTTCGGCAATCGCCTCGCGCCGTGGGACAGACATCACCGCCGCCGTAGGATTCTGGATTGTCGGTGTGCAATACAGCGCCGAAACACGATGCTGACGGCAGACATCCTCCAGCGCCGAAGGCAAAAGTCCTTCGTCATCCATCGCCGCGCCAAGCAGTCTTATGCCCAACTGACGGGCGACACTGATCAATCCCGGGTAGGACAAATGCTCGGTGACCAGCGTGTCGCCGGCCTTGAGCAGCCCCATCAACGCGCACAGCAAACCATGTTGACCACCGTTGACGCACAGCACTTGATCGGCGTGCGGCACGAATTCGCCATGGCTGAGCCACACCGCTCCCGCCACACGATGCCGTGCCATCCCGGCTTCAGCGGTGTACCCACTCAATTGCCGCAGGACGTCTGGCTCGTTGGCCAGATCCAACAGACTTTGACGCATGAGTTCGGCTTCCTGTCCGGGCATCGGTTGATTTCGACTCATGTCCAGGCAGGTGGATGGCTCATCGCTGACATTGCGAAAGCCTTTGTCCTGCGGCCGATCCATACCGCGCTGACGCACGTAAGTGCCATCGCCTACACGGGCGACGACCAATCCCACACGTTCCAGCTCACCGTAGGCACGGCTGATCGTACCGATGGTCACGCCGAGGCTGTCGGCCAACAACCGATGCGGTGGCAACTTGCAACCGGCCTCGATCACACCCTCATCGATGGCCTGAGCGACACCTTCGGCGAGGCGTTTGTACTTCACGCCGACGCCATTGCTTAGTCCGTCACGGAGGATTGACACCATGGCAATACTTACTTTGACAGTCATTGTCACCCCGAATAGCGTGTTGAAAACAGGTTCAATCAGAAATAGACCGTTTCCGCGATCAGGTCAATTCCACCGTTCGGAGTACGCCCACATGTCGACTGCCGTCAGCACACCGATGAACATCAGCAAACCCTGGCTCGCCGGACTGCTCACCAGCACCTTGTTTCTGATTGTCTGCCTGAGTTGGGGCACCACATGGTTGGGGATCAAGATTGCCGTGGAAAGCGTGCCGCCGCTGACCGCCGCGGGACTGCGCTTTCTGATCGCGTTTCCGCTGTTTCTGAGTTTCGCGTTGTTGCGCAAGGAACCGCTGTTGTTCCCCCGGCAAAGCCGCTGGTTTTGCGTGTTCGTCACGCTGTCGTATTTCAGCCTGCCTTACTACCTGCTCAACTACGGCGAAATGCACGTCTCGTCCGGCCTGACAGCGCTGCTGTTCAGTTGCATGCCGGTGTTTATCCTGTTGTTTTCCGCGCTGTTTCTGCGCGAGAAAATCTACCCGTCGCAAATGCTCGGCATCGCGATTGGTTTCGGCAGCCTGTTCATGATTATTCGCAGCCAGGGTTTGCATCTGGATCAGGCCGAATGGCTAGGAGTGCTGGCGATTCTCTGTGCCGCCGTGATGCATGCGCTGTGCTACGTGGTGACGAAAAAACACGGCAGTGCGATCAGCGTGATCACCTACAACACGCTGCCCATCGGCATCGCCGGGGCGATGTTATTTATTGTCGGGTTGAGCGTTGAGGCGCCGGTTTTTCAGGACATCACGACGCGCTCATGGGGTGCCCTGCTCTATCTCGGGCTGGTGGCGTCGGTCGGTGGATTCATCGTCTACTTTTTGCTGCTCAAACGCCTGAGCCCGATCATTCTGTCGTTCGTATTCATCATTTTTCCGGTGTTCGCCGTGATCATCGGCGCCTGGTACGAGGGGCAAACCTTGTCCCGGGAGCTGATGATCTATTCGGCGATCCTGTTGAGCGGGTTTGCCATTACCAAATTACCCATCGAAAAATGGCGTACGCGGCCCGTGTAGGAGCTGCCGAAGGCTGCGATCTTTTGATCTTGTTTTTTACAATCAAAGTCAAAAGATCGCAGCCTGCGGCAGCTCCTACAGGTTTTTCGTCAGATCACAAGTAGGTCGACGAAACGGTTTACCGGGGTGGACTCCAGAAGCGCCTGATCCTTGCACAACGAAAAGATTTCGCCGCTGCGCTGGCCGGTGAAACGTGTGGCGAGGTTGGCTTTGAACTTGTCCTCCAATAACGGAATACCCTCGGCGCGACGGCGACGGTGGCCGATCGGGTATTCCACCACGACGTTGTCTGTGCTGCTGCCATCCTTGAAAAACACCTGTACGGCGTTGGCAATCGAGCGTTTGTCGGCTTCGAGGTATTCGCGGGTGAAACGCGGTTCTTCAACGATGACCATTTTCTCGCGCAACACATCGATGATCGGATGCGCCCGGTGGAAATCGTCTTCGTATTGCTCGGCGACCAGATTGCCGAAGGCCAGTGGCACGGCGGTCATGTACTGGATGCAGTGGTCGCGGTCGGCGGCATTGGCCAGCGGCCCGACCTTGGAAATGATGCGAATCGCCGATTCATGAGTGGTGATAACGATGCGGTCGATTTCATGCAGACGGTTGCGCACTTGCGGATGCAGGGTCACCGCCGCTTCGCAAGCCGTTTGCGCGTGGAATTCGGCGGGGAAGCTGATCTTGAACAGGACGTTTTCCATCACGTAACTGCCGAACGCGCGCGAGAAACTGAAGGCGCGTTTATCTTCCGGTTTCAACGCCAGATCGCTGTTGGTATGGCTGAACAACACGTCATAGAAACCCCACTGCTTCGCGGTTAACACGCCGGGAATGCCCATTTCGCCGCGCATGGCAATGTCAGCCAGACGTACACCGCGACTCGACGCATCTCCCGCCGCCCAGGATTTTCGCGAACCGGCGTTGGGGGCATGACGGTAAGTGCGCAGCGCCTGACCATCGGCGAATGCATGGGACAACGCCGACAACAGTTGCTCGCGATTGGCGCCCATCAGTTTGGCGGTGACGGCGGTTGAGGCGACTTTCACCAGTATGACGTGATCGAGTCCTACACGATTGAAGGAGTTTTCCAGGGCGATCACGCCTTGAATCTCGTGGGCCATGATCATCGCTTCCAGCACATCGCGAATGGTCAGCGGTGCTTCAGCGTTGGCCACGCGCTTCTGCGACAAGTGATCCGCAACCGCGAGAATGCCGCCGAGGTTGTCTGAGGGATGCCCCCACTCGGCGGCGAGCCAGGTGTCGTTGTAGTCGAGCCAGCGGACGATGCAGCCGATGTCCCACGCGGCTTTGACCGGGTCGAGGCGAAAAGACGTGCCGGGGACTCGTGCGCCAAACGGCACGACGGTGCCTTCGACCATCGGGCCAAGGTGCTTGGTGCATTCAGGGAAACGCAATGCCAGCAGGCCGCAGCCCAGCGTGTCCATCAGGCAGTTGCGGGCGGTGTCGAGGGCTTCGGCAGATTCGGTTTTGAAGGTGAGGACATAGTCGGCGATGTCCTGCAGGACACGGTCGTAGTCGGGGCGGTTGTTCAGGTCGACGTTGGCGCTCATTGCGGTTCTCCTGTGCGGAAATGATGAGTGGTGCGGTCTTCCTCAGGGCTTGGCGGGTTTGGTCTGGTTGATTGCAGGTCTGGGGTGCCTGCTTGTTTTGTGTTTCTTCAGTGAGTGGCCCCTCACCCTAGCCCTCTCCCGAGGGAGAGGGAACCGATTGGGGGATGCTGTAGAGGTTCACCGACGTGAACGATCGCCATTGAATCCATAATCGATCTGGTCAATGCACAATTTCAAACACCTCGGTCGGCCCCTGAACCCATAATCGACTCAATCTTTCAGGTCGATGTACAACCCCAGACACCTCGGTCGGCCCCCTCTCCCTTTGGGAGAGGGCTGGGCGGGCGGCGTTCCGATGAGGGTGAAAAATCTCAAATCAGAAAGAATCACCCGGGATACGCACGTAGCCTTCCATGAGAACGCGTGCGCTACGGCTCATGATGGCTTTCTTCACCACCCACTCACCGTTTTCCAGACTGGCTTCAGCGCCAACGCGCAACGTCCCGGACGGATGCCCAAAGCGCACAGCATTGCGTTCAACGCCACCTGCAGCAAGGTTCACCAGCGTGCCGAAAATGGCCGCCGCCGTACCGATCGCCACCGCCGCCGTGCCCATCATCGCGTGGTGCAACTTGCCCATCGACAACGCCCGCACCAGCAAATCCACATCACCGGCGCCAACCGCTTTGCCACTCGACGCCACGTAATCTGCAGGCTTGGCGACAAACGCGACTTTCGGCGTGTGCTGCCGCTTGGCCGCTTCGTCCAGATTGGAGATCAGGCCCATGCGCAGCGCGCCGTAAGCACGAATGGTCTCGAACATTTGCAGCGCTTGCGGATTGCTGTTGATCGCGCCTTGCAACTCGGTGCCGGTGTAACCAATGTCTTCGGCGTTGACGAAAATCGTCGGGATGCCGGCGTTGATCATGGTCGCCTTGAACGTGCCAACGCCCGGCACTTCCAGCTCATCGATCAGGTTGCCGGTAGGAAACATCGACCCTCCGCCGCCCTCTTCTTCCGCCGCCGGGTCCATGAATTCGACTTGTACTTCGGCAGCCGGAAAAGTCACGCCGTCGAGTTCGAAATCACCGGTTTCCTGCACTTCGCCGTTGGTGATCGGCACGTGGGCAATAATGGTTTTGCCGATGTTGGCCTGCCACACGCGCACCACCGCAACACCGTTGTGCGGAATGCGGCTGGCCTCGACCAGACCGTTGCTGATGGCGAACGAACCGACCGCTGCCGAGAGGTTGCCGCAGTTGCCGCTCCAGTCCACGAACGGCTTGTCGATGGAGACCTGACCAAACAGGTAATCGACGTCGTGATCAGCCTTGGTGCTTTTCGACAGGATCACGGTTTTGCTGGTGCTCGAAGTCGCGCCGCCCATGCCGTCGATCTGCTTGTCGTAGGGGTCGGGGCTGCCGATGACGCGCAGCAATAAAGCGTCGCGAACCGGACCGGGAACCTGCGCCGCTTCGGGCAGATCCTTGAGGCTGAAGAATACGCCTTTGCTGGTACCACCGCGCATGTAGGTGGCGGGGATCTTTATTTGTGGTGCGTGAGCCATGATGCTCCTTAACGAGGGCATGGGGCCTGAAACCCCACGCCCACATCAGTTGATTTAAACGGCAACCGCCGACTCTTCAAGGAAGTCCTGAGCGAAGCGTTGCAACACGCCGCCGGCCTCGTAGATCGACACTTCTTCAGCGGTATCCAGACGGCAAGTCACCGGCACCTCAACGCGCTCGCCATTCTTGCGATGGATCACCAAGGTTAGATCCGCGCGCGGTTTGCGCTCACCGATCACGTCGTAGGTTTCGCTGCCGTCGATGGCCAGGGTGTGACGGTCGGTGCCCGCTTTGAACTCCAGCGGCAACACGCCCATGCCCACCAGGTTGGTGCGGTGAATGCGCTCGAAACCTTCAGCGGCAATCGCCTCGACACCGGCCAGACGCACGCCTTTCGCCGCCCAGTCGCGGGACGAACCCTGACCGTAATCGGCGCCGGCGATGATGATCAGCGGCTGCTTGCGTTCCATGTAAGTTTCGATGGCTTCCCACATGCGCATGACCTTGCCTTCCGGCTCGACCCGCGCCAGCGAACCCTGTTTGACCTTGCCGTTTTCCACGACCATTTCGTTGAACAGTTTCGGGTTGGCGAACGTCGCGCGTTGTGCGGTCAAGTGGTCACCACGGTGCGTTGCGTAGGAGTTGAAGTCCTCTTCCGGCAGGCCCATTTTCGCCAGGTATTCGCCGGCGGCGCTGTCGAGCATGATCGCGTTGGAGGGCGACAGGTGATCGGTGGTGATGTTGTCCGGCAGCACCGCCAACGGGCGCATACCCTTCAGCGGACGCGCGCCGGCCAGTGCGCCTTCCCAGTACGGCGGACGGCGGATGTAGGTGCTCATCTCGCGCCAGTCGTACAGCGGCGTAACCTTCGGGCCGGTGTCTTCATGGACGGCGAACATTGGAATGTAGACCTGACGGAACTGCTCAGGCTTGACCGAAGACTTCACCACGGCGTCGATTTCTTCGTCGCTCGGCCAGATGTCTTTCAGGCGGATTTCTTTGCCGTCGACCACGCCCAACACATCCTTCTCGATGTCGAAACGGATGGTCCCGGCGATGGCGTACGCCACCACCAGCGGCGGCGACGCGAGGAACGCTTGTTTGGCGTACGGGTGGATGCGGCCATCGAAGTTGCGGTTGCCCGAGAGCACAGCGGTGGCGTACAGATCGCGGTCGATGATTTCTTGCTGGATCAGCGGATCCAGCGCGCCGGACATACCGTTGCAAGTGGTGCAGGCGAAGGCGACGACGCCGAAACCGAGCTGCTCCAGCTCCGTGGTCAACCCTGCTTCGTCGAGGTACAGCGCCACGGTTTTCGAACCCGGTGCCAGCGAGGATTTCACCCACGGTTTGCGGGTCAGGCCGAGCTTGTTGGCGTTGCGCGCGAGCAGGCCGGCAGCGATGACGTTGCGCGGGTTGCTGGTGTTGGTGCAACTGGTGATGGCGGCGATGATCACCGCGCCGTCAGGCATTTGCCCCGGCACGTCATCCCACTGCCCGGAGATGCCTTTGGCCGCCAGATCCGACACCGCAACGCGAGCGTGAGGGTTGCTCGGGCCAGCCATGTTGCGCACCACCGAGGACAAATCGAAAGTCAGGCCACGCTCGTATTGCGCGCCTTTCAGGCTGTCGGCCCAGAGGCCGGTGAGCTTGGCGTACTGCTCGACGAGCTGCACTTGCTGATCTTCACGACCGGTGAGTTTCAGGTAATCGATGGTCTGCTGATCGATGTAGAACATCGCCGCCGTAGCGCCGTATTCCGGGGCCATGTTGGAAATGGTCGCGCGGTCGCCGAGGGTCAGCGCAGCGGCGCCTTCGCCGAAGAACTCCAGCCATGCGCCGACGACTTTCTGTTTGCGCAGGTATTCGGTCAGCGCCAGCACCATGTCGGTGGCGGTGATGCCCGGTTGCAGCTTGCCGGTCAGTTCGACGCCAACGCTTTCCGGCAGACGCATCCACGACGCGCGACCGAGCATCACGCTCTCGGCTTCAAGGCCGCCAACGCCGATGGCGATCACGCCCAACGCATCGACGTGCGGGGTGTGGCTGTCGGTGCCGACGCAGGTGTCAGGGAACGCGACGCCTTCACGCACCTGGATCACCGGCGACATTTTCTCCAGGTTGATCTGGTGCATGATGCCGTTGCCCGGCGGGATCACATCAACGTTCTTGAAAGCCTTTTTGGTCCAGTTGATGAAGTGGAAACGGTCTTCATTGCGCCGGTCTTCGATGGCGCGGTTTTTCTCGAACGCCTGCTTGTCGAAACCGCCCGCTTCCACCGCCAGCGAATGGTCGACGATCAATTGCGTCGGCACTACCGGGTTGACTTGCGCCGGGTCACCGCCCTGCAAGGCGATCGCGTCGCGCAGGCCAGCGAGGTCGACCAGCGCGGTCTGGCCGAGAATATCGTGGCAGACCACACGCGCCGGGAACCACGGGAAGTCGAGGTCGCGTTTGCGTTCGATCAGTTGCTTGAGGGAATCGGTGAGCGTGGCCGGGTCGCAGCGACGCACGAGGTTTTCCGCCAGCACGCGGGAGGTGTACGGCAGGGTGTCGTAACTGCCGGGCTGGATCGCTTCGACAGCCGCGCGAGCGTCGAAATAATCCAGAGGACTGCCGGGCAGGGTTTTGCGCAATTCTGTGTTCATCGGGTCAGGACTCGGGGCACGGTGGTTGCAAGGATGATGCCTGGCACCGACTTCGAAATTCACACTGAACCCTGTGGGAGCTGGCTTGCCAGCGATAGCGGTGGGTCAGTCAGCATCATTGTTGGATGTGACGCCGTCATCGCTGGCAAGCCAGCTCCCACAGGGATTTAGGTGAGCTTCGAGATCAGTATTCGGCCCTCACCATTTCAGCGACGTTCGATTGGCACGAACTTGCGCTGTTCAACGCCGACGTACTCGGCGCTTGGACGGATGATGCGGTTGTTGGCGCGCTGTTCGAACACGTGCGCAGCCCAGCCGGTCAGGCGCGAGCAAACGAAGATCGGCGTGAACAGCTTGGTCGGAATGCCCATGAAGTGGTACGCCGAGGCATGGTAGAAATCGGCGTTCGGGAAGAGTTTTTTCTGTTCCCACATGGTCTTGTCGATGGCTTCGGAAACCGGGAACAGCACCTTGTCACCGACTTCGTCAGCCAGCTGTTTCGCCCAGCCTTTGATCACTTCGTTGCGTGGATCGCTGTCCTTATAGATCGCGTGGCCGAAGCCCATGATCTTGTCCTTGCGCTCAAGCATGCCGAGGGTGCCTTTGATCGCCTCTTCCGGCGACGAGAAGCGTTCGATCATTTCCATCGCTGCTTCGTTGGCGCCACCGTGCAGCGGGCCGCGCAGCGAACCAATGGCGGCGGTGACGCAGGAATACAGATCGGACAACGTCGAGGCGCAGACGCGGGCGGTGAAGGTCGAGGCGTTGAATTCGTGCTCGGCGTAAAGGATCAGCGAGACGTTCATCACTTTGACGTGCAGTTCGCTTGGCTTCTTGTCGTGCAACAGATGCAGGAAGTGGCCGCCAATGGTCGGCTCGTCGCTGACACAATTGATGCGCTTGCCGTCGTGGCTGAAGCGATACCAGTAGCACATGATCGCCGGGAACGCGGCGAGCAGGCGGTCAGTCTTGTCGCGCTGCTCGGAGAAGTCTTTCTCCGGTTCGATATTGCCAAGGAACGAGCAACCGGTGCGCATCACGTCCATCGGGTGGGCGTCGGCGGGGATGCGTTCGAGCACTTCCTTCAGCGCTTGCGGCAGGTCGCGCAGCTTGCTCAGCTTGCTCTGGTATTCGTCGAGTTGTGCCTGGGTCGGCAGTTCGCCGTAGAGCAGCAGGTACGCGACTTCTTCAAATTGTGCATCGGCTGCCAGTTCGCGCACGTCGTAGCCGCGATAGGTCAGCCCGGCACCGGCCTGGCCCACGGTGGACAGTGCGGTTTGCCCGGCAACCTGGCCACGGAGCCCGGCGCCACTGAGTACTTTTGCTTCGGCCATTGTGTTCTCCAATCTTGAATTTGTTAGGGAGTGTGGCGAAAAGATCGCAGCCTCGTTGCACTCGACAGCTCCTACAGGGATCTGTGTAGGAGCTGCCGCAGGCTGCGATCTTTTGATCTTTATTTCTTCGCGGCAAACAACGCATCGAGCTTCTGCTCGAAGGTGTGGTAATCGATGCGATCGTAGAGCTCCATGCGAGTCTGCATGGTGTCGATGACATTCTGCTGCGTGCCGTCGCGACGGATCGCCGTGTAGACGTTTTCCGCCGCCTTGTTCATCGCGCGGAACGCCGACAGCGGATAGAGCACCAGCGACACGTCGGCGCCGGCCAGTTGCTCGGTGGTGTAAAGCGGTGTTGAGCCGAACTCGGTGATGTTGGCCAGAATCGGCGCTTTCACGCGGTTGGCGAACAGCTTGTACATCTCCAGTTCGGTGATGGCTTCCGGGAAGATCATGTCGGCGCCGGCCTCGATGCACGCGGCAGCGCGATCGAGTGCCGATTCCAGACCTTCCACCGCCAGCGCATCGGTGCGCGCCATGATCACGAAGCTGTCATCGGTGCGGGCATCGACGGCGGCTTTGATGCGGTCGACCATTTCCTGCTGGCTGACGATCTCTTTGTTCGGACGGTGGCCACAACGCTTGGCGCCAACCTGATCCTCAATGTGAATCGCCGCCGCGCCAAACTTGATCATCGATTTGACGGTGCGCGCCACGTTGAATGCCGACGAGCCGAAACCGGTGTCCACATCGACCAGCAGCGGCAGATCGCAAACGTCGGTGATACGGCGCACGTCGGTCAGCACGTCATCCAGGCCGGTGATACCCAGGTCCGGCACGCCGAGCGAGCCTGCGGCCACCCCGCCACCGGACAGGTAGATCGCCTTGAAACCGGCGCGCTTGGCCAGCAGCGCGTGGTTGGCGTTGATCGCGCCGACCACCTGCAATGGATGCTCGCTGGCGACCGCATCGCGGAAACGCTGGCCTGGAGTGCTGTGCTTGGAACTCATGACTCACCTCGTTCAGTGGCTGTCTTATTGTGGGCGCCGTCCTGGTAATGACGGGCAATGTTGCGTTTCGAGGCGCCGATGTGACGGCGCATCAACAATTCCGCGAGTTCGCCGTCACGGTCGGCGATGGCATCGAGAATCCGGTGGTGTTCGGCAAACGCCTGGCGCGGGCGGTTCGGTGTGGTGGAAAACTGGATGCGGTACATGCGCACCAGTTGATACAGCTCGCCGCAGAGCATCTGCGTCAACGTACGGTTGCCGCTGCCCTGGATGATCCGGTAGTGGAAATCGAAATCGCCTTCCTGCTGGTAGTAACCGACGCCAGCCTGAAACGCCGCGTCGCGCTCATGGGTCTCCAGCACGCGGCGCAGTTCGTCGATTTCTTCGACGCTCATGCGCTCGGCCGCCAGACGGCAGGCCATGCCTTCGAGGGATTCGCGGATTTCGTAGAGTTCGAGCAATTCGGCATGGCTGAGCGATACCACGCGTGCGCCGACGTGCGGTACGCGCACCAGCAGGCGCTGGCCTTCGAGACGATGGATCGCCTCACGTAACGGCCCGCGGCTGATGCCGTAGGTGCGCGCCAGCTCCGGCTCGGAGATCTTGCTGCCCGGGGCGATCTCGCCTTTGACGATGGCCGCTTGAATGCGCCGGAAGACGTTTTCCGAAAGCGTCTCGGAATCGTCGCCGCTAATGACCGGGGGATCGAGTTGATCCAGCATGATTGTCGACACCTTTAAATCCAATGCGGCAAAAACTAGCCAATTCGCCCGCATCAGTCAAAGGATAAATGGGTATTGTCGACAATCGTCTAATAACCTTAAAAGATCGCAGCCGTCGGCAGCTCCTACAGGGCGCACGCAAATCCAATGTAGGAGCTGCCGAAGGCTGCGATCTTTTGATCTTTTATAGACCGGCCCAAGCGCTGGCGCCATAAACCCACCGTGCTAGAATGCCGCCCGCATTTGCTGGCCATTTGTACGGCTTGTCATAAAAAGCTGATAGGCACACGAAGGGCCTTGCGCAAGTTTTGCCAAGGACCTGAACCGAAAACGGAACGCTGCGCACCAGGATTTATGAGACTCAAGCCCTTCCCCACATTCTTTGCCCTGTTTTGCCTGCCCGGCCTTGCCGCCGCGGGGGAAAAAACCGTGTACGGCCTCAACGAATACGCTTCGCTTGACGGCATCAATCTCGAAGTTGCGGCCAAACTCGATACCGGCGCGAAAACCGCCTCGCTGAGTGCCCGCGACATTAAACGCTTCAAACGCAACGGCGAGTCCTGGGTACGTTTCTACCTGGCCATCGACGCCGCGCATTCGCACCCGATCGAACGGCCACTGGCCCGGGTCAGCAAGATCAAGCGCCGTGCCGGCGACTACGACCCGGAAGAAGGCAAGAAGTACACCGCCCGTCCGGTGATCGAGCTGGATATCTGCATGGGCACGGCAATGCGCAGCATCGAAGTGAACCTGACCGACCGAAGTGCGTTCCAATACCCGCTTTTGATTGGCTCCGAGGCGCTGAAACGCTTCGATGCGCTGGTCGATCCAAGCCTTAAATACGCTGCCGGCAAACCCGCCTGCACCATCGCCGCTCATACCGCCGAGTAATTTCCATGCGTTCTCTAACCTTCCACCTGAAAATCCTGATCACCATTCTGGTGCTGCTGGGCGTTTCGGTTACGGCCTATCAGATTTTCGTACTCGGCATCCCGGTGACCGAAGATGCGACCGACGACTTGTGGAACATCGACGCCAAGGTCGAGTTCGTCGCCAGCACCAAGGATCCGGTGAAGATCCAGATGTTCGTGCCGCCATTGAGCCGCGATTACGTCAGCCTCAACGAAAGCTTTATCTCCAATAACTACGGCGTCGCCGTGAACCGCGTCGACGGCAACCGCAAGGTGACCTGGTCGGCCCGTCGCGCGAAGGGCAACCAGACGCTTTATTACCGTCTGGTGCTGACCAAGCGTTACACCGCGGAAAAAACCAAGATCAAAGGCCCGACCTTCCGCGACAGCATCGCCATCGAAGGCCCGGAAAAAATCGCCGCCGAAGCCCTGCTCGCGCCGATCCGCCAGCACTCGGCTGACGTCGAAACCTTCATCGGCGAGGCGATCAAACGCGTCAACAACCTCAACGATGACAACGTGAAACTGCTGCTGGCCGGCGATCCGTCGACCGCGCGCTAGCTCGGCAAAACACCACTCCTCGAGCGCCAAAAAACCGCAACCGATCATTTTCGGTGCCCACGTAGACCGAAACCATAGGTA
>NZ_JBIUVX010000062.1:0-19845 GCF_044743175.1 Pseudomonas sp. NPDC087690
GGCTGCGCGACACATCGGTGCCGACAGCGCGCTCCTTGACCGAATTGACGAAGACCTTGACCACCGGCAGGGCGACGTCGGCTTCGAGCAACGCCATGCGCACTTCACGCAGGGTGTCTTTGATGTTGTCCTCGGTCAGCTTCGCCTTGCCGGTGACATGGCGCAGCGTCTGCGAGAGACGGTCGGTTAAGTTTTCAAACAATGCGCGATCCTTTCAGGCCCTGTGTAGACCGGGATAATGGCGGCCCAGACCGGAATCAACATGTGCTCGGCGAGCCTGCGGCGTGGGCAGGTCGCGGATTATAGCGAAGACTGCGGCTGGCGGACACCTCGCTGTCAGCTTCCTGAGTCTTTCGTGCGATGGCGGTTCTATGCCAAACTCAGCCCCTTTCGGGCTTGCCTAACAGGATTTATGCTCCCCTTGTCACCCAGTTTATTGACCACCCTCGCCGCCGCCCTTCTATATGCCGCTGCGACCCTTTATCAGAGCACCCGCCTGGCCACCGGCGCCAAGGCGAACAAGCGCCTGCTGGTCAGCCTCGGTGCGCTCGCCGTGGTGGCCCACGCCGCCAGTCTGCTCACTCACTTGTTGACGCCGATCGGTCTGGGCCTGGACTTCTTCAGCGCCTCGAGCCTGATCGCGGCGGCGGTGATTGCCCTGACCCTGATCGCCTGTTCACGAATCCCGGTGGAAAACCTGCTGGTGCTGCTGTTCCCGCTCGGCGCGGTCACGGTGTTGCTGGCGCAGTTCGCGCCCACCGGCACGGTGCAGATCATCGACGAAGAGCCGGGCATCCTCGCGCACATTCTGTTGTCGATCCTCGCCTACGGCATGTTCACCATCGCGGTGTTCCAGGCCTTGCTGCTATTGGTGCAAGACCACCAACTCAAGCACAAGCACCCGTCCGGGCTGATCAAGAATTTCCCGCCGCTGCAAACCATGGAAAGCCTGCTGTTCGGTTTCCTCTGGGCCGGCTGGACGCTGCTGTCGCTGTCGCTGATTTCCGGCTGGCTGTTCGTCGAGAACCTGTTCGCCCAGCACCTGGTGCACAAGACCCTGCTGGCCTGCCTGGCCTGGATCGTGTTCAGCGTGCTGCTGTGGGGCCGCAACCGTCTCGGCTGGCGCGGTCACAAGGCGATCCGCTGGACCCTCGCCGGTTTCTGCCTGCTGATGTTGGCGTATTTCGGCAGCAAACTGGTTCGCGAATACATCCTGCACATCTGACGGGCGGCATAAATGGACGGTTTGCCCCTAGGGCCGATGCTCGCGGTATTTGTCCTGCTGATTTTATGGTCAGGGCTGTTTACCGCCGTCGAAATCGCGCAGCAACACCTGCTTGCGCAACGCACGGCCTCACGCGCCAGCGATAAACCGCTGGCGAAACTGGGCTTCCCGCTCGACAGCCTGATCCTCTGCAACACCCTGTGCCGTGCGCTTGCTGTGGTGATCGCGACGCTGCTGGCGATTTTCCTCTGTGAAGAAAACGGCCCGTGGGCGGCGTGCCTGGTGGGCGGCGCGATCCTGCTGGTGTTCGCCGATTACTTCCCGCGCACCGTCGCCCGGCGCTACCCCGATGCCGTGCTGGCTTTCGGTAACTCCCTGTTGGCAGTACCACTGAAGGTCGTTTATCCGCTTGCCTGGCTGTTCAGCCGTATCAGCAGCCTGCTGATGCGTCCGTTCGTGCGCAAAGTGCAAGTGGTACAGCAAAGCGAAGACGATGCCCCTTCCGATCGTCACGATGACCCCGAGCACCCGGTTCATGCACATCCGGTTTCAGGCATCCACGCGCTGGACAACATCACCGTCAACGACATTCTGGTGCCGCGCAGTGATGTCGACGGCATCAACCTCGACGATTCGATCGAAGAGATCATTGAACAACTGCGCCATAACAAGCGCACGCGCCTGCCGGTGTTTCACAGCGACATCAATCAGGTTGAAGCGGTGCTCAATACCCGGCAGATCCGTCATCTGCTGAACAATGCCGATTTGACTCGTGAAACCCTGCTGGCGGCAAGTTACGAGCCGTACTTCGTACCGGAAAGCACACCGTTGCAACTGCAGCTGCTGAACTTCCACAAGCAACAGCGACGGCTGGGCATGGTAGTCGACGAGTACGGCGAAGTGCTTGGTATCGTCACGCTGGAAGATATTCTCGAAGAGATCGTTGGCGAATTTGAAAGTGAGCACAGCCTCGATAACCCGCATATTCATACGCAGCCCGATGGACGAATGGTGATTGATGGCACCGCTTCGATCCGTGAATTGAACAAGTGCCTGGGCTGGCATTTGCCGAGCGACGGGCCGAAAACGCTGAACGGGTTGGTGACTGAAGCGCTGGAGACGATTCCCGAGAGTGCGGTTTGCTTGAAGATCGGCCGTTATCGCCTGGAGATTCTCGAGACCGAGGAGAACCGGGTGAGCAAGGTGTTGATCTGGCATACCTCGTCTGTGCCTGCTCTGATGCCTGCCCGATAGACGACTTTTTGCTCTTGTTCAATCGTTAGCCCCCTTCCTATAATCGAGGCGCTTACCCAAGCGCCGCCGAGCCTCGTGCTTACCCCGCACACAACAGGTTTCGGCCATTTCCGCTGCACTCCGGCGACTGTTCCTACCTGAAACAGCGACCGCGCCTCATCCCACATCCCTGGGTGTTCGACCATAATAATTCGCTCCAACGGAGCTCATGACTGTCAGGGATCACCGCATGACGACCAGTACCGCTTACAGCGACACCGCGCCTGCCCAACCGACCAACTCCGCCACCCGCGTGGCGACAGCGAGTTTTATCGGCACCGCGATCGAGTTCTACGATTTCTATGTTTACGCCACGGCGGCCGCGCTGGTGATCGGGCCGGTGTTCTTTCCGCAGACGTCCGGCACCGCGCAGATGCTCTCGGCGTTTCTTACTTTCGGTATCGCCTTCCTTGCCCGACCGCTGGGCTCGGCGCTGTTCGGCCACTTCGGTGACCGTATCGGGCGCAAGTCGACGCTGGTGGCATCCTTGCTGTTGATGGGCGTATGTACAACGCTGATTGGCGTGCTGCCGGGTTACGCCACCATCGGCGCGTGGGCACCGATTCTATTGTGCGTGCTGCGTTTTGGTCAGGGCCTGGGATTGGGCGGCGAATGGGGCGGTGCCGCCCTGCTCGCCACGGAAAACGCGCCAAAGGGCAAACGCGCGTGGTTCGGCATGTTCCCGCAGCTCGGCCCGTCCATTGGTTTTCTCGCGGCCAACGGCTTGTTTCTGACCCTGGCCATGACCCTCGATGACGAGCAATTTCGCAGTTGGGGCTGGCGCATTCCGTTCCTGCTCAGCGCAGCGCTGGTGATGGTCGGTTTGTATGTGCGTTTGAAGCTGCATGAAACCCCGGTATTCGCCAATGCCGTCGCTCGGCAGGAACGGGTGAAGGTGCCGCTGGTCGAGCTGTTCAGCCAGTACTGGGCGCCAACCTTGTTGGGCGCAGCGGCGATGGTGGTGTGTTATGCGCTGTTCTATATCTCGACGGTATTCTCCCTCAGCTATGGAGTTTCCACGCTCGGCTACAGTCGCGAAACATTCCTTGGGCTGCTGTGTTTTGCCGTGCTGTTCATGGCTGCCGCCACACCACTGTCCGCTTGGGCCAGCGACCGTTATGGACGCAAACCGGTGCTGATCATCGGTGGCGTGCTGGCGATACTTTCCGGGTTTCTGATGGAGCCGCTGCTGACTCAGGGTTCGACCTGGGGCGTAGCGCTGTTTCTGTGCATTGAGCTGTTCTTGATGGGCGTGACGTTCGCGCCGATGGGGGCGCTGTTGCCAGAGCTGTTCCCGACCCACGTGCGTTATACCGGCGCTTCGGCGGCGTATAACCTGGGCGGCATTGTCGGGGCCTCGGCGGCGCCGTTCTTTGCGCAGAAACTGGTGGCAATGGGGGGTTTGAGTTATGTCGGCGGGTATGTATCGGCGGCGGCAGTGCTGAGTTTGATTGCGGTGTTGTGTCTGAAAGAGACGAGGGATAACGATCTGAATCGGGTTGCCTGATAGGCCGCCATCGCGAGCAGGCTCACTCCTACAGGGGAACGCATTCCAACTGTAGGAGTGAGCCTGCTCGCGATGGGCGCGACTCGGTTTAGAGTTCTACGACAACAGCCTGAGCAGCACGGGTCGCCTTGGCACGCGCAGCCTCGATCGACTCATCCCGCGCCAGCGCCACGCCCATACGGCGCTGGCCATTCACTTCCGGTTTACCAAACAGACGCAGCGCCGTATCGGGCTCGCTCAACGCAGCACCCAGATTGGCGAATGCGGTCTGGGTCGACTGCCCTTCCACCAGAATCACCGCAGAAGCCGAAGGCCCGAACTGACGGATCAACGGCACTGGCAGGCCCAGAATCGCGCGAGCGTGCAGAGCGAACTGCGACAGATCCTGCGAAATCAATGTAACCAGACCAGTGTCATGCGGACGCGGCGAGACTTCGCTGAACCACACCTGATCACCCTTGATGAACAGCTCAACGCCGAACAGACCACGGCCACCCAGCGCTTCAGTCACCGCTTTGGCAACGCGCTCGGACTCAGCCAGGGCAATCGGGCTCATGGCTTGCGGCTGCCACGATTCCTGATAGTCGCCCTTCTCCTGACGGTGACCGACCGGCGCACAGAACGTGGTGCCGCCGATGTGGCGCACGGTCAGCAGGGTAATTTCGTAATCGAAATCGATGAAACCTTCGATGATCACCCGACCTTTACCGGCGCGACCGCCTTCTTGCGCATAATCCCAGGCTTTCTGCACGTCATCGGCGCTGCGCAGCAAGCTCTGGCCTTTGCCCGACGAACTCATCACCGGTTTGACGACGCATGGGAAGCCCAGGTCTTCAACGGCTTTGCTGTAGTCCTCGAAGGTGTCGGCAAAGTGGTACGGCGAGGTCGGCAGATCCAGCTCTTCAGCGGCCAGACGACGAATGCCTTCACGGTTCATGGTCAATTGCGCCGCGCGCGCGGTCGGGATCACGGTGAAGCCTTCGGCTTCCAGTTCGACCAGCGTGGCGGTGGCGATGGCTTCGATTTCCGGCACGATGAAGTGCGGTTTTTCGGCTTCGATCACTGCGCGCAGGGCAGCGCCGTCGAGCATGTTGATCACGTGGCTGCGATGCGCAACTTGCATGGCCGGCGCGTTGGCGTAGCGGTCAACGGCGATCACTTCAACGCCCAGGCGTTGCAGCTCGATCACCACTTCCTTGCCCAACTCACCACAGCCACACAGCAATACGCGGGTCGCGGTCGGCGACAATGGAGTTCCGATACGGGTCATCTCAGGTCCTCAAAGAAGCGGATCATCGAGGAAAGCAACGCCAGACGCGCTTTCCATGGGGAGAAAGCGCGGCATTTTACATGAACCCGAGGCTTTGGCTTCAGCCGGCGACGGCCTGTTTGCGCTCACGCCAGGCCATGATCAGCCAAACGGCGGTGACACCCGCGAATTTCGACAGCAGCGCAGTGATGATCACCGGCGGCGTCAGCAGGTCGATCATGCCGAAGAAGATAAAGGTATCGAGGGGAATACTCAGCGCCGAACTGATCCACAAACGGTCGCGCAACGGCCGTTTGGTGACGCTGAACACCAGCCAGTCGATGATTTCCGACACCGCGAACGCCGTGGCGCTGGCCAATGCGATGGAAGGATCGGAGGTGACGTAAGACAACACCAACGCCGCCAGCATCGCCACCAGCGCACCGTGACCGAAGCGGG
The DNA here is from genome assembly GCF_044743175.1 of Pseudomonas sp. NPDC087690. NCBI lineage: Bacteria > Pseudomonadati > Pseudomonadota > Gammaproteobacteria > Pseudomonadales > Pseudomonadaceae > Pseudomonas > Pseudomonas sp. NPDC087690. The sequence continues at coordinate 5,734 of NZ_JBIUVX010000062.1, forward strand.
TTTGCACCATGTCGCGCAGTATGAATACCAGGCCACCCCAGGCCGACCAGATGATGTCCAGGTGTGGCGCGGTGGAAAAGGCGAAGTTGATCAGCACGACGCTGCTGATGTAGGCGATGAGGAAAATCATGGAGGCGACCTGGCAGATTGGCGCACAGATTACTGGACCCGCAGATCAAGAGCCACCCCCTCACCCCAGCCCTCTCCCCCATGGGGGGCGAGGGGGAAAGGGAGCAGAACTTCGTTGAATCGACTCCCGAGTTCGACTCGATAACCCAGGTCGGTGCGACCCGAGCAATCAACGCGGTCGCTCCCTCTCCCTTCAGGCGAGGGGGAAAGGGAGCCTATTGGGGGCCTTTCAAATCTTGAGTCCGACTCGACATGTCAGGTCGGCGTATAGCGTAAGACACCTCGGTCAGTCCCCTCTCCCAATGGGCGGTCCGACGTTTCGGGAGGGTTAGGGTGAGGGCAATCTCTAGCCGTTCACGATTTCGAAGGGATCATCCACACCAGCCCACTCGCCTTCGCCCGCTCATGACACAACCCCAGCACCACGCGGCGCTCGTCGTTGCTCATGCGGCCCCAGCGGGTAATCTCTTCCACCGTACGCTGGCAGCCGGTGCAAATATCCTGCTCATCCAGCGCACAAATATTCACGCACGGCGAGGCGACGGGTCTTTCTGGCGTGTTCATTCTTCCTGCTCAACCAAGTCGCGCGCGTAACGCTGCGAGTTATGCACATAGTGGGCGGCGCTGGCCTCAAGCATCTTCTTCTGCGCCTCGGTCAGCTCGCGCACAACCTTGCCCGGCGAACCCATGACCAGCGAACCATCGGGAATTTCCTTGCCTTCGCCGATCAGCGAGTTGGCGCCGATGATGCAGTTCTTGCCGATCTTCGCGCCGTTGAGAATCACCGCGTTAATGCCGATCAGGCTGTAATCGCCGACGGTACAGCCATGCAGCATCGCATTGTGGCCGATGGTCACGCCGGTGCCGATGGTCAGCGGATAGCCCATGTCGGTGTGCATCACGGTGCCGTCCTGGACGTTGCTGTTCTTGCCGATCAAGATCAATTCGTTGTCACCACGCAGCACGGCGTTAAACCAGACGTTGGCGCCTTCTTCCAGTTTGACCTTGCCCACCAGCACGGCATTGGGGGCGACCCAGCTCTGTGGATGGGTCTCGACACGGGCGTCGCCCAAGCGGTATTTCATCTTGTTTTCCTCAGGGCTCACGGTGAATGGCCGTTCGAACGACGGCTTCAGGTGTTGATAAAACTTTTCGGCGGTTGGTGCAGGCTGATTTTCGCGTCATAGAGCAGGTTGATCAACTCGACGATCATGATCGCCGTCAGGCCCCAGATTTTGTATTCGCCAAAGCGGTAGCTCGGCACGTACCAACTGTGCCCCTGATAGTCGATGCGATGGGTATGCTCGCGAGGGTCTTTACGGAAGAATTCCAGCGGCACGCTGAAGACAGCGGCAATCTCGGCATCATTGGCGCGATATTCGACAAAATCGGGAATCACACCGACATAAGGCGTGACCTTGATGCCGTGCAGGGAAATCAGTGGGCTGAGCGGGCCGATCACTTCGACCAACCCGGGCGGCAAACCGATTTCCTCTTCGGCTTCACGCAGGGCGGTGAAGATCAGATCCGGGTCTTCCGGATCGCGGCGCCCACCAGGGAAAGCGACTTCGCCGCCGTGGGTCGAGAGGCCGCTGGCGCGCAGGGTCAGCACCAGTTCCGGCTCGTCACTGCGGGTGATCGGCACCAGAACGGCGGCCTCGGGGAAACGTGTGTCGGTTTCCAGCGTGCGCGGTGTGTGGTTGCTTACCCGATGCAGTAGCTCGTCCAGCATGAGTGTTCTCGATCTGTGCCTTACTCTGCATCATGCACCAATCATTGCGAGTGCCCAAGCCCCGGAAACCTGTCGTGTCGCGAAACGACAACTTGCCGACCGGCACCGCTGCACGCCAAGATAGGCGCAGCATTCAGGAAGCCCAGCATGAATTTTTGCAGCCACTGCGGTAAACCGGTCACCCAGCGCATTCCCGAAGGCGATTCGCGGCTGCGATTTGTTTGTGACAGCTGTCAGACCATTCACTATCAGAACCCCAATATCGTCGCCGGCTGCGTGCCGACCTGGGGCACGAAGGTGCTGCTCTGCCGTCGCGCCATCGAGCCGCGCCTCGGTTACTGGACGTTGCCTGCCGGTTTCATGGAGAACGGCGAGACCATCGAACAAGCCGCCGTGCGTGAAACGGCTGAAGAAGCCTGCGCCCGGGTGCGTAACCTGAGCATCTATACGTTGATCGACGTGCCGCACATCAGTCAGGTGCATGTGTTCTTCCGCGCCGAACTGGTGGATCTCGACTTTGCTGCGGGCCCCGAGAGCCTCGAAGTGCAACTATTCGACGAAGCCGACATTCCTTGGGACGAGCTGGCTTTCCGCACGGTGGGGCGTACCCTAGAATGCTTCTTCGCTGATCGGCGTGTTGAGGAGTATCCGGTTCGTTCGGAGTCGATTCCGCCGTTGGTGCAGCCGGTCATTGTTGGTTAGAAATCAAAAGATCGCAGCCTGCGGCAGCTCCTACATAAATCCTGTTTGCTTCACTCCCTGGGGAATCGTTTCAATGCGCTGGTTGCTTGTCCTGTTCTGCCTGTCGTTCGTTAGCGTCTCCCAAGCGTCCTTCGTGACCACCGTGACGCCGGCGAATACCCCGCTTATCGAGAAAGTTCTGGTGCTCAAATCGGCGCATCAATTGCAGTTGATCGCCGACGGCAAGCCGCTGAAGACCTATCGCATCTCCTTGGGCAAGGGCGCGAAAAAAGGTCCGAAACTGATTGAAGGCGACAAGCGCACGCCGGAAGGTTTTTATTGGATCGACTGGCGCAAGACCAGCGACAAATTCAACCTGTCGATGCACATTTCCTACCCGAACATCAGCGACTCGGCCCGCGCCCGGCGTGAAGGCGTCGAGCCTGGCGGCATGATCATGATCCACGGCACGCCGGATTCGGAAGAAACCCCGGAAGACCTGTTCCACACCCTCGACTGGACCGATGGCTGCGTCGCCATGCGCAACGTTGATATGCGCGAAGTGTGGAGCCTGGTGCCGGACGGCACGATGGTCGAAATCCGCCCGTAACCAGCGACCGCTGGTCACCCGCAAAAAATAAATCAAAAGATCGCAGCCTGCGGCAGCTCCTACAGAGGTGATACCACTTCCCACTGTAGGAGCTGCCGCAGGCTGCGATCTTTTGTTTTTTACAGCCCACCTTTAATACCACTTCAAACCAGACCCTGCATAACCCGCCATTTCATTGGGCAAACCGCCGATTGCCTGCGTTGACATGGTATTCAAGTGGTATTAATTTTCGTCCCACAAGCGAGCCACAACAATCCTATACTCGCGTCGGAAATGACCTACATGAACGACTTCCAGGCCCTACGCCCAGACGACTCCCAGCCGACGCCGCTGTACTTGCAACTGGCACGCAATCTGGAAGCAGCGATTCATGCAGGACAGTGGAAAGCCGAACAGGCGATGCCCTCGGAACGCAATCTCAGCGAGTTGCTCGGCATCTCCCGCGTCACCGCACGCAAGGCGCTGGAAGTCCTCCTCGATCAAGGCCTGATCCGCCGCTTGCAAGGCTCAGGCACCTTCATCACGCCACGCCTCGAACAACCACTGTCGCGCCTCTCGGGTTTCAGCGAGATGCTGCGCTTGAAGGGTTTCGTGCCCAGCTCGCAATGGCTGGAGCGCGAAATCACCCTGCCGACCCACGAAGAACTGATCCGTCTCAGCCTGTCGCCGAACGACAAGGTCGCGCGCATGAAGCGTCTGCGCAAAGCCGATGACACGGTCATGGCCATCGAGATGAGCACCCTGCCCGCCTCGATCATGCCCAAGCCGCAATTGGTCGGCGATTCACTCTACGAATACCTCGACGGCATAGGCAAACCGATCGTCCGTGCCTTGCAGCACATCCAGGCGATCAATGCCTCGGACGAGTTCGCCGCGCTGGTCGGCATCGCCCCCGGCACCGCGATGCTGCTGATGACTCGGGTCGGCTACCTGGAAGACAACACGCCGATTGAAGTCACCGACACCTATTGCCGCAACGACTACTACGACTTTGTTGCAGAGCTTCGCCGCTGATCAGCAGCCGAGCCAAACGAGAGAACCAAAATGTCCGAAGACAACATCCTCACCGCCAGCGGCTGGATTCGCGGCCGGCTGATCCACGAACACGGCAAAGTCGTGTCGATCGAAGGAATGCCTTGCGATCCGGCAACCAATGATCTGCCGTATCTGCTGCCGGGCTTCATCGATCTGCACGTGCATGGCGGTGGCGGCAAAGACATCATGGAAGGCGCCAGCGCTTTCGAAACCATTACCAAAACCCACGTGCGTTTTGGCACAACATCGCTGCTGGCCACCACCATGACCGCACCGAGTGCCGAGATTTCCAGCGTCCTGAAGGAAGTAGGAGAATTCTGCGAACAGCGTCCGAAAGGTGCCGCGCGCGTCCTCGGCGTACACCTCGAAGGCCCGTACATCAACCCCGGCAAACTCGGCGCACAACCGAACTTCGCCCACACCGCGTTGATGGCCGAAGTCGAAGAGTATCTGGCACTGGCGCCAATCCGCGTGATCACCATCGCCCCGGAAATCGCCGGTCACGACGGATTGATCCGCGAACTCAGCAGCCGTGGCGTGCGCATGCAGATCGGCCACACCCTCGGCAGTTACGAGGAAGGCGTCGCCGCAATGGAGGCTGGCGCGACCAGTTTCACTCACCTCTACAACGCCATGAGCCCGCTGCATCACCGCGAGCCGGGCATCGTTGGTGCGGCATTGGCCCACGCCAAATTCGCCGAACTGATTCCGGATTTGCTCCACGTCCATCCCGGCGCCATTCGCGTGGCCCTGCGCTCGATCCCGTGCCTGTATTGCGTCACCGATTCGACCGCCGCCGCCGGCATGCCCGACGGTGAGTACAAGCTCGGCAGCCACACGGTGACCAAATGCCTGGGCGGCGTGCGCCTGCCCGACGGCACCCTGGCCGGCAGCACCCTGACCATGGATCAGGCCCTGCGCAATCTGGTGAAGATCGGTTTGCCAATCGCCGAGGCCTCGCAGCGCCTGTCGCAATTTCCCGCCGACTACCTCGGCATCAACGAACGCGGGCGCCTTGCACCAGGTGCCTGGGCCGACTGCGTGCGGCTCGATCGCTCACTCACACTGACCGCCGTCATGGTCGAAGGAGAAGACATTGACTTCAAAAATGCTTGAGGAGGCGCTGTCCTCGTTCGAGGCCGTGCAAGCCCAACTGCAACAGCTCGACCCGCAAATGATCGAGATCGCCGGACGCCTGCGTCGTCAGCCGCCGCAAGTGGCGATGACTGTCGCACGCGGCAGCTCCGACCACGCGGCGAGCTACTTCGCCTACCTGACCATGCAACAACTGGGTGTGCCGGTAGCGTCGTTACCGATGTCGGTGGTGACCATGCAGCAGGCGCCGTTGAAGGTCAGCGGTCAGGTTGCGTTCGCGTTTTCGCAATCGGGGCAGAGCCCGGATCTGGTCAACAGCCTGCGTCTGTTGCGCAAGCGTGGCGCGCTGAGCGTATCGATGGTCAACGCTGCGGATTCGCCACTGGAAGCGGCGTGTGAATTCAGCGTGCCGCTGCTCGCCGGGACTGAAAGCAGCGTCGCCGCGACCAAGAGTTTTATCGCCACCCTCAGCGCCAGCGCTCGTTTGATCGCGCACTGGAAAGAGGACAGCGAATTGCTTGAGGCCGGCAACGCGCTGCCCGAAGGCCTGCGCGAAGCGGCAAAACAGGACTGGAGCGTGGCCATCGAAGCGCTGCGTGATTGCGAGCGATTGATGGTGATCGGCCGTGGTGCCGGTTTCGCCATTGCTCAAGAGGCCGCGCTGAAATTCAAGGAAACCTCGGCGATTCAGGCCGAAGCGTTCAGCAGCGCCGAAGTGCGTCACGGCCCGATGGCGCTGATCGACGAACACTATCCGCTGCTGGTTTTCGCACCGCGTGGCGCTGAACAGGCTGGCTTGTTGAGCCTGGCGGCAGAGATGCGTCAACGCGGCGCCCGTGTGTTGCTGGCCGCGCCGGACGATGTGAGCGAACGCGATCTGACCCTGAGCCGCGCCGAACACCCGGCCCTCGACCCGATTCTGGCGATCCAGAGTTTCTACGTGATGGCGGCAGGTTTGGCCGTGGCCCGTGGCATGGACCCGGATCAGCCGCGCCACCTGAGCAAAGTAACCCGCACGCACTGACACCCGCTGATCAATGCATAACCCTATCGGCGGACGCATAACCCGCCGATTGATGCTCAACCCTGTCGGCGGATGCAGAACCGTCGATTGATGCACAACCCCTGTAGGAGCTGCCGAAGGCTGCGATCTTTTGATTTTGATTCACAGAAAACAAGATCAAAGATCGCAGCCTTCGGCAGCTCCTACAAGGGCCAGCGAAATTACTGATGAGACCGAGCCATGCACAACAACAATAAAGAGCTGACCCTCAGCGCCCCGCTCAGCGGCCCGGTGCTCACGCTCGCCAAAGTCCCGGACGCGGTGTTCGCCAGCGGCGCCATGGGTGACGGCATCGCCATCGACCCAATCAACGACACGCTGTACTCGCCGTGCGCCGGGGTGATCATCCACGTCGCCCGCACCGGCCACGCACTCACCGTTCGTGCCGACAACGGCGCGGAAATCCTCCTGCACCTGGGTCTCGACACCGTTGAGTTGAACGGCGAAGGTTTCTCGATGCTGGTCAAGGACGGTGGCCGCGTGACCAAGGGTCAGCCGTTGTTGCGCTATGACCTGGACAAAGTCGGCCAGCAATGCAAAAGCCTCGTCAGCCTGTTGATCCTGACCAACAGCCAGGATTTTCAGGTACGCCCGATCACGCTGAAAGCGGTGAAAGTCGGCGATCCGCTGCTGCACATTGTGGCGCGTAACGGTTCGGCAGCGAACGCTGAAGTCGTCGGCGGGCCGGAGGTTCACGGTCATGTGTTGGTGGCTCATCGCGGTGGTTTGCATGCGCGCCCGGCAGCGCTGATTCGGCAGACCGCGCAAGGTTTCAAAAGCCAGTCGCAACTGCACTTCGCCGGTAAATCGGCGCCGTGCAACAGCCTGATCGGTTTGATGGGCCTGGCGGTTGGCGAGCAGGACGAGGTGCAGGTCAGCTGTCAGGGGCCGGATGCTGAAGCGGCGCTGCAAGCGTTGCTCACGGCGTTGGCCACGGCATTGCCGGATGATCATCGCGCGGCGGCACCGGTCAGTGTTGCCCCTCTTAAACGCCCGGCCGAGGCTGGCGTGTTGCACGGGGTTTGCGCTGCGCCGGGATTCGTCGGTGGGCCGCTGTTTCGCTTGAACGCGATCAGTTTGCCGGTGGACGCGGGCAATCACGATCCGCTGCAACAACAGCAAGTGCTTGAAGCTGCACTGCAACAGGTCAGCAGCGAAATCGACGGCACCCTCGCCCAAGCGAAAAAACACAAGAACGCCGAAGAAGAAGCAATCTTCGCCGCACACTTGGCGTTGCTGGAAGACCCGGCACTGCTCGACGCGGCACAGCAATCCATCGAACAAGGCACTGCGGCGACTCACGCCTGGAGCCAGTCGATCGATGTGCAATGTGCAGTGCTGCAACACACCGGTAGCGCGCTGCTGGCGGAACGCGCCAATGATCTGCGCGACCTCAAACAACGCGTGCTGCGCGCGTTGCTCGGCGAGGCGTGGAATTACGATGTACCCGCCGGCGCCATCGTTGCTGCACATGAACTGACGCCATCGGATCTGCTGCAACTTAGCGCCCAAGGTGTCGCCGGTTTGTGTATGGCCGAAGGTGGCGCGACTTCGCACGTGGCGATTCTCGCTCGCGGCAAAGGTCTGCCGTGCATGGTGGCGTTGGGTTCGGCATTGCTTGATCAGCCGCAAGGTCAATCGGTGGTGCTCGATGCCGATGGCGGTCGTCTGGAACTGACGCCAAACGCTGAGCGCTTGGCTGAAGTTCAACAGGCGCAATTTGATCGCCAGCAACGTCGCGATGCTCAACAGGCAAAAGCTCATCTGCCGGCCGAAACCCGTAATGGCGTGCACATCGAAGTCGTCGCCAACGTCGCCTCCAGCGGTGAAGCGGCAGATGCCTTTGCCAACGGCGCCGATGGTGTCGGTCTGCTGCGCACAGAGTTTCTCTTCGTCGATCGCCAGACCGCGCCGGATGTCGAAGAACAGCGCTGCGCCTATCAAGCCGTGATCGATGCGATGGGCGACAAGTCGGTGATCATCCGCACCATCGACGTCGGCGGCGACAAGCAACTCGATTACCTGCCGCTGCCGATCGAAGCCAACCCGGTGCTCGGTCTGCGCGGCATTCGTCTGGCTCAGGCCCGCCCGGAAATCCTCGATCAGCAACTGCGCGCGCTGCTGCAAGTCAGCCCGCTGCGTCGCTGCCGAATCCTGTTGCCAATGGTTACCGAAGTGGATGAGCTGCTGCACATCCGCCAGCGCGTTGAAGCGTTGTGCCTGGAGATGAACATCACGCAGCGCCCGGAAATCGGCGTGATGATCGAAGTCCCCGCCGCCGCATTACAGGCCGAACAACTGGCTGAACACGCCGACTTCCTCTCCATCGGCACCAACGATTTGTCGCAATACACCCTGGCCATGGATCGCGATCACGCCGGTCTGGCCGCCCGCGTCGACGCCCTGCACCCGGCGCTGCTGCGCCTGATCGCCATGACCTGCGAAGGCGCGGCGGTGCACAAGCGTTGGGTTGGCGTCTGCGGCGCCCTCGCCTCCGATCCGCTGGCCACGCCGGTGCTGATCGGTCTGGGCGTCAGCGAACTGTCGGTCAGCCCGGTGCAGATCGGTGAAATCAAGGATCGCGTGCGCCAGGTGCACGAAGCCGAATGCCAGCGTCTCAGCCGCGACCTGCTCAAGTTGAGCAGCGCCGCCGCCGTGCGCCACGCCTGTCATCAACATTGGCCTCTGCGCTAACAAAAACAACAAGGACAAACGCCATGTACCAACTCTTCATCGAAGGCCTGCAACGCCTCGGCCGCGCGCTGATGCTGCCGATCGCGATCCTGCCGATTGCCGGCCTGTTGCTGCGTCTGGGTGACACTGACCTGCTGAACATCGCGATCATTCACGATGCCGGCCAAGTGATCTTCGCCAACCTGGCGATGATCTTCGCCATCGGCATCGCCGTCGGTTTCGCCAAGGACAACAACGGCACCGCCGGCCTCGCCGGGGTGATCGGTTACCTGGTGATGATCTCCACGCTGAAGGTGCTCGATGCGAGCATCAACATGGGCATGCTCGCCGGCATCGTCGCCGGCCTGATGGCTGGCGCGCTGTACAACCGCTTCAAAGACATCAAGCTGCCGGAGTATCTGGCGTTCTTCGGTGGGCGACGGTTTGTGCCGATCGTCACCGGGTTCGCAGCGGTCGGTCTGGGCGTGGTGTTCGGCTACATCTGGCCGCCGATCCAGCACGGCATCAACAGCTTCGGCGCCTTGATGATGGAAAGCGGCAGCATCGGCGCGTTCGTGTTTGGCGTGTTCAACCGCCTGCTGATCGTCACCGGCCTGCACCACATCCTTAACAACATGGCGTGGTTTGTGTTCGGCAACTTCACCGACCCAACCACTGGTGCACTGGTGACGGGTGACCTGTCGCGCTACTTCGCCGGTGATCCGAAGGGCGGCCAGTTCATGACTGGCATGTTCCCGATGATGATCTTCGGCCTGCCGGCGGCGTGCCTGGCGATGTACCGCAATGCGCTGCCGGAACGCCGCAAGGTGATGGGCGGGATCTTTCTTTCAATGGCGCTGACCTCGTTTTTGACCGGGGTGACTGAACCGATTGAATTCGCCTTTATGTTCCTGGCACCGCTGCTGTATCTGCTGCATGCGCTGCTGACCGGGTTGTCGATGGCGATTACCAATGCCTTGAACATCCACTTGGGCTTCACCTTCTCCGGCGGCTTTATCGACATGATTCTCGGCTGGGGCAAGTCCACCAATGGTTGGCTGGTGTTCCCGGTTGGGTTGGCTTACGCGGTGATCTACTACTTCGTCTTTGACTTCTGCATTCGTCGCTTCAATCTGAAAACGCCGGGGCGTGAGGATGTTGCCGTTAGTGAAAAAGCCGTACTGACTGAGAACGAACGGGCCAGTGCTTACATCAAGGCGTTGGGCGGCGCTGAAAATCTGCTGACGGTTGGCGCCTGCACCACCCGGTTGCGGCTGGAGATGGTTGATCGCAACAAGGCTTCGGATGCTGATCTGAAAGCGCTGGGTGCGATGGCGGTTGTGCGACCGGGTAAAGGTGGCAGTTTGCAGGTGGTTGTCGGGCCGATGGCGGACAGCATTGCGGATGAGATTCGTCTGGCGATGCCGGCGTTGGGGCGTGCTGTTTTGGTTGAAACCGCTGTTGTTGATGAGCCGAAAGTTATGGCCGTTGCCGGTTCCGAGGCGCAGCAATGGCTGAATGCGTTGGGCGGTGGCGACAATGTGCTGCAACTGGATTGCATTGCGATGACACGTATTCGCCTGCAATTGGCGGATGGCAAGGCGTTGTCCGAGGCGCAGTTGAAGGATCTGGGGTGTCACGGTGTCAGCCAGTTGGATGGCGGGGTCTGGCATTTGCTGGTGGGGGATAAGGCGGCGAGTTTGAGTGGGGCGCTTGAAAGCCTGGTCAACCGAAGCGAGGTTAGTGTGAAGGTTTAATCGACACAAAAAACCCGGCTTAGGCCGGGTTTTTCATCGCCAACAAATTCGGCTCAGGATGAATGCTGTTCCGCTTGGTAATGGCGGGTCTGAAATGGCATCAACGTTTGAACCTTCAATCCAAGACTTTCTGCTAACCCCCAAGAAACGGCCAATTCATCTTTGCGATTGCGTAATGAAACCTTTGTTTGAGGCGCGACATCCTGCTTCGGTGTCGAGTGCGCGAAAAGCTCCAGCGCATGAAGCGTTTCCAATACGCGGGTATCCGAGACACACGAAAAACGCGTAAATCGCTCCAACAGGTAGGCGGCGCGGCGACGTTCAATGTCATCGCTATGATGTTTCAGAAAGGCCTTCACCTCGCTTTCAACATTTGAATCCGAGTACCAGACTTCTTTCGCAGCACTCACTAGTGCAACGTCATCGGCCTGATTCAGAGGGCTTCTAACGAGAGTGTCTAATGCGGATGAGAGGACGTGAGCGTCATTCAGCTTCGTCATCTGCTTTCTCCAGATAGTCTTGCAATGTTGCTCAATACCGAGGTCGGTTGCGCTTTATTGCCAACATATACATCAATTGCCTGCAATGCCAGACGCCGGAGCTCGCTGGTCAGTATGAACCCGCACCTCAGAAGCGCATTGATGTCTGCGATATCGTGATCTGTAGCCCTGCCCAGCTTTGTAATGGCTATGTCGACGGGCGCAGCATATGAATGTGTAGAGGAGACTCCAGCGAAAACTCTGACATGGGAATACTTCGCGACCAATAATCCTCATGAATCGGGCCAAAGCTAGTGTTGTATTGCAGGTCGTAGTTCAGCTCCATCTTTCGAGCAGAAAGCTCATCGACAAAGGGCTCCGGCACCGTCGCCAGCAGCGTACGCAGGTCGAATCCTGCCGGAATGCATGCCTCATAGATTTCCGCATCGACATCCAAAGATATGCGGTGATGGGTGTAGAGGTGAACTGCACACCCTCCAAACACAATGATCTTGACCGCTCCAGTTGCTGCATTCTCTTCAATCAATTCCGCCTCGACGGACTTGAACATCGATACCAGCGCCCGCCCCAGCGAGGTGCTTGTGTTGATGCGGGGTGTGACGACGGGAAGTAGCTCCATTTTCAACCTCAGAGTCATGTCGATGGCTTCAGCGAAAGGAGCAACATTCGCCTAGCTCGGTTGCGAAGTTGCTGGCCATGGCGTTTGCTGAGGCCAACGATTCACAAGCGTGGGCGAGCAGGCTTTCGGTGTCGACGCTGGGGTGGACGAGGAACATGGTGCTCGGTTGTCGGGGTTTGGCGGGTTCAGGGCTGAGGTAGAAATCGAGGGCGCGTTTGATGGCTTCGCGGTTTTTTGCCAAGTCTTCGGCGCGGATGGCGGCTTCGAGTGGGGTGGTGGTTTCGAGTGGGGTGGTGGTTTCGAGTGGGGTGGTGGTTTCGGGGGGTGGATCTGGTATTAGCTTGTCCAAAATTCAACTCCTGCTATTGCAAGTGAGGATGCCATCGTTCGCCGGATCTCACGCGGCGAAGAGGTGGCAGCTATGTGCAGGGTGAGATCCACCGGAGCAGGCAACCGGCCAGACCGAAGTCTGCCCGCACACAGCCGCCATAACACAGGCAGCAGATTGAGCTGGCGCCAATTATCGTAGTGTTGGCGCTAGTTGCAAGCTTTCCGGGGATCTCACGCCCGGTCGCTGAATTGGCAGCGACAGGCAAAGACTAGAGAGCGGGCGTCCGACGGACAACCTGAAAACCTTGTGGGAAGACTCTGTTATTTCTACACATATCTAAACAGACCAAAGCAAACCCTCACCCTAGCCCTCTCCCAGAGGGAGAGGGGACTGACCGAAGTGTTGGGTGGATCTACGCCGACGTGAAATACCGAGTCGAATTCAGATCCTGAAACAGATCAAAAGCCCCTCACTCCCCCTCTCCCAGAGGGAGAGGGGACTGACCGAAGTGTTTGGTGGATCTACGCTGACGTGAAATACCGAGTCGAATTCAGATCCTGAAAAGCCCACAAATCGGCTCCCTCTCCCCCGGGAGAGGGCTGGGCGGGCGGCGTTCCGATGAGGGGCAGCTCCAACACAAATCAAAAGTCGAACCCCGTGCTCCTCACCACTCAATAGGCCGAGTGTCAGCTCGCCTGCTCTTGATCTTGATCCACAGGCCCCGTCGGCAGGCTGAGTGGAGGGATTTATCCGGGGGTGGGAGCGCAGCGACCGTTTGGCGCAGCCAAATGCATCGAGAGGAGGTGCAGCGAAGCAAACCGGAGGCGATGCGCCCGGATGGATCCCAGAGCGAAGGAACCCCGAGCCTTAGCGAGCGGGCCGAACGTTGGGGCACAGACCTTTGGTTCCTTTGGGGCGTTTGCCAAAGGGACTCGCTGTAAGAGCGAAACCGCCAGCGGCAACGCCCGAAGAAACGGATATTCACTCAGTCAGCCAGAGCATGGTCGCCTATAAGGGCGCCATCGCGAGCAGGCTCACTCCTACAGAAAAGCAAATCGCGGGCAACAAAAAACCCGCAGACCATCACTCATCTGCGGGTTTCCTGTTTCAGCAGCCAGGAAGATCAGAAATCTTCCAGCCGCCACACTTCATAAGCCGGCGTCTCGTAGGGATGACTGAGCTTCAACGCCGCCACAACAGCCACGATCAACTCATCCGCCACCACCAGCTCAACCTTCCATTCCTCAACCCGCTCAACCTGCCCAGCCTCGCCAATGAACGGCTGACTGCCGTCCAAAGGCCGAAACTGGCCAGACCCAAGCACCTGCCACGCACAGTGGTCATAGTCACCGATCCGCCCACCACCGGCAGCGAACACAGCCCCTTTGACCACCTCGACATGACTGTCAGGAACAAAAAACGCTAGCTTGTACACAGGCCTTAGTTAACCCAGACCCGCGCATTACGGAACATACGCATCCAAGGTGCGTCCTCGTTCCAGTCTTCCGAACGCCACGAGTTCTGCACGGCACGGAACACACGCTCCGGGTGCGGCATCATGATCGTTACGCGACCGTCGCGGCTGGTGAGACCGGTAATCCCGCGCGGCGAACCGTTCGGGTTGGCCGGATACGACTCAGTGACCTTGCCATGGTTATCGACGAAACGCATCGCCACGCAACCCGACAGATCGGCTTCCAGCAGCGCATCTTCGCTGGAGAACTCGGCGTGACCTTCACCGTGAGCAATGGCGATCGGCATACGCGAACCGGCCATGCCCTGCAGGAAGATCGAGTTCGATTCCTGGATCTGCACCATCGCCACACGCGCTTCGAACTGCTCGGAGCGGTTACGCACGAAGTGCGGCCAGAACTCGCTGCCCGGGAT